>NZ_CP018788.1:0-318797 GCF_002139915.1 Campylobacter devanensis
TTGCTAGGCACAAAAGCGCTTGAAATTTTGGGTCAAGAGATCTCCAAAAGCGAGATGGATAATTACATTTCACGGATTAAATTTAGCGAAAAAGGTTCAAATTCTCAAAGAGTTATTTTTATCGCTCCTAATGAGCTTATAGCCAAATTTATCCAAACAAAATATGCTAATAAACTAGCTAATATCTACGAAGTTCACACAGGTATAAAGCCTGAGGTTTTAATCACAACCCAAAAGGCAAATTTAAGTATAAAATCAAAAGATGTAAATGTAAAAGAAATTAGAAGTCAAAGTTCACTATTAAATCCTAGCTATACATTTGATAACTTCGTTGTTGGCGATTCCAATCAATTTGCATTTATTAGTTCAAAACAAGTTGCAAGCAATCCAGGAAAAGCATATAATCCGCTATTTATCTATGGTTCAACCGGCCTTGGTAAAACACATCTTTTACAATCAATTGGTAATGAGTGCTTAGAACATGGCAAAACGGTTATTTGTATTACAAGTGAGCAATTCACTAGTGATTTTATACGAAATCTAGAAAACCGAACTATGAATAAATTTAAAGAAAAATATCGTAATTGCGATGTTTTACTGATTGATGATGTGCAGTTTTTTCACAAATCAGAAAAAACACAAGAAGAATTTTTTCACACCTTTAATGAAATTCACGCTAAAAAAGGTCAAATAGTAATGACCTCGGACAAACCTCCAAAAATGTTAAAAGATTTTGAAGAGCGTCTAAAAAGTCGATTTGAATGGGGATTAATGGCTGATATTACGCCACCAGAGCTTGATACCAAAATTAGAATTATTAAAACAAAATGTGAATTTGATAAGATAGAACTAAGTGATGATATAATCGAATATATCGCTTCAAATATGGGTGATAATATTAGAGAAATTGAAAGCGCAATTATAAATATTAACGCTTTTGCAAATATTATGCGTCAAGATATCACACTTGAATTTGCCAAAAATGTAATAAAAGATCAGATAAAAGAGAAAAAAGAAGCTATAAGTCTAGAAAATATAATAAAAGATGTAGCACATGAAATGAATATTAAACCAAGTGACATAAAAAGTAAAAATCGTACTAAAAATATCGTAGAAGCTCGTAGAATTTGTATATATCTAGCCAAAACTCTCACTCCAAACTCTATGCCTCAGCTCGCATCACACTTTGGATTAAAAGACCATAGCGCAGTTAGTCACAATATTAAAAAAATTAATAATCTAATGGAAAATGATAGCTATTTTAAAGCTAGATTAGAAGAGTTAAAAAATAAAATATTATCAAAGGAATAGTGAATATGTGTGAAAATTCCCTTCAAAATTTTTCAATAAAATTTACCCAATTTTACGGTGTTTTGTGTAGTTATTCACAAAATCAACAAACCAACTAAAAAGAAAAAATAAATTTAAAAAATAAAGGCAAAAAATGAAAGTTTTAATCAAAAAAAATATTTTAGAATCAATTATCATAAATACAAACCCTTATCTTGATAAAAAAGATCTTAGTTCAATAACATCTCACATATTCATAAATGCAAAAGATTCAATTCTAACAATTAAAGCTACAGATAATGAAATTGGTCTAAGTTATAAAGCCTCAAATGTAAACATAATTGAAGATGGAATAGCTACTGCAAATGGTAAAAAACTTCTTGATATCATAAAAAGCTTAAAAGATGGTGAAGTTATCTTAGAAACAATCCAAAATCATCTATATATAAAACAAAATAACTCAAAATATCGCCTACCTATGCAAAAAGCCGATGATTTCCCAGATTTCCCAACAATAGAAAATAAAAAAAGATTTAATATAAACGCAGCTAACCTAAGCAAAAGCCTTAAAAAAATCACAAATTCAATAGAAAATACAAATTCAAAAATAGAATTAACAGGTGCTTTAATCGATATAAAAAATAGTAATATAAATCTAGTTGGCACTGACACTAAAAGACTTAGCGTTTATACACTTGAAATAGACTCAAAGAGTGAACCATTTAGCATAATAATCCCTAAAAAAGCTATAGTAGAAATCCAAAAAATATTCTATGAAAATATAGAAATTTACTATGATGAAAATATATTTATAGCAATTAGTCAAAATTTTGAATTTTTCACAAAATTAATAAATGGTCGCTATCCAGACTATGAAAGAGTAATCCCAAAAGAGAGTAAAATCAATATAAATTTAAATCGTGAAAAGATGATAGAAGGTATCAAAACAATCTCAATGCTATCTGAAATTATAAAAATCACAATAAATAAAGAAAACATAACATTTGAGAGTATAAATAACGATAATAGCGAAGCAAAAACAGTAATTGAACAAAATTTTGATATAGAAGACAACATTATATTAGGTGTGAAAAATAGATTTATTCTTGATTTCTTATCAAGCATTGAAGATAGTGAATTTACCTTATCATATAATGATGTAGGCCTTCCATTTGTACTTAGCTCTGAAGAGTTAAAAACAGTTATAATGCCTATAAATATTTAAGGATTAAAATGGAAAATTTAGAACAAAAAAAATACGCCGCTGGAAGTATCAAGGTTTTAAAAGGTCTTGAAGCTGTAAGAACACGCCCTGGAATGTATATAGGCGATACAAATATAAATGGCCTTCACCATATGATCTATGAAGTAGTAGATAACTCCATAGATGAGTCAATGGCAGGATATTGCGATACTATCGATATTGAACTTACAAATGAAGGCTCAGCTATAATCACAGATAATGGTAGGGGAATTCCAGTAGATATCCATCCAACTGAGAATATTTCAGCTGCTACTGTAGTTTTAACTGTGCTTCATGCGGGTGGTAAATTTGATAAAGATACATATAAAGTATCAGGCGGACTTCATGGGGTTGGGGTTTCTGTTGTTAATGCATTATCTAAAAAATTGGTTTTGAATATAAAAAGAGATGGAAAACTTCATCGCCAAGAATTTGCCGAAGGCATACCAAAAAGTGATTTAGAAGTTATTAAAACTACTAATAAAACTGGAACTAGCATAGAGTTTTGGCCTGATGATACTATCTTTGAAATAACTAAATTTGATAGAGAAATTTTAGCTAAAAGATTTAAAGAGTTAGCCTATTTAAATCCTAAAATCACTATAAATTTCAAAGACCAAAGAGATGGATTTAAAGAGAGTTATCACTTTGAAGGTGGGCTTGAGAGCTTTGTAACTGATATGAATAAAAGCAACCCAGTAAGCAAAGCTGTGAGTTTTAGCGGTGGCGAAGATGATGTTGTAGTCGATTTTGCTCTACTTTATAATGAGACATATAGTGAGAATTTACTAAGCTTTGTAAATAATATCAAAACCCCTGATGGTGGGACTCACGAAGCTGGATTTAGAGCGGGGCTTACTAGAGCTATTACAAATTACATAACAGCAAATGCTAATGCTCGTGAAAAAGATACCAAAATCACTGGAGATGATATAAGAGAGGGCCTTATAGCTGTTGTAAGTGTCAAAGTCCCAGAACCACAATTTGAGGGTCAAACCAAAAGCAAACTCGGCTCAAGCTATGTCAAACCAATAGTTCAAAAGATAACTTTTGAAGTGCTTTGTAAATATTTTGAAGAAAATCCAAACGAAGCAAAAGCTATCATGAATAAAGCTCTTTTAGCAGCTCGTGGTAGAGAAGCGGCCAAAAAAGCTAGAGATTTAACACGCAAAAAAGATAATTTAAATAGCGTTGGGACACTGCCTGGTAAATTAGCCGATTGCCAAAGCAAAGACCCAAGCGAGAGTGAAATTTATCTTGTTGAGGGTGATTCTGCTGGTGGTTCAGCAAAGCAAGGTAGAGATAGAGTATTTCAAGCTATTTTGCCACTTCGCGGTAAAATTTTAAATGTAGAAAAGAGCAGACTTGATAAAATTTTAAAATCCGAAGAGATAAAAAATATGATAACCGCATTTGGTTGTGGTATTGGGGATGAGTTTGATGCTAGTAAATTAAGATATCATAAAATCATTATTATGACAGATGCTGATGTCGATGGGAGCCATATCCAGACTCTACTTCTTACATTTTTCTTTAGATTTCTTACGCCAATTATAGAAAATGGAAATGTCTATTTAGCCCAGCCGCCACTTTATAGATACAAAAAAGGCAAAAAAGAAATTTATCTAAAAGATGAAAAAGCCCTAAATGAATTCTTAATAGAAACAGGAATTGAAAATGAAGATTTTGAAGGTATTGGCAATAATGATTTGATCGATTATTTAAAGTTAATTAGCGCTTATAGAAGCGTTTTAAATGAGCTTAAAAAGCGTTTTAATCTATTAAGTGCGATTAGATATATGATAGAAAATCCTGATATCATCAGCAAAGATTTTAAAGAGTTATTTGAGATTATAAAAACAGAGCTTGAAACTCAAAATTATAATATCTTAAATTCATATGTCAATGAAGATGAGATTAGAATTTATGTCCAAACTCCAAATGGCCTTGAAGAGTTGATTATAAATGATACTTTATTTGTTAATCCTTTATATATTGAGGCTGTCCATATATATTCTAAGATGAGAGAGCGTGATATTGACCTTAATGGTGATCCATTAGAAGTATTAGAAAATATAGAAAAAAATGCTAAAAAAGGTGCTTATATCCAGCGTTATAAAGGTCTAGGTGAGATGAATCCAGATCAATTATGGGAAACTACCATGAATCCAGAAAATCGCCGTTTGTTAAAGATAGATGTCAAAGATATGCAAAGCGCTAGTGATATATTTGAGCTATTTATGGGTGATGAGGTTGAGCCAAGAAGAGAGTATATCCAAGCTCACGCTAAAGATGTTAAGCATCTAGATGTTTAAGGATAGATATGGAAAATTTAAAATATGGTGAAAAGATTATAGCTGAATTTGATATAGATAAGGATTTTGAGATATGGCCAAATAGTGCTAATAAAGATTATGCGATCAAAATCACTCTACCAGAGTTTGTTTGCTTTTGTCCAAGGAGTGGCTATCCGGATTTTGCTACAATTTATCTAACCTATGTCCCTGATAAATTTGTAGTAGAGTTAAAGGCTCTAAAATTATATATAAATAGCTTTTTAAATCGCCATATAAGTCATGAATCTAGTATAAATGAAATTTACGATACTCTAGATAATAAGCTAAAACCAAAATATCTAAGAGTTGTTGGTGATTTTAATCCAAGGGGCAATGTCCATACGATTATAGAAGTTGATAGCAATATGATAAAAGAGCAAAAATATGACACAAGCTCTATAGTATTTGAAAATACTAGGAAATTTAACTAATGATAAATCCAAAACTTATTGAACATATTTTCAAAGCAGCCAATATATCAAGGTGGAATGACTATCCTAAGATGGTTGAGCTATCAGAGCTAGATAAACAAGCTCATAAATTTATAATAGCATATTTCATCGCAAAGCTTGAAAATGATGTAGATATGCGTTATATAATAGAAGGTGGAGTTTTTGAGTTTTTAAGTAGAGTTGTGGTAACTGATATTCGCCCAGATGTCTTTCATCATATCCAAAAAACCAAAGCTTGTGAGATAAATAACTGGGTTTTGACAAATTTAGAACCATTAATAGAAGATATCGAAGATGGTAAATTTTTAGATAGATTTAAGAGTTATTTAGAAGACAAAGGCCACAAAAAAGAGAGATTAATTTTAAAAGCTGCTAGTTATTTAGCTACTAAGTGGGAATTTAGCATTGTATATCAAACTAGTAAATTTTTAAATGATATCGATGAATTAAAGCAAAAAGTAGATGAAGAGCTAGAAGATTATTATGAATTAATCGGCGTTAGAAAGATCGCTATGAATCAAAAATTAGCTCGCATAGTCGATCTAAGTGGAAGATTAAGATTTCAAAAGCGTTGGGCTCAGACAAATAGAATTCCAGAAACAGCAGTTTTAGGTCATATGCTAGTTGTAGCGATATTTGGCTATTTTTATTCAATCAAAGTTGGAGCAAATTCAAAACGATTAGAAAATAACTTTTATTGTGCTTTGTTCCATGATCTACCTGAGAGCTTAACTCGTGATATTATAAGCCCTGTTAAATATGGTATTGATGGGTTAAATGAGATAATTAGCGATTATGAGATGAGATTAATCGAAGATAAGATTCTTCCATATGTCCCACAAAGTTTTAGAGATGAATTTAGCTATATTTTGGGTGTTAGAAGCGATGATGGGGTCTTTAAAAAAGATGAATTTGAAAATAGAATTTGTCGCACAACTCCACAACCATATCACGGAAGTATGAGTAATGTCAATGATGATGAGTACAATAGCATTGATGGCAAGGCTTTGAAATATTGTGATAGATTAGCTGCTTTTGTCGAGGCTGGACTCTCTATAAGCTATGGTGTTAAAAACAAGGATTTAGTAAGAGGATTTCAAAATATAAGAGCTAAATTCAAAAAAAGCCCAAAAATTGAAGGGGTGGATTTTGATAAAATTTGTAGAGATTTTATGAAAGATTTAGATATAGAAAACCTCTCCCCAGATGACTGCGGCACACACCTATAAAAAGTGCTCTGCTATGTTCCCATCCTGAAGCGGTGCTTTTTAAAAGCATTGCACAGGTCTAAGGAAAGGCGGATGAAATTATATCTATATTTTACTTAAAATAGGATTATGATGAGTTATAAATTACATTTTTTATCTATTTTTCGTGAGCTTTTTGTTCCGCATTATCGATCACTAGAGTTTAGAGCTAAGATTTTTACCGCTATGTTAATTGCTAAAAATAGTATTTTAGATAGTGATTATCAAGAAGTTGAAGAGATAGCAAAAGATATATATGGTGATGATAAAAAGCGAATCCACATTCTAGTCCAAACGGTTAAAGAGTATGTAGAAAAGGCCACTCAAGGCTCTAAATTGAATTTAGATTTATTACTAAAAGATATAGATTATGAATTAAAAATGATAAAAAGATATGTTAAAAAGATTGATTTTGCGCATTTGCGTCGTTTGATGGTTAATAGTGATGAGATAGATGCACATTTTCAACAACAAGTTTATGAGTTTTTTTTAAATGAAGTTAAAATTTATTCACATAGTTAATTAGTTTATATTATATTGCAAATGATATATCTAAATAAAATGGCTCTTTTTGATTTTGTCTTTTAGTTTATTTTCTATTTTTGTTTTTTCTGCTGTGATTTTTATTGTTTCTTTTTCTAAAGTATCAAACATTACATTAAGCGTGAAACTAATTAAGCCCTACAGCCCACTGCCAAAATGGCATTACATTATATGTGATTTTTTCAAATTTAGCTATTTGACTTTGTGAATTTGAGATTATATCTACTTTTTTTAAACCTAGATCATTACAGTGATTGCTTAGTTTTTTAGCTTTTAATATTGCAAGTTCAGATGGCAAAAATGGCAAAATCAAAATCCCATAACTCATATCAGGAATGATAAAATCAATTTGATTGCTATACTTTATCTCTTTTTTTAGCTTTAAAAGTTCGCAAAATACCATATTTGCTATTGTTGCTTTGGGATCTTTGTGTAGACTTAGAGTTGATTTTAGAGCAAAATTGCTAAAATATACCCGTTTTAAAGCGATATTATCGTTGATATTTGAAATAGTTTTTATAAGATTTTGATCTTCTAAATCGGTTATATTTTGATAAAGTTTGTCTTTGCTAAGTTTCATATGAGTTTTTAGAGTTTTGTAAATCTTAAATGAATTTAACGGTTGATGTATAAAATTTGCGATATTTGCTAATATCTTACTATTTAGATCTCCTTTTGATGCTTTTATATGCTTTTGCAAAAATGCCGTAGTTTCAAATTCGCTTAAAAATGGACTAAAAGCCAAATTCCCACGAATCAAAAAGTGGCTAAAAAGCGTTCTAGCTTCATAATTTTTACGATAAAATAGTATAAACTCTTCATAATCCAGCCCGAGTATTTCAAGTTGATTTAATCCATCTATATGCAAAGAATTTAGATCAGTAGAGATGATAATATTATCACAAATAGGCAGTTCTATTTTGGATTTTAGATTCTCAATTGCTAAGGCTTTGATATTTTTGGCCTTGATAAACTCATTTAAGTTATTAAGTTCTATACCAAAACTTCTTATATCATCTAAGTCTATATATAAAAAATTATTAAATTTACTTAAATGATTTAAAATTAATGAGCTTTTGCCGCTTCCATTGGCTCCTTTTAGTAGAATTTTAGAGCCTTCTATGCGTATTTTTCGCTCTAAAAATTCTCTTGATTTTGGCTGGTTTTGATATAAATTTTCTAAGATATTCAAATTTCATCCCCAAATAGCGAAGCCTCAAGTGCTTTTGGTTTAAAACTTTGTCTAGTTAATTTATTTGGGCCATATTTTTGTAGTGCTTCTATATGAGCTTTAACTCCATAGCCTTTATGTTTTGCGTAGCCAAAGTATGGATAAAAGCTATCAAAACGGCACATTTGCAAATCTCTACTAACTTTAGCAATTATACTAGCAGCGCTAACTTGTGGAATTTTAGCATCAGCTTTAATAATTGTCTCAATCCCATCAATACCATAATTACAGTTTCCATCATAGATGATTTGATGTTCTCTAAAGTGAAATTTAATCACCCTTAAAGCTCGTCTTAGACAATTGCTAAGGCCGATTTCATCTATAATTTTATTGTTAAAATATATGGTTACAAATTCACATTGTTGGATTAAGCTTGTATATATTTGTTCTCTTTTTTTAGGGGTTAGCTTTTTAGAATCGGTTAAATTTAACTTACTTAAATCGCTATTAAAAGCACATCCACATACAACTAGCTCACCAGCTAAAGCGCCTCTACCAGCTTCATCAACACCGCAAATTTTAGTCAATATTTCTCCTTTTTAACACTGAGTGAATAAGTGCTAAGGCGATAAATAGCATACTAGCTGTGCCAGTTATAATCTCACTAACTTCGTAAAAAATTTTAATAAACATTATCACTGCTAGAGCTAAAATCGCATAATGTGCACCGTGTTCAAGATAGATAAAACTCTCAAGTATCTTTTTACGAACCATATAGATAGTAAGACTTCTTACAAACATAGCTCCAATACCAAGCCCAATCATAATAATAAAAATATCTTGACTCATTGCAAAAGCTCCAATAACCCCATCAAAGCTAAAGCTAGCATCTAAAATTTCAAGATATAAAAAACCCATTATCCCGCTTTTAATTCCACTTGTATTAAATATCTCATCAAACATCCCTAGCCCTAAATACAGCACTATAGCACTAAAATATGCGATGGCATAGGTAGAATTTTGGGTTAGCATAATTAGGATTATTCCAGTTAAAATAGCAATAAAAAGAGTTATATTTTGAGATTTTGAAAGGGTTTTAATTAAATGATTATCCTCTAAAAATCTAATCCATTTTGTCTCTTTTTCTTCAAAAAAGAATGATAAAAATACCATTAGTAAAAATCCGCCACCAAAGATATAAATTTGATTTTTATTACTATGTAGAGCGTGATGATACTCATCTGGATTATTTAGTGCTAAATTTAGCGTCTGTAGCATCCCCATATCAGAAGCAATTGATACAATAAGAATTGGAAATAAAAATCTCATTCCAAAGACAGCAATAGGAATTCCATAGATGATAAATCGCCTTTGCCATACTTGAGACATATGACGTAAAATTCTAGCATTTACCACAGCATTATCAAAGCTTAAGCTAACTTCAAGAATAATTAATAAAATACAGATATAAACAGCAACAAATCCACCTAAAAAATATGCTGCTACTAGACCTAAGATTGTTAAAATAAATGATGAATAGAAGTATTTCATGATTTAAAAAATAGCCTAGAAACTGCTAACTCACTAGCTGCAGATTTCAAATTTTCTTTAGCATCACTTTTGCTGATATTTGGAAAAATCGCACGCATCTCTACATTAATTGGTGTACGATTAAAGTTTTCATTAAGCACAGAAAGGATTATATTTTTGTATTTACTAGCTTGATTAAATGGCGAATTATTCTCATCGATATTGTCTAAAGATTTCCAGTTTTTAACCTCTATTATATAAATTCCAAGCATTGGGTGAATAAGTAAAATATCAATTTCGTAAATTATATTGGCATTTTGAAATTTAGCTTTTGGTATTAGGTAGTAGTTTTCATTGCTATGTTGTAAGATTGATATTAAAGATTTAATTACTATCTCTTCGCCTTTTAGATATTTAACTAGAAATTTTTCTATATTAATAATCCCCATACTGCTCCTTTGAGTAAGTTATAATTAAAGAATTTAAATCTTAAATTAGATCTGAATTTAGTTTACCGCATACTCAAATGCCCCAAAGGGGCTAGATTATCTAAGTGTTAGCGTATATCCATTGCCGCTTTGTCGGATAGCGTAATGATAGTTACCATCTAGGGATAAAACCACTCTATAATAATCCTTATGAGCCCCGATTGTAGCTTTTTTTAGTGGGCCTTTTTGAACCTTTATACTTTGAGTTGAAAACTCGCTACCTCTTTTAAAATCCATAACGATTTTATCAGGTTTATTAATGATAAAGTCTCTAAACATTTGATCTTTTGTGATTATTTCAATTTTAGAAGCAAATATATCAAATTTGATAAAATCCATAAATGCTATACTTTTTAGCGGTGGTTCTATTTTTGGTAGGACACTAAGCGGTTTTGGTGTAGCTTGTTTGGCTACTGCTTGTTTAGTCTGTTCATTTGTGGTAGTTACTGAGACATCTAAAGATGGAGTAGTCTCGCTACTTACTGGTGGCTGAGATAAGATAATTATATCATCGTGCCAATCAAAACTAGCATTAATATCAATACTTTTTTGTTTTATGCTACCATCTACTGATTTATAACTAAATGTTGCTGTGACAATCTCTCTAGCATCGCTTGGAAATTTAGCTACAACTCTATTTAATTTTGGCGGGTTTTCACTAATATTAGTTGAATCTAGTGTAGTAACATTAATATCATCTGGGGTAAATGGATTTTCTCTAGCTACGAGTGCTAAAACGCAGCTTGATATTAAAATAATCTTTTTCATTTTTTACTCACTTGTAACTATCTGGATCGAGTCCGATTAGCTCGAAATACTCTTTTTGTAGAGCTGAATTTAACTCTTGGTATTTTTTTACCTCGTTACTTAGGGCAGATTTTTGCTCTTTTAAATCATATAAAACACTAGCTGAGCGACTTCCAAAGAATACATTTCCTACATATACTGCAAATAGTATAGTAACAAATATTAGCAGTGAATATGCGATAATTTTTCTAATGGAGCTAGATTTTTTACTCTCTAACTCAGCTAGGATAGGGTTCAAATTTTATCGCCTAGATATTCGCTAGTTTCGCACTCGATTTCTAGTAAGCGATTGTATTTAGCATTTCTTTCGCTTCTACTAGTTGCACCAGTTTTAATCTCGCCAGTATTTAAGGCTACAGCAAAATCAGCAATAAAACTATCTTCGCTCTCTCCACTTCTATGACTCATAATGCAGCGATAGCCATTTCTTTGTGCTAGTCTTACTGTCTGCATTGTTTGGCTTACTGTGCCTATTTGATTTGGCTTGATTAATACTGCGTTTGCGATACCTTTTTGAATTCCCTCTTTTAGGATTTTTTCATTTGTTACAAATAGATCATCGCCTACTAATTGAACCTTGCTACCTAGTTTATCAGTTAGGATTTTCCAGCCAGCCCAGTCATCTTCGCTTAGGCCATCTTCGATTGAGAAGATTGGATATTTTTCACATAATGCGGCGTATTTTTCTACCATTTGTTCACTTGTAAATTCTTTACCTTCAAGTTTATAAACCTTACCATCATAAAGTTCGCTAGCAGCAACATCTAAAGCTAGTTTAATCTGCTCGTTTGGCTTATATCCAGCTTTTATAATAGCTTGCATAATTAGTTCAAGTGGTTCTTCATTATCTTTTAAATTTGGAGCAAATCCACCCTCATCACCTACTGCAGTACTATGTCCAGCATCATTTAGTAGTTTTTTAAGTGTTTGATAAATTTCAGCTGCAGCACGAAGCGCATCGCTAAATTTATCAAAACCAAATGGCATAATCATAAACTCTTGAAAATCAACGCTATTATTAGCATGCGCCCCACCGTTTATGATATTAAACATCGGAACTGGTAAAATAGTAGCATTTGCTCCACCAAGATATCTATATAATGGAAGTTTGCGTGAATTTGCTGCTGCTCTAGCTACTGCCATAGATACACCAAGAGCTGCGTTAGCACCGATTTTGCTAAAATTTTCAGTACCATCTAGGGCAATTAACGCATCATCAATTGCTTTTTGATTTAAAGCATCTTTACCACATAACTCTTCAGCTATCATTGAATTTACATTTTTAATAGCTTTTAAAACGCCTTTACCACCAAATGCATCACCACCATCTCTAAGTTCTAAAGCCTCTCTTTTACCTGTGCTTGCACCGCTTGGGACGATTGCTGAACCGGTACTACCATCACATAGCGTTACAAATGCTTTGATTGTTGGATTTCCACGACTATCTAAAACTTCAATTGCTCTTACATCTTTAATTACTGGCATTACTCTTCCTCACTTTCATTCTCATCATCACCGCTACTCATCATGCTATCACCTATATTTTCACGGATTTTAGCTGTTATCTCATCAGCTATATTTAAATTCTCTTTTAAAAACGCTTTTGCATTCTCTCTACCTTGACCTAGTTTTGTGCTTTCATAGCTAAACCAGGCGCCGCTTTTATCGATTATATCAAGTTTTACACCATAATCTATAATTTCACCTTCTTTACTAATTCCTTCGCCAAACATTATATCAAATTCAGTCACTCTAAATGGTGGAGCAACCTTATTTTTAACCACTTTAACCTTAACTCTATTTCCAATTGGCTCTTCACTTTGTTTTAATGTGGCGACTTTTCTTACATCTAAGCGGACTGAAGCGTAGAATTTAAGTGCATTACCACCTGTTGTAGTCTCTGGAGTACCATATCCCATAGCGCCGATTTTCATACGAATTTGGTTGATAAAGACAACTGTGGTTCCCATTTTATGGACGACACCAGTAAGTTTTCTTAGGGCTTGACTCATTAGTCTTGCTTGAAGTCCTACATGCTGGTCTCCCATATCGCCTTCTATTTCGCTTTTTGGTGTTAGAGCTGCGACACTATCTACTATGATTAGATCTACTGCACCACTTCTAGCTAGAGTCTCAACAATATCAAGCGCTTGTTCACCAAAATCTGGCTGAGAGATGTAAAGATTATCAGTATCTATGCCTAGATTTTTAGCATATTTAACATCTAATGCGTGTTCTGCATCGACAAAGGCACAAACTCCACCATTTTTTTGACATTCAGCAATTAGATGAAGAGTCAGAGTTGTCTTACCGCTACTTTCAGGACCGTAAATTTCGATGATTCTACCACGAGGAATACCACCTATGCCAAGTGCAATATCAAGTCCGATTGATCCAGTTCCAATAGCATCAATTGGCTCAATTTCCTTATCGCCAAGCCTAAGAACAGTACCTTTACCAAAGGCTTTATCAATCTGTTTAAGGGCTAAATCAAGGCTTTTTTTCTTATTTTCGTCCATTATTTTCCTTGTTTTTTGGTTATGCAAATGCTGGTATTTTATCTTAAAAAAGCTAATATGCTAATAAAATTTACTAAATTTGAGATTTAAATTTTTATAAATTCAAGTTTTTGTGTAGTTTGTTTTCTTAATTATTATAAATCAACTTTTAGTATAATATATCACTAGTAGAAGAGTTGCTAACTCTAGGTTATTTTTTTAATCCCTTAAACAGCTTCATCCACTGCTTCATTACCACCTCTTTGCTAAATTTATTTTTGACTATCTCTTTGCTTTTTTCGCCCATTTTGGCTCTTAGATTCTCATCTTGCATTAATATTTTTAGTTTATTAGCATATTCATCTAGATTATTATCTTCTATCAAAAATCCGCTTTTTTCATCTTCTATTATATCGCTTGGGCCTGTGGCGATATCAAAGGCTATGGTTGGCAAGGCATAAGACCCCGCCTCTATAAGAACCATAGGAAGACCTTCAAAGTGGCTTGCCATAGCATATATACTAGCGCTTAGATACTCACTCTCTACATCTTTAGTAAATGGTTTTAAGATTATAGAGTTAGATAAATTTAGATTTTCTATCTTAGTTTTTATCTGCTCTTTTAGATCGCCATCACCTACAATGTGTAGCTTCCAATCATTAAATTCCCCACTATCTTGGATTAATTTCCATATGTCGATTAAGCGTAAAAAGCCCTTTTGATTGGTTTTTTCTATGCGCCCCATTGAGAGCACGACTTTTTGAGAGTAATTGGTGTTTGAATTTGGGATATTTGGGATGAAATTTGGGATTAAAAATATATTTTTATGATGGCTTTGCCAAAAGCCAATCTCTTTAGAGGCTATAAGTACTATAGAATCAAAATAGTTATATCTAGCCAGGTAGCGTCCTTTTGAAGTTATGTGGATGATTTTTAGATATTTTGTATTTTTATTTTTAAATAGCGGAAAATGCGGTGAGTTATTGAAAATCACAAAATCCTTATCTTTGAAATCACGCTTTAAGATATAGCTCTCAATAAATTTATAAAAGATTTTATAGAAGAAATTTTTACGCTTATCATCAAAAGATTTATCGTGTAAATATCTTAATTTCACTCTACTATCAAGCTCAAAAGCTTCATTTATCCCGCCTTTATAAAAGCTTAAAATCTCCACATCTAGCCCAGAGGCCGCATAAGCATTTGCTAGATTAGTTACAACTCTTTCAGCGCCGCCTTTTATAGTGATATCGCCTATTGTTAGCAATACTTTTATCGCCATTTGACTCTCTTTTCTTTGATGGTGTTTAGGTAAATTTGGTGATTTGATTCTAGCATTTTTCTGCTGTTTTCAGCGTGATAGAGATGATATGCAATTCCAAAAAATTTAAGCCTTCTAAGCTCTCCGCCACTAAATAAAAATCTCGCCACAAACTCAGAATCCTCCCTACCCCAGCCGATGAAATTCTCATTAAATCCGCCGATCTCATCGCAATCAATTTTATAAAAGCTCATATTACAACTTCTAATTCCTTTGATGAAATCTCGCTTTTTAAAGAAACTTGCTTCTATGCCTGAGCTTTTGTAGATGAGTTTTGAGAGTATGGAATTTCGCTTGGATTTAAGAGTTTTAAACTCGCTCACATACCCTCCCCCATTTATCAATAAATCAGTTTGACTCTTATCCAAAACCACTCTTGAGCCTTGTAAAAGCTGCTTTTGCTTGGCGAATTTGAGATGATCTAAAATAAAATTTCTATCTAAAACCATATCGCCATCAATGATTATGATATACTCGCTAGTTGCGATATTTATAGCTTTATTGCGAATTTGACCCGCTCTAAAGCCCTTATCTTCTTGCCAAATATGCTTTAACTCACAAGGGAAAATCGCCCTAAATTTCTCAATCAAATTCTTTGTAGCTACGCCACTTCCATCATCAGCGACCAAGACTTCATTAGGCAAATAATCTAAGTTTAAAATACTTTTTAAGACCTGCTCTAAATATTTTTCGCTATTATAAGTGGTGATGATTAGGCTCACGCTTGGCATTTGGTGATTTAGCTCATAGAGCTTGGCATACTTAAAAAACGCCCCAAGAGCATTACAAAGGCTAATCACAAAGCCCTTATAACCATACAAAAATCCCTTTTTAAAGGCGTAATCACGGATGAATTTCCAGACGCTATGTAGCACGGCTTTGCTGATAGTGCTATTTTTGGCTCTATTTTGTATTGCATAAAGGGTGGAGTATTTTTGCATCTTTTCTATAAGTGTGCTGATATCATCATAAGCGTAATGCCTTAATCCATTTTTAAGTTTTATTATATTTAAATTTTTGGCTTCCAGGCTCTCATGGACGAAATTAGAATTAAATTTGGTTTGAGTTTTATTAAATAGCCTTAGGACAAAATCCGGATACCATCCACACGCCTTTATCCACTCGCCTTTATAGAGATTTTTCCTAGGTAGGGCGTAGATATTTTGGGGATTTAGATCTAAATTTGCTATCTCATCAAGAGCTTGATATTCCAAAACCTCATCGCTATCAATGCTAAAAATCCAATCATTATTAGCGTAATTTATCGCTAAATTTTTAAGCGGCCCAAAACCGATAAATTCACTAGAATAAATTTTCAAATTATTAAATTTAGCTTTAAATTCATTAGCGATTTTTAAGGTATCATCGCTACTTTGATTATCAAGCAAGATAATCTCATCAAAGCTTTTTAAGGATTCTAAGCACTCTTTAATGGTATTTTGGGCGTTTTTGACTAGGATACAAACGCTAATCTTGGTACTAAGTTTCATATATTCCTCTAAATATTTAGGGTTTTGTATCTGCTTTTTAGTGCCGATATGAATTTATCAATTTGCAAATTTAGATGTTTCATATCTGAACTATTATCAATTACGAAATTAGCTAGACGGAGCTTCTCGTCGATTGATATTTGCGAATTTAATCTAGCCTTGGCCTCATTTAAACTAATCCCATCTCGTAGCATTATGCGTTCTAAACAGATTGGCTCAAGTGCATAAACCACACAAACATTCTCAAACTCATTATAAGCTGGCGCACTCTCAAAATATAAAGGTAGATCAACTAAATATGGTTTTTCTTTCTCTTCAAGTTCGCTAGCACTATCAAAAATTTGTTTTCTAATAAGCGGATGGAGCATATTCTCAAGCCTTTTTTTAGCATTTTCATCGCTAAAAACTAGCTTACCAAGGCGCTTTCTATCAACCTTTTTATCACTTATAAATTCATTGCCAAATTCATTAGCGACTCTCTCCCAGCACTCATCTAAAAGCTCATGTGCAATCTCATCAGCATCAATTACGCTAAAGCCATAAACTCTAAGTAGATTTACAACTGTGCTTTTGCCACTACCAATAACCCCAGTAATTACTATAGCATTTTTAAATTTACTCAATGGAAGCTATGACCTCTACTTCTACTTTTACACCCTTTGGCAATTCTTTTACCGCTACAGCACTTCTAGCTGGATATGGCTCACTGAAAAACTCGGCATAAATTTCATTCATTTGGGCAAATTCAGATATATCAGTTAAAAATACAACTGTTTTAACAATATTTTTATAACTTAAATTTAGCTCTTCTAAGATCCCGCCTACATTTTTCAAAGCTTGGGTTGTTTGGGCTTTGATATCGCTTCCTACTACCTCACCACTAGCTGGATCTAGCGGGATTTGACCGCTACAATATACTAAATTTCCAACCACTCTATAAGCACTATATGGGCCAATTGCTTTTGGATAATTTGACATTTTATTTCCTTAAATGAAGTTTGGCTATATTAGCATAAAATAAGTTCAAATTTGCTAAAATCAGCCAAATTTTAGCTACAAAAGGATCTATTATGCAAGATTATGAAGGGTTTTATAAGGCCGCTTTTAAACTCTTTGATGGTAGAGTTTATAAAGATTATTTACGCCGATTTTGCTATGGTGTGGAGGCCTCTTGCTACTCATATATACCAAAGCTAGTTTTAATGCTAAAAAGCGAAAAAGAGATTATAAAGGCTTTTGAGCTATCTCGTAAATTCAACACTCCACTATGTTTTAGGGGTGCTGGGACTAGTCTAAGCGGTCAAAGCTCGTGCGATACGGTGCTAGTTTGTTTGGATTTTAGCTGGGATCATATGAAGGTTAGTAGAGATGCTAACTCTATAAATTTAGGTTGTGGGGTTATCGGCGAAAATGCCAATAAAGCCCTAAAACCGCTAGGCAAAAAGATCGGTCCCGATCCTGCTACTATCGCTGCGGCGCAAATTGGTGGAATTGTCAATAACAATTCAAGCGGAATGTGCTGTGGGGTCAAGCAAAACTCATATAACACGCTAAAATCCATTAGAGTGATTTTAGGTGATGGAACTATCCTTGATAGCTCTGATGCCCTAAGCGTGGCTAGTTTTAGAAATAGCCACAAAGATTTAATAGAGCAAATTCTAAATTTACGCTCTCAAATCCTAGCTGATACTGAGCTTTGTGAGCTTATAAGGCGAAAATATAAGATCAAAAACACAACTGGCTATAGCATTAATGCCCTTTTAGATTATAGCGACCCAATTGATATTATCACTCATCTATTTATCGGTAGTGAGGGGACTTTGGGTTTTGTAAGTAGCGTAGAATTAGAGTGCGTGGATGATGAGAAATTCAAAGCTTGTGCACTTTTGTTTTATGATGATATCTTAAAAGCGGCTAAGGTTGTGGAGATTTTGGCTAAATTTGAAAACGAGATCTCTAGTGCGGAGATTATGGATTATGGCTCACTTAAGGCTGCTTCTAAATTCAAAGGCGTGAGCGAGATTTTGCCTGATATTAAAGATGGTGAAGTCTGTATTTTAATCCAGAGCCAAAACAACTCTCAAGATAGATTAAATGAGCAAATTCAAAAGATAAAAGATGCGATAAAAGATTATTCAACTAGTCAAGAGATGAAATTTAGCTTTGATGAGAGTGAATTTGCTAATTGGTGGAAGATTAGAAAAGGGATATTTCCTATCGCTGCTACGGCTAAAAGGCCTGGAAGTAGCGTAATCACAGAAGATATATGCTTTGAGATTAAAGATCTTGGAGAGGGGATTAAAAGCCTTCAAGAGCTATTTAAAAAGCATGGATTTGAAGATAGCGCTATAATTTTTGGCCACGCATTAGCGGGTAATTTACACTTTATAATCACGCCTGATTTAAACCAAAATAGCGAATTTGAGAGTTTTGCGAATTTGGTTGAAGATATGTCTTTGATGGTTTCAAATTTCGGCGGAAGTATCAAGGCCGAACATGGCACCGGTAGGATGGTAGCGCCATTTGTAGAGCTAGAGTGGGGAGCAAAAGCTTATGCCATAAATAGAAAAATCAAAGAGATTTTTGACCCACACACTCTAATAAACCCCGATGTAATCATCACAGATGACAAAGAGATATACAAAAAAAATATCAAGCAATCAGCCATTATAGGAAATGAATTTGATGATTGTGTGGAGTGTGGATTTTGTGAGAAAAACTGCCCATCTAATAAGCTAACTCTAAGCCCACGCCAAAGAATAGCCCTAAAAAGAGAGATACAAAGACTAGGGGCTTTGAGTGATAAAGCTAGCAAAAAGCTATTAAAAGAGCTAAAAGATGGAGCCAAATACTTCTTAAATGAGAGTTGCGCAGCCTGTTCTATGTGCGAAGAGCTATGCCCTGTAGGTATAAATACAGCAAACCTAGCCCTAAACGAACGCAAAGTAAATGCTAGTGATTTTAGCAAAAAAACTGCTGAGTTGGCTAAATCAAACTTCTCTTTAGCTCTAAATGGAGCCAAATTTGCCCTATCAGCTGCAAATTTACTAAACTCAAATTCAATTCGCAAACTCTCTTTTAAAGCTAATTTAGCTATAAAAACTCCGGTTCTTAAAGAGTATCTACCAAGAAAAAATAGCTATAAACTGCGTGATAAAAATTATGGCTTTGATGAGAGTGTGGTATATTTCTCAAGTTGTCTAAATAGAGCCTTTGCCCCAAATCAAAATCTAAATGACAAACGCCCTATCCAAGAGGTATTTGAATCACTATGTAAAAAAGCTAAGATAAATGTGATATATCCGCAGCAAATCAGCGATATGTGTTGTGGGAAAGTTTTTACCAATTATCCAGATACAAAAGAGCTAAATAGAGCTAAAAATATAGATATTTTAAGAGAGGCTACAAACGAGGGTAAATATCCTGTGGTGATAGATCACGGCGCTTGCTCTTATGAGCTGATAAAATCGCTTAAAGATAGATTTGACATTTATGATTTGAGCGAGTATTTACTTAAATTTATCTCTACAAGACTTTCTATTGTCCCAATAAATGACACAATAGGACTATATACAATGTGTGCTAGTAAAAAACTTGGACTTGAAAATACTATGATGAGTTTAGCTAAGCTTTGCACTAAAGGGCAAGTTATAGTCCATAGCGATACTGCATGTTGTGGTTTTGCTGGGTATAAAGGGTTTTTTACCCCGCAACTTAACTTACACGCCACTACTAAATTTAAGAGATTTTATCAAAATAGTGCAGTAAATATAGGATTTAGCAACTCTAGCACCTGTGAAATCGGGCTAAGCGAGGCAAGTGGATTTAGCTGGCAGCATATTGCTTATTTACTAGATAGTGTTAGCATTAGCCAAAAATAAGTTCAAATAGTGTAAAATCACGAAATTTAAAAGAGGTGAAAAATGATAAGTTATAAAGACGCAGGTGTAGATATAGATGCTGGAAATAGCTTTGTTGAGGGGATTAAACCATTTGTTAAATCGACTCTAACTCCAAATGTAATAGGTGGAATAGGATCATTTTCTGGAGCATTTAGACTTCCAAGCGGATATAATAAACCAACTCTTCTAGCTGCAACCGATGGTGTAGGAACAAAACTTCGCCTAGCAATAGATAGCGGTAAATTAGATAGTGTGGGGATTGATCTAGTTGCAATGTGCGTCAATGATTTAATATGTAATTTTGCTACTCCGATGTTTTTTTTGGATTACTATGCAACTGGTAAATTAGATATCAACTCAGCCAAAGAAGTAGTAAGCGGTATCGCCAAAGGATGCGTAATAGCCAAATGCGCTCTAATAGGTGGCGAAACGGCTGAGATGCCAAGTATGTATAGCTCAGGGGATTTTGATCTAGCGGGATTTGCTGTGGGTGTGGCTGAAGAAGATGAGATCGATAGGAGTAAATTTGTAAATGAAGGCGATATCTTAGTAGCGTTGCCAAGCTCAGGCCTTCACTCAAATGGCTTTTCATTAGCAAGGGCTGTAATTAAAAAAGAGAAGTTAAATTTGGGTAGTGAATTTGAGGGTAAGACGCTTTTAGAGACACTTTTAGAGCCTACTAGAATTTATGTAGATGAGTTTTTACGCCTTAAAGATAGTATAAATGCAATGGCTCATATAACTGGTGGCGGTATAGTCGAAAATCTCCCTAGAGTCTTGCCAAATGGACTTGGCGCAAAGATCCAAAGAAGTGCTATCAAAACGCCAAAAATCTTTGAATTAATCGCCAAAAGTGTAGAACAAAGCGAGATGGATAGAACGTTTAACTGCGGTGTAGGAATGGTATTAGTAGTGCCAAATGATAAAGTTGATTATGTATTAGCTAATAGTGATGGGTATATAATTGGCCAGATTATCAAAGGTAGTGGCGTAGAGATGTTGTAGGCTTTGTGATTATTTATTATGCGCTATCACAAAGTATTAATATTAAGGCAATTTTTGGTAAAAAGCATTTTTAAATTCCAAATTTTGTCTTTTTTAAAATGTTTTTAACAGATGAGCATTGTAAATGAATTTGCATTCACAATGATTAAAGAACGCAAAAATAAAACTTAGGTCAAGTATATTTATCTATTCTTTTGTCATCTGCATTATTTTGGTTTGTGCTAAATATTTTCATTTTATCATTGTTAATTTGAAATTTCATATTAAATACTCCTTTAGCATACCAAACACACATTTTGTGTTGTTGAGTTTGGTTTAATAAATCGCTTCTTTTTGCATTTATTAAAAACTTGCAATGATAAATATTTGTTAATCGCACCAAGTGGGCAAGATCTATAATTTGAGGCTTAAAAATTTGATCAAATGACATTAAAACAAATATATCGCAATTAAATTTAGTAATCATAGCTAAAATTCGGGCGAATTAATATCGCAATCTCTAAAAAGCTCCTATACCATAATCAGCAGCAAATTTAGCTAAAATTTTATCATCTGAGCCACGCCTAACGCATATAAAACGAATCTGCATATTCGGATCATTTGCGATTATTTTAAATGCGTTATGCGACCAAATACCATCGGCAAAATAGCCAATATTTAGTATTTTATTTTGGGCTTGACCCCCCCCAGTCTCCATTAGAACTTCCTAAATTATTTTGTAAAATCTCTAAGCATTTTAATTTCATCAGCCCAGATAGTCTCATCAATAGTCTCTAAAATTAATGGAATCTCGTCAATTCTATTGTCTTTCATAATACATCTAAATGCTTGTTCTCCAATTAGTCCAACTCCAAGGCTATCGTGACGATCTTTGCGAGAACCAAGGGCGCCTTTGCTATCGTTGATATGCATTCCGCTTAAGTATTTAAATCCTACTATTTTATCAAATTCAGCCATAGTTTTAGTATAACTTTGCTCATCTTTGATATCATATCCGCTAGCAAATAAATGACATGTATCAATGCATACACCCACACGACTAGGATCTTTACTCATAGCAATTAATGCAGCTAGGTGTTCAAATTTATAGCCTAGATTACTGCCTTGACCGGCCGTGTTCTCAATAACTAATTTTATATTGCTAGAACGCTCTAGCAAGGAGTTCATCTCTTTAGCAATTAATTCTAGACACTCATCTTCGCTTATTTGTTTTAAATGTGAACCTGGATGAAAATTAATAAGCTCAATCCCAAGAGATTCGCAACGCTCTATCTCGTCTAAAAATGAGTAAAAACTCTTAGCCCTTGCACTCTCATCTGGATGGCCTAAATTTACTAAATAGCTATTATGTGCTAGTATGCAAGACGGCTTAATATTTGCACTGACTAAATTGGCTTTAAACTGACTTATATCACTTTGAGTAAGTGGTTTAGCGCTCCATTGTCTTTGATTTTTAACAAATAGAGCAAAAGCGTCCGCACCGATATTTGCAGCATTTTTTGGAGCATTTGCTACTCCGCCACTTGCACTTACATGCGCTCCTATTCTTTTCATTGCAACTCTCTTATTATAATTTTTATATTATTTTTACTATCTATAAATTTAGCTGTTTTATTGCAAACCTCATATCTAAAACTACTAAAATCTTGTGTAAATCCACAATCAGTTTGAATCAAATTTGCTGAGTCATATATTGCTCTTTGGGTTATAATATCATCTAAAATCTCATTATAATGGGGCGAATTTAGATATTTGATGTTAAAACTTTTGCGAGACATACAAGCTGAGTTTATGCAGATATTTTGAGCTAATTTTAGGTTTAGGGTTAGTGTGCCGCTATTGTAGATTTGAACTTGTGTACCATTTGTATAGCTGTGAATAAACCCTGTATCGCTAATGCGAATTTGTGGCGTAATAAAACTAAATAAAACCCCACTAGAACGCTTTGGCTGAGTAGTGCCACAGCCAAAAATTAACGCAGATAATAGTGTTAAAGTAGTAAATTTAGACCCAAATTTATAGATATTCAAACTATGCCTTTTTTAAATTTGACAAATTATACAGTTTTTTTGTAAATCGCTATGATTTTTAAGCGATATTTAAGCATTACTCTTGTATAATTCCACTCGCACAACCGCAGTGGCCCCTTCGTCTAGCGGTTAGGACATCGCCCTTTCACGGCGGTAACACGAGTTCGAGTCTCGTAGGGGTCACCACTTTATTCTAAAAATCCCACATTTTATCGTTCTTTTATAATATTTTCTCAAAAGTATAATTTTTGTTAAATTTAAATTTATCTTCTATTTATTCTTTAAATTCAGCGAAATTTTTGTAAAATAAAGCCTAAAAATGACGATATTAAAGTTAAATTCAAAAGGACACATATGCAAAATGGTGAAAAAAAAGATGTTAATGACTTAAAAAATGACATCTCAAAAAAAGATGAGCGAGATCTAACTGAAGATGAGAGAAAGTTTAAAGAGCTTGATTCTAAGATAGCTCAAAAAATTAAAAATGATGAAGAGATAACTACACTTGATAAAAACATAACTGCGATGATGCCTTATGCTATCGATACTTCGCTTGCGCTATTTGGTTTAGAGGAGAATAAAAAATTTGGCGTTTATATGGGCAAAGACCCGCTAGATCTAAATATCATAAATCTTGAAACCAAAGAGTATTTATACGAAAGCCCAGCTAAAGATGTTGAGAAAAAGATTATAGAATTCGAAGAAGAGTACGCTAGACATAGGGCGCTTTTTATCTATGGAATTGGCAATGGTGTGTTTTTGAAATCAATCTTAGCAAACCCAACGCATAAAAAGATATTTGTTTTTGAACCTGAGATTGAGATTTTATATGCTGCGCTTAGTTTGATTGACTTTTCTAGGGATATTTTTACTGATAGATTATTTATTTTAGATTCGCATAAGGTTACATTTTTACAATTTTATATAATTTGTAGGATGCCTGATGTATTTCATAGTTTTAGATTATATAATCTACATATTATCGATGATTATTATAATAATGAAAAATATCAAGAAAATATTATGGAATTAAATAAAACTATGCAAAAAGCAATTATCCAGACGCTTTATGAGCGTGGAAATGACTCTAGGGATTGCTTGCTAGGAATGATTCAAACAACACAACATCTTCCAGATGTATTTGGCGCAATTCCTCTAAGAGATATTATAAATAAAAGAAAAAATAAGATTAACTCAGCAGTAGTAGTATCTACTGGTCCATCGCTTCACAAGCAGCTTCCAATACTAAAAAAACTCGCTCCATATACTGTCATAGTAGCTGTTGATGCAAGTTATCCTATCTTAAAAGAGCATGGGATTAAGCCTGATTATGTAACATCCATAGAGAGAATTCCGCCTACTCCGGATTTTTTTAAGCCTGCTAGAACTGAATTTGATGATGGAATAATCTTTGTTGTGGCTTCTCTTACGCATCATGAGTCAGTTGAGAATTTGCATGATAAAGATGTTTGTTATGCTTTAAGGCCGCTAAATTATGAGATGAGCTTTAAAGATTTTAAATTTGGTTATATCGGCGGTGGACAGAGCGCTGCTCATATGGCGTGGAATGTAGCCCAAGCTTTAGGCTGTAAAGACGTAATGTTAATAGGCCAAGACTTAGCTTATGGTGAAGATGGTACTAGCCACTCTAAGGGGCATATATTTAAAGAGACTGAAATTCCCGTTGAAGAGATACCTATAATGACGCAAAAATACGGCGGTAAAGGTGAAATTCAAACTACATTTATATGGAATTTATTTAGACAATATTTCGAGCATAATATCGCAATGATGCAAAGAAGTAATCCAGATTATAAGCTTTATAACTGCACCGAAGGTGGAGCAAGAATAGAAGGAACTACTGAGATTCCATTTAAAGAGATGGCTGATAAGATTATCGCTGAGGGTAAAAAGAAAAATTTCAAACCAATCTTGCCAATAAGTAAAGAAAAGCAAGAAGAGCATCTAAAAAAAGCAATCAAAAATATAACTAAAATTTTCAAAACTGGTCATAAAATTCAAAAAAAATGTGAACGATTATATCTAAAAATCGCTAAAGAGATTGAAAAATCCAAAAAATTAAAAGAGCAAGATAAAGCAGATAAAATCAACTATGATAAGCTACAAAAACTCTCATTTGAGATTGATAGCCTAAAAGAATATGTCTTCAAAGATAAAGTCTTTATGTCTTCATTTTATGGAATTTGCGGAGCGATGCTAAATAGCCAAGAGCTTGAGATTGCTGTTATCTCCGCTCGTAGAGCTGATACTGATGAAGAAAAAAATGATAAGTTATTTGAGTGGGTTTCGTGTCAGAGTTATTGGATATTTAGCTTAGCTGGTAGTATAGATGCGACTTTGGGTAAATTAGCTGACGCCGCTAGTGGATTTATGGATAGCCATAAGCTCTTAGAACAATGATAAATAACGATATTAAATCAACATATGATGAGCATACATATGACTCATACTCATACGCTCA
The DNA here is from genome assembly GCF_002139915.1 of Campylobacter devanensis. Lineage (NCBI taxonomy): Bacteria > Pseudomonadati > Campylobacterota > Epsilonproteobacteria > Campylobacterales > Campylobacteraceae > Campylobacter > Campylobacter devanensis. Next base: position 25,836 of record NZ_CP018788.1, read on the forward strand.
AACTTGTATAGATTATCTTTGTGCGGTGGCTAGATTTCATGGCCTAGATGCTGTTAATCCGCATAATTCCAAGGTTCTTGAAATTGGTTGTGCGATGGGTGGCAATATAATAGGCCAAGCTATCAATCATCCAAATTCAACTTTCATAGGAATTGATCTAAGTAGCGAGCAGATAGCTATAGGCAAGAGAGCAATCGAGGGAATCGGCTGTAAAAATATAAAGCTTATTGAGATGGATATTTGCAATCTCATAAGCGAATTTGGTGGTAAAATAGAGTTTGATTATATTATTTGCCATGGTATTTATAGCTGGGTGCCTGATTTTGTAAGAAGTGCTATTTTACAAAGTTGTCAAAAGCTATTAAGCCCAAATGGCGTGGCATTTATCAGTTATAACTGCTATCCTGGGTGGAAATATGTAGAGCCTTTGCGTGATTTTATGCGTTTTTGTGCTGTAAAAAGTAGTGGAAATGTCACTGATTTGGAGCCCGGATTAAATGCGATTAAATTTCAAAAGGCTTTTTACGCTAAATACTCTCCAAATGAGACTAGCGCTACACATATTAAAAATTTAAATTCTGAGTATATTAAACATATTCAAAACTACCCAAAAAGTTATGTGGCACATGAATATATGGAGATTTGTAATCAGCCATTTTATTTTTTAGATTTTGTAGCTGATGCTGGTGATAATGGGCTTTGTTATGTTGCTGATGCCACATATCATTTTGATCCATCATTTTTGCCTGATGGTGCGATAAGTGAGTATTTTAAGCTATCATTTGATGATTATATCTCAGCTAATCAAGCTTATGATTTTTTATACTCTATTAGATTTAGAAGCTCTATTCTAACCAAATCGCAAAATCAAAACAAGCTAGCTATAAAAGATGAAGATAAGGCTAAATTCTTACATAATCTACACTTTAAGCTAATAAAGCCGACCCCGCAGCTTCTAAACTCAGCCAAAGATACATATATCGAACCACTTGCAAAGGCATTAAATGATGCATTTCCATCAACTTTAAGTTTTGATGAAGTTCGTGCAGTTTATCCAAAAGATGATATAGTATTTAGATACTATGATATTAGAACGCTTACAAACAATGCTATTACCATTACTTGTAAACCGCTTCAAAAGCTATTATATATCCCAGGTAAGACTAGACTAAAAAGGGAATATATACCATATCTAAGATATTTCTTAGAAAATGAAGGTTCGCCAATTGGTGTAGCAACTCCATCTAATGATAAATTAAATGCTGATAAACACACGCTAGAGCTTATATTGATGTTTGATGGAAATCATAGTATAAAAGATATCCAAAACCATATAAAAGCCAAATTCGAAAAAGATAAATTAACCCCAGCAATCCAAAAAGATGGCGAAAATATCCCGCTAAAAAGCCCAAAAGAGCAAAACGAATATTTCAAAAACGCAGTTGAAACTATCAAGCTCTCACTTATCAATACCCTAATGTTAGAAGAGTATTAAACTCTTCTACAAAGCATTAGCGATCAGCTCAATTGGATTGGAGCATTTAGTATCGCTACCATAGATATGTAAGGCGTTGTTTAGCTGCATTTTACAAGCGCTACACTCACTTCCTACGCATTTAGCGTCCATGGCGTCTATCTGTGCGGCTCTGCTTTGACCGGCTTGGCGGCTTAGGTGGTATTTTTCACTTTGCATTGTTACCCCACCAAATCCACAACAACTATGATTATCGCTCATATCATTTAAGATATAAGCGTGTTTTAAAAGCTCTCTTGGCTCTTTCCAAACTCCTTGCATCTTTCTAGCGTGGCAAGGGTCATGATATGTGATTTTAGATAGTTTTTTATCTCTATTTCGCTCTTTTAAAATTTGAGCTAGATTTGTAAATTTAGCCAAATATTCAGTAGCTAAATATATTTTTTTGCTGATATTTATAGCTCTTTGTTTCCACTGCAAATCATTGTGAAAATAGTGCTCATAATCTACCTTTATCATCGCCGAACAAGTCGCTTCTGGTATTATAATAGCTTCGATTTTACCGCTATTTAATAAGGATTCAAAATACTCAATATTCTTTTTAGCTAGATAATCTACGGTATTAAAATCCCCAGTAAAATACGCTGGAGCCGAGCAGCAGCCTTGAGATTTCATCAAATGAGCGTTGATTTTAAGCTCTTTTAATATCTTAAGTAACCCCTCGCCAATAGCGGTATAAGCATAATTTCCCATACAGCCGATAAATATCCCGATAGTTTTATCTCCGCCATTATCTATAAATTCAGTGTGAGAGTTTAAAAAGCTTTTTTTAGAAGCAGTTGGCAAAAGACGCTCTTTTTTTAACATTGGCAGACTAAATCTTGGGCTCATATTGTCATCTTTAATTTTAAATCCACAGCTTTGAAACACATATCCAAATTTCGCAGCGATATCCATAATCTTTCTATTTCTAAGTAGATAAAAAAATAGCCTTTTATACCACGAAATTCCAAATTTAGCCGCTATATCGGCTCTAGCATTTTCTATCATAGTATCAGTTGGCAAGGATACTGGGCAGTCTTGGACGCAATTTGTACATAAAAAACAGCTCTCAAAAACATCTTTTAAATTCTTATCAAGCTCGATTTCACCTCTATTATAAGCCCCTAAAAGATCCAAAAATCCCCTTGGGCTCTTGACCTCATCGTGACTGATTTTGTATATTGTGCAATTTGGCTTACATTTTCCACACTTCACACACGCATCGCTAATCGCACTAAAATTATAGTTACTCATTTATCCTCTTTGTTTCATCAAACTTGCTCTAATAGCCTCTATAAAGGCAGTTCTAACACCGGCTTTTTCTAGCTCGCATACACCCTCGATAGTCGTTCCAGCAGGAGAGCAAATACTATCTTTTATTAGTGTTGGATGAGTATCTTTAATCAACCCAGCAAAGCTATCAAATAGCCCACTTGTCATAGCTTGAGCCTCGTCCAATCTAAGACCAGATCTTACAGCAGCAGTATTGATAGCTTCAGCTACTAATGCTAGATATGCTGGAGCGCATCCGCTGATTATGCTAGCAGCATCAAAAGTGGATTTAGAATCAAATTTAACCGCTTTTCCAAAGCCATTTAGGATCTTTTCTACTAGATTGGTATCACCAATTGCTATATATGGATTTATGCTTTTTTGGTATTTTGCGGCGATATTTGGCAAACAAATAGCGTGATTTATGGCGTTTATAGCTTGAATTTGCTCTAAGCTTGTGAGAGCTAGCACGCTAATTATCAAATTTGCTCTACCTTTTGCGAGATTTACAAACCACTCAAGGGCATTTGGCTTGATAGCTAATATAATGTTTTTATCACTTATATCGTAGTTTTGATCTATTATCTCTACTTCAAATTCACCTTTTAAAGCCTCTAATCTATCACTCAATCGCCCCGCAAAGCTCACTTCAAAACCAGATAATTTCAGCCCATTAGCCATAGCTAATCCCATATTTCCAGCGCCAATTATAGTAATTTTCATCTTACTTCCTGTCTTAAAATAGATACGCTACTTGGTAATTTAGAGCCATTTTTGATAGCGTTTGTTATGCTTGATAGATCAAATTTAGTATGATCAAAGGCGACCACATAGCAGATATCTCCAGGTTTTAGATATCTATTTTTGCCCGCCTCTTCATATCTTGTAGCGCCGATTGTGATTATCATCTCATTTGGGTAGTTTGCATTTTTTAAGATATCTGATAAATTCTCTAATACAGCATAATTTTCTTGTGTGTTTAATCTATCTTTGATCCACTCTAATAACTTTTCATAAAAATATGAGTATCCGCTCAATTTAGCGCACTCGCCATATCTAATTAGCTCATTTTGGCTTTGTAAAAATGATATTAAGCTATAATTATCACAGATCCCACCAAGGCTAAATTTGTCTATATCAATTTCATTTCCGATTCCTTTTGAGCCGTTGCTGAAGTTTTTCTTTTGTGATATTTTTGTAGCGGTTTTGTCATTTCTAACTGAAGCGTCATTAAAAGCAGCAAATTTAAGTGGCTTAATGCTTTTAACCTTATTATTTTCATATTCTAATTCGCATCTTAGGGCGATCTCAGGCTCCATTTGGATATTTAAATTTTTATCATTAGGTAGATATAAATAGCCATTATCTATACAATTCCTACCCAAAAAACTATCACTACCTTTGATATAAAATGGAAATATCCCTTTTGGGGCGTATTCATCATCGGTTTTAACCAAGGCGAAATCATCAGCTTCGCCGGCTTGTTCAAGATGTAAGGCAAAATTTCCAGCTATCCCAAATCCTAAAATCTCACTCATAAAATCTCCTTTAAACTGTCTTTGAAAAGCTATTATTAACGCCTTTAAATTTAGCCATATACTCATCAAAGCACATAGCGATATTACGGATTAATAGCATTCCGGTTTGGTTTATCTCAATTTTTTGGCTATCGATACTCATAAATTGCTTTAACTCGCCTAGCTCATCTAATTCATCTTTAAAATGGTTAAAGAAATCAATCCCAAATTTACTCTCCACAGACCCAATATCAAGAGCGAAATTCGCCATCAGCTCCATAATCACAAATTTTCTAAGCTTATCTTCTTCATTTAGCATTATGCCTTTGAAATTTGGCAATTTACCAGCATCAATAGCAGCTTCATAGCCGCTCATATCTTTGTAGTTTTGAGCGTAATAGTCATCGCCCTCGCCGATACTAGTTAGCCCTATACCAATGAGTTGCGCTCCGCCTTTTGTAGTGTATCCTTGAAAATTCCTATGAAGTGTGCCATTTTTTAAAGCACCAAATAGCTCATCACTAGGCTTAGCGTAGTGATCCATACCTATCATTTTGTATCCATTGGATGTGAGAAATTCCATAGTGTATTTTAAAATTTCAAGCTTAGTTTTTGGGCTTGGTAGCGTGGCTTCGTCGAATTTTCTCATACTTTTTTTGATCCATGGGACATGAGCGTAGTTAAAGATAGCAAATCTATCAGGATTTAGACTAACTCCTAGCTCTAAAGTGCGTTTAAAACTCTCTAAACTCTGATAAGGCAAACCATATATAAGATCGGTATTTACACTTAACATTCCATATTTTCTAGCCAAATTTACAGCATTTTGAGTTATGCTAAATGGCTGAATTCTATGGATCTCTTTTTGAACCTTTTCGTCAAAATCTTGTACCCCAAAGCTAACTCTATTAAACCCATGCTTTCTAAGGACTTCTAGCTGATCTTCATTGATAAATCTTGGGTCTATTTCACAGCTTATTTCAGCATCATTTGTGAAATTTTTAAAATGTTTTTTAATAGCTTTTATAATCCTATCAAGCTCACTAGCGCTATAAAATGTAGGCGTCCCACCACCAAAGTGCATCTGTATCACTGCTCTATTGGTATCTACTATACTAGCTAAAATTTCAAGCTCACGCTCCAAATAATCCAAGTAGCGACTCATCTTATCGCTTTTGCTAGTATATATCACATTACAACCACAAAAATAGCACGCCGAGCGACAAAATGGTAGATGAAAGTATAGCGAAAGTGGCTTATCACACTCTTTTAATCTCTTGATATACTCATCATAGCTAAACTCATCGCTAAATTCCAAAGCCGTAGGATAGCTAGTATATCTTGGCCCTGGCTTAGAATACTTCACAAATGCTTCAAAATCTACCATAATCACTCCTTATTAACAAGTGAGCGCATATCCAAAAATAAATTTGGGTGCTCTTTTTTGATTTTAGCTATAACTCTATCTAAATTCGGCTCTTTTTTGTAGTTTGCTTTTTTAATCTCTTCTATCGCCACAGTCCAAACATCACCAAAATCAATTGGCAAATTTTGTAAAATAGATCTCTCAAGCTTTAGCTCGAAATTCTCTTTTTGTGCGTTTTTTAGTGCGTTTATCACCGCTTCAAATAGTTCAGCAGGCACTAGGGCGCAAGGCTTATCGCCATACATACCAAACCATGGAGTATTTAAATTCGCTTTGCCTTTGTAGCTAAGCTTCATTTCGTTATTATCCAGATCTTCTAGCTCAAAGGTTGTGCGACGCCTTTTGCTAATGCCTAGAGTTTGACTAATATTTTCTAAATGATTATTCATATCTAATCCTATCGCACCAGACCATTACGCCTTTTTGTGCGTGAAGTCTATTGTGAGCTTCTCTAAATATCTCATCAGCGTGAGCCTCAAATACTTCTTCGCTGACCTCATATCCTCTATAAGCAGGCAAGCAGTGTAAAAACACAGCCCCATCTTTGGCTAGGCTCATCATACTTTTATCTACGCAAAATCCAGCGAAATCGGCGATTTTTTTCGCTTTTTCATCCTCTTGACCCATAGAGACCCAAGTATCAGTAGTAACGACATCTACGCCACTTATAGCCTCTTTTGGGTCATTGCTTATTTGGATTATAGCGCCACTTGATTTGGCATTTTCTAAGGCTATGCTTTTTACCCATTGTGGGACTTCATAGCCTTTTGGTGTAGCGATTCTAAGCTCAAAACCAAGCTTAGAAGCAGCCATAAGCCATGAATTTGTCATGTTATTGCCATCACCTATATATGCGACTTTCATATTTTGGATATCTAGACCAAGCTCATCTAAGGTTAGCAAATCAGCCATCAATTGAACAGGATGAAAATCATCGCTAAGTCCATTTATCACGGGCACACCGCTAAATTTAGCAAGCTCAACCAAATCGCTTTGTTTATAAACCCTAGCCATAATCATATCTACCATTCCTCCAAGCACTCTAGCGGTATCTTTGATAGGCTCACCACGGCCAAGTTGTATATCACGACTACTTAAAAACAGCGCTTTTCCGCCGAGTTGTTGTATCCCAACTTCAAAGCTCACCCTAGTCCTTGTCGAGCTTTTTTCAAAAATCATAGCTAAAAATTGATCTTTTAAATATGGTTTATACTCTTTATTTAAGGTCTCTTTTTTGATATCTTTGGCAATGTTTAAGATATCTAAAATCTCATCCTTGCTTATATCATTTAGAGTCAAAAAGTGTCTCATATCTATCCCTTGTTTGAATTTAATATCTTAGCAACTTCTTTGGCGTGATAGCTGATGATTAGATCTGCTCCAGCTCTTTTGAATGCTATCATAGTCTCCATCATCACACGATCATAGTCTATAACACCCGCCTTAGCACCAGCTTTTAAAAGTGCGTATTCTCCACTCACATTATATACACAAAGTGGTAAATTCGTTCGCTCTTTTATATCTCTTATGATATCTAAATACGCCAAAGCCGGTTTAACCATCAAAATATCAGCGCCTTGAGCCTCATCTTCTAAGCTCTCATTAATAGCTTCAAGTCTATTAGCGGGATTCATTTGATAGCTTTTCCTATCACCAAAGCTTGGGGTGCTTTGCGCTAAATCACGAAACGGCCCATAATATGCTGAAGCGAATTTGGTAGAATAGGACATAATAGGTAAATTCATATATCCATTTTCATCTAATGCCTTACGCAAAGTATAAATTATCCCATCCATCATTCCACTAGGTGCTATCATATCAGCGCCAGCTTTGGCGTGGATGAGAGCTTGTTTGGCCGATATTTCAAGGGTAGCGTCATTATCTACGCTGCCGCATTTATGATCCAAAATCCCGCAATGTCCGTGATCTGTGTATTCGCAAAAGCACAAATCAGTAATAACTATAAGATCTTTGAATTTCTCTTTAATAGCCCTAACGGATCTAGCAATTATCCCATTTTCATCCAAAGCATCGCTACCTATGCTATCTTTTAAGCTTGGAATTCCAAATAAAATTATAGATTTTATCCCTAAATTTATGATCTCATCGCACTCTTTTAAAATCTCATCTAAACTCATCTGAAATACGCCAGGCATCGAGCTTATCTCATTTTTAATCCCCTTGCCCTCAACTACAAAAAGCGGATATATAAAATCACTAATAGATAATCTATTTTCTGTTAGCATATCACGCAAAGGCTCATTTAATCTTAATCTTCTATATCTTTTAAACATTATTAATTCTCCCGAAAATTTAGTGATTATAGCAGAATTTAAGTTAATTAAAGATAATTGATTTTGTTTAAATTTAATCGCAAATGATACAATAGAACAAAAACAGAAGGAAAAAAGTGAATATAGAGATATCTAAAATAGCAAATTTACCAACTAAATTTGGCAATTTCAAAATCAAAGCATATAAAGAAAATCACAAAGAACATATGGCAATATTTAGCCAAAATTTAGGCGAGATAATAAACCTTAGAATTCACTCCGAGTGCCTAACGGGTGATACTTTAGGGAGTAAAAAGTGCGATTGTGGCGAGCAGCTAGAAGCGGCTTTGAAATATATCGCAGATAATGGCGGGATGGTTATTTACTTGCGTCAAGAAGGTAGAAATATCGGATTATTAAACAAAGTCAATGCCTACGCCTTACAAGACACCGGCCTTGATACTATAGAGGCAAATCATCAGCTAGGATTTAAGGCTGATGAGAGGACATATGAGATGGTTGATTTTATCTTAAATGATTTTGGGATTAAGGGGGTGAATTTACTAACAAATAATCCGTTAAAGCTCACAAGCATAAAAACCAAAATCATAAGCCGAATTCCAATCCAAATAGCGCCAAATAAGTATAATAAAGATTATCTAAATATCAAAAAAGAGCAGATGGGACATATGCTATGAGTGATGAATTTTGGCAAACCGTAGCCAAATTTGATGAAATTTTAAAGAAGTTTAATAAAATTCACAATCTAACAAATTATAAAGATATCAAGCCAGTAGCCCTTGATAGCATAGAACCGATTAAATTTCTAGGCTTTGAGCCTAATGTTTGTGTGGATGTAGGCAGTGGGGCAGGATTTCCAGCGATATTTTTGGCTATGATTTTAAGAGAGTGCGAGTTTCATCTATATGAGCCAATTGCGAAAAAATCAAGCTTTTTATCCTATGCGAGTGGGCATTTGAAACTTCAAAATATCACTATACATAGCCAAAAATTAGAAAATTCCAAAAGGATTAAAGCTGATTTAATCACATCTAGGGCATTAATGAAAACGGCTGATTTGATCGAAATTTGCCAAGGATTTTATGATGAGAATACGACATTTTTACTATACAAAGGCTCAAATGCGAAATTTGAGATTGAAGAGTTAAAATGTGATAAGCAAATTTATTGCCAAAATGAGCGAAATTATGTAGTATTAAAGGGGTTAAAATGATAGCTAAAATCATAATATTTGTTTTGATTATAGGGGTAATTTACTATTTTATAATTCCTAAATTTAGGAGTAAAAAGCCTAGTGATAGTGGTGAAAGCTTTGTCGAGTGCAGCAAGTGTAATACATTTATAGAGCTTAAAGATAGCGTATTAAAAGATGGAAAATATATCTGTAAGGAGTGTCTAAAATGATTATAATTGGTAGTGATTTAATAGCTTATGAGCCAGTGTTTTTATCTAAATTTGAGCCAAAAAATTTAAACTCAAAGTGTAATTTTATTGTAGTTTCTAATATTAAAGAGGCGTTAATTGCTAATGCTAATGGAGTTAAATTTATCGTATGCGATACTATAAAGCTAGCTAAAAAACTACAAAAATTAGCCAATAATTATCTATTTGATAGCAAAATTGCCTTAATAATTAATAGCGATAATGAGCTAGAAAAAGCAGCTAAAAAACAGATTGATGCAGTTATCTATCTTGGAGCAATAAGGGGGTAAGATGGAGATTTTTAAGACTGTATTTTTTATGGTAGCTCTTATGTTACTTTTTGTCTTTATCGGTGGTATGATAGGCGGAGTTGGCGGGATGATGATAGCATTTTGTATCGCTGTAGCTATGAATTTTTTCAGCTATTTTTATAGTGATAAGCTGATTTTAAAGCGATATAACGCCCAAGAGCTTAATAGCTCACATCCATTATATCATATGACTAAAAAGCTCTGTTTTAAAGCTGGATTAGAACTACCAAAGCTATATATAATTAGCGACTCTGTCCCTAATGCATTTGCTACTGGTAGAAATCCAGCCAATGCCGCTGTGGCTCTAACTACTGGATTGCTCGATACACTAAATGATGATGAGATAGCAGCAGTTATCGCTCACGAGCTAGGCCACATAAGGCACTATGATATCTTAACAGGCTCTATCGCAGCTATCTTTGCTGGGGCGATTGCTATTTTGGCGAATTTCGCTCAATTTGGTGCTATGCTAGGAAGCAATCAAAATCGCCAAAACCCCATTTTGATGATTGCTCTAGCTATCATAATGCCACTAGCTGCTACCATAATCCAGATGAGTATATCACGCTCAAGAGAGTTTGAAGCAGATAGATTTTCAGCTTCGATAACTAGCGCTAATGACCTAGCAAACGCTCTATTGAAATTAGAGAGTAGCAATCAGCGTGGCGTAGTGAAAAATGCCAATGAACAAACCGCTCATATGTTTATTATAAGTCCATTTAGTGGCGGTATCGCAAGTGGGATATCTAATCTCTTTCGCACTCATCCCACAACCAAGCAAAGAGTGGAGAGACTAAGAGAGTTAAGCTATCAAAACCCAGCTAAAAGGTATTTTAATAGCTGATGGAGAATTTAGAAAAAGAGCGAAAATCTATAAGATATAAGCTTATTTGGATCTTGATTTTAGCGGCTTTTGTGGATTTTGTAATTACTTTGGTGCTTTGGTTTTTTGATCCTTTTTTGGCTTTAATCGGTGGATTTTTAGCCGGTCTTTGGATATATTTTTGGTTTAAATTTAAATTTTTTGCTGAATTTGAGCTAGGTTTAAAAGAGAGGCTAAGAGATGAGCTAATCAAAGAATTAGGCTTAAATCAGCCAAATTTATCTCGTATTAATAACCATTTTAATGGCGATGTTAGTGAGTTTGGACTATTTAGCTTAAATGGTTTTGATGCGCGTGATATCTGTGTGAAAAATAGCGATGAAATTATATTTTATGGTCTTTTAATCAGTGGCAAAATCAGCAAAAATATAGAGATTAATGAGAATTTGCTAGGATTTAAAAGCTCATATTATATCCAAGATGGTTATTTGAGTTTATATATTTACACAGACTCTGATACTATAATTGCGAATTTAAAAACACCTTTAAATATCAGCTATGAAAGCGCTAAAGAGAATATAAAAAATATTATAAAGATCATAGATCAGCTAGGTTGATCCTAGCTGATTTGAATTATAGATATCCTGCAAAAGTAGTAAAGATATAACCAAATACACAAGATACAAATACCCCAAGCAAGCCTGGAATAATGAAGCTATGGTTGATTACATATTTGCCTATTTTTGTTGTGCCTGAGCGGTCAAATTGTATCGTAGCAAGGTCGCTTGGATATGTAGGAAGGATATAATATCCATAACAAGCCGGAGCAAACGCCACGATAATAGCAGGATCAACCCCGATACCCAAAGCTAATGGCACAAACGCCGCCAAAGCCGCAGCTTGTGAATTTACAAATTTAGATATCAAAAGTAGCATAATAGCATAGGTCCATGGATATAGCTGAACTATACCACCTAATGATTCTTTAAGCATCGGAGTATGAACGCTAAACATTGTATTAGCCATCCAAGATATACCAAATACCGCTACAATAGCTATCATACCAGATCTAAAGATTGCGTTTTGAGCGATTTCGCCTGCTTTTACCTTAGTTACTATTATAAGGATTGCGCCAGTAATTAGCATAAATATTTGAATTACAGATACCATACTCATCGGTTTCATCACACCTTTGCCATTATCAAATGCAGGGCGAAGCTCAGGGAAGGCACCAAGGATAGCCACAATAGCGATCGCACCTAAGAATATCCACATAGCAACCCACTCTATCGTAGGGAGTTTGACATCTAAAAGTGTTTTAGAGTCGCCATAGACATATTTTTTAAATTCAGGGTCATTGTGAATTTTAGTTTGGAACTCTTCATCTTTATCTAGATCTTTACCTCTAAACCAGCTATAAATCCCAACGGCTAAAACACCTATCAAGGTTGATGGCACGGTGATCGCAAGTAAATTCAAATATCCATCAAAGCCCTCTAAATGCTTAACACCAGGAGCTAATAACATAGCAGTCAAAGATACCACCGCCACGCTCACAGGACTTGCGATGATACCCATTTGCGAGCTAACTGATGCTGCGGCCATAGGTCGCTCTGGGCGAATTCCATTTTTGATAGCGATATCATAGATAATTGGCATCATTGTATAAACCACATGTCCAGTCCCGCATAGAATTGTCAAAAACGCAGTTACAAATGGGGCTAGGATTGTTAAGAATTTAGGATTTCTCCTTAGGATTCTTTCAGCAATTTGAAGCATTACATCAAGACCGCCACTAGCAAGCAAGGTCGCACTAGCTACAACCACGCATAAAATAGTAAAAATAACATCAATAGCCGGTTTGCCAGGAGCCACATCAAAACCAAATGTAAGCACGAACATACCAACACCGCCAAGCAAGCCAAGAGCTATACCGCCCTTTCTAGCACCATAAAATAGACAAATCAAAACAACCAAAAGCTGAATAGCAAATTGTTTGCCATCGCTTAATTGTGTTAAAAACTCCATCTATTCTCCTTTCTTTGTAATAAATTTAAAAGCAATTTTATCTTTTAAAAAATTATATCTGACTTAAATTTTTATGCGTAAATTTAAAATTAAAAATTATTTTGTATAATCGAGCTATTTTATCTAAGGCAAATATATGTTTTCAAGCTTTTTTAAGAGTAAAAAATGGGCTTTTTGGGCTTATGGTGGGCTTTTTGTGATTATTGTATCTTTGATTTTTCAAACTAGATTAAATGTAGCAATTAATGATTGGTATAAAGATTTTTACGATATTATGCAAAATGTCAAAGATCATAGCGTGGATGAGTTTTGGGAGCAAATTTATAGATTTTTATTAATTGCGATGCCTTATGTGATTATCGCTACTATTACGACATTTTTTGCTAGCCATTGGGTTTTTAGGTGGCGAGAGGCTATGACTTTTGGCTATCTAAATAGATGGAGAGAGTGTAAGCACGATATAGAAGGCTCTAGCCAAAGGATACAAGAAGATGTTTATAGATTTGCTAAGATTACTGAAACTTTGGGCTTGCAGATATTAAAAGCTATAATGATATTAATAGCATTTATCCCAGTTTTATGGGGACTTAGCAGTGGAGTGGATCTACCATATTTAAAAGAAATTCCCGGATCCTTAGTATGGATAGCCTTAGCTGTTAGTGTAGGTGGGCTTATAATATCTTGGTTTGTAGGTATAAAGCTACCAAAGTTAGAATACAATATCCAAAAGAGCGAAGCGGCTTTTAGAAAAGAGCTAGTTTATGCTGAAGATGATAAGGTAAATTATGCGAGTTTTGAGAGTGTATTGGGGCTATTTACTGGGCTTAGATTTAACTATTATAGGCTATTTTTACACTATGGATATTTCAATGTTTGGCTTATTTCATTTTCGCAATTTATGGTTATTGTGCCATTTATAATTATGGGAAATGGGCTATTTAGCGGAGTTATAACGCTTGGAGTTTTAATCCAAGTTAGCAACGCATTTGACCAAGTTCGCAGTAGTTTTAGCGTATTTATAGATAATTGGACGACGATTACAGAGCTTAGAAGCATACATAAAAGGCTTGATGAATTTGAGAAAAATATTAAATTTGGCTAGTTTTATATAGTTTTAAATTCAAATTTGATATAATCCGAGCTTATCTTAAAGTAAAGGAAAAGCGTATGCCAAAGATGAAATCTATTCGTGGTGCAGCTAAACGCTTTAAAGTTGGCAAAAATAAGATAAAAAGAGGCTCCGCATTTAGAAGCCATATCTTAACCAAAATGTCACCTAAGCGCAAAAGAGACCTAAGACAATCTCAATATGTAGATAGCACAAATGTCTCAGCTGTGAAAAAAATGCTTTGTATATGAGTTTTTGACAATTTAAGTCATTCTAACCTCCCTTTTATGGGGCAAGTTCCAAATTTGGACGCCAATTTGTAAAGGATAAATATGGCAAGAGTTAAAACTGGTGTTGTAAGACGCCGCAGACACAAAAAAGTTCTAAAACTAGCTCGTGGTTTTTATAGTGCTAGACATAAACATTTTAGAAAAGCTAAAGAGCAGTTAGAAAGAAGTTTAGTATATGCGTATCGTGATAGACGCGCTAAAAAGCGTGATTTCCGTAGATTATGGATCATCCGCATTAATGCAGCGTGTAGATTAAACGATATTAGCTACTCAAGATTTATAAATGGTCTTAAAAAAGCAAACATCGAATTAGATAGAAAAGTTTTGGCAAACCTAGCTATGAATGATGCAGTGGCATTTGCTAGCATTGTAGCAGAGGTTAAAAAAGCTTTATAATATTTGCCTAGCTTTATGCTAGGCTTTTTAATGTATTTAGATTTAATCTCTTATTTAGACCCTAGTTGGCAAGAGCTTTTAAAAGATGAGCTAAATAGCCAAAATTTCGCTAATATAATTAAATTTTTAAACTCACAAACCGCTACGATTTATCCACCAAAAGAGCTTATTTTTAATGCATTTAATTTATGCAAACCAAGTGATTTAAAGGTTATAATTATCGGTCAAGATCCATATCATAATGCTGGTGAAGCGATGGGATTAGCTTTTAGCACTCCAAATAATATAAAAACACCGCCAAGTTTGAAAAATATATTTAAAGAGCTTTTTGATGATTTAGATTGCGATATATTTACTAGTAGAAGCAGTGATTTAACTAGTTGGGCAAATCAAGGTGTTTTGCTTTTAAACACTGCCCTAACAGTAGAACAAAATCGCCCTGCTTCACACTCTAAAATTGGCTGGCAAATCTTTACTACTGGTGTTATTCGTGTTATAAATGCTAAATTTGACCACTGCGTATTTATGCTTTGGGGTAATTACGCTAAAAATCTTGCTTCGCTTATCGATTCAAATCGTCATATGATTTTAAAAGCCGCACATCCTAGCCCGCTTGCTCGTGGTGCGTTTTTTGGCTCACGGCATTTTAGTCAGTGCAATGCTTATTTGTTATCCCATGGCAAAGCCTTAATTGACTGGCTTAGCTAAATAAAAATCTTTAGTTAAAAAGCTATTAATATGCTTTGTAGTATTGGATATTATGTCTAATTTGCATTAGTTCATTTTCATCAATTTTTTCACCCATTTCCTTTAGAGTGCTTAGCTTAAGATTTTGCAACATGTATTGTTTTAAATCTTCAATATTTAAGCTTTTTGGATTGAAATTGATGCGATTATTTTTCAAATCATCATAGGTATAAATCGGAATAATGCCTTTAATAGCAGAAAAACGATTAATATTCTCTTGGTTTTTAGCTATTAATACCACAGGAATACCCATCGCAGTGCAAGGCGCAGCACAATGCAAAGCAGATGTAACTATTAATTTTGCCTTATTTTTATAAGTTTGTAGTAGATCCTCAGTTTTTCTATATAAGTTTTTCCAATCCAAAGATCCATCTACTTCGAAAGAAGCTTCTTGTTGATTAATATGTTCGGCACTATTTTTTAATTTATCTGGTATATATGTTAGTATATCTTTAGAAATTCCTACAAAATATATAGTATCACCTGCTATATTTTCATCTCGTTTAGGTAGTGTTAGTGTCAAACAGCGTGATAAATATGAATCAAGTCCCATTGTTTGACAAAATCGTAATGTTTCAAAATCTCTACAACCTATCTGTTTATCTTTAAAAAACCAAGGATAGAAGCTTATAAATTTTTGCATAAAATTATATATTACTGGTGTAAAATGTGTTCCAACAAAGATTGGTAAAGTATTATTATTAGGAATAAAATATTTAGAATGAGAGAACCAGCCTTGCATTACAACTGGTGTAATTTTATCTTTTTGATAATAGCTAGTTAATGTATCTCTATCATGAAATAAGAAATTTATATTTGAAAAAATGCTTTTTAATGCATTTTTGGTAGCAATTGTTTGGATATAATCTCCTAAATTTGCAAAATTAAGTTTAGGCAAATGGGATTCATAGGAAAATAATAAAAAATTATTTTTATCAATTAAATTTGCTTGAAAGTTGTGGGGGGGGGTAATAAGCTCTCTAAGCGATAATATTGAGCTGTCATAATCAATTTCTTGCTTAGATATAAGAATATTTTCAATATTCTTAATTTTTTCTTTATATTTCTTATAAAACATCTTTTTACCTTTTTAGTATAATAAGCGATATTATAGCATAATAAAAATATTATTGCACAAATTCGAAATAGATTACTATGCTTATTGTGTTAATTTATAATGTAAGGGATAATCAAATTTATTTCTGATCAGGGTTTGTAGATATTTAGGCTATATGTTATAAAATTTGAATTATTTTATAATTAGTAAAAATAGTTAAAGGAAAATCTACTCCAAGTAGCTGCTTGGAGTAGATTAGGTGTTAGATTATAGCAGAAGCGATAAAGCCAAATGCCACAGAAAAAGCAATGGCTAAAATGCCAGGGATTAAGAAAGCATGGTTAAATACATATTTACCAAGTCTTGTAGAGCCTGTATCGTCCATTTGAACTGCGCCAAGAAGTGTAGGATATGTAGGCAATACAAATAGAGCCGAAACAGCAGCAAAAGACGCAACTAGCATATATGCATCGCCTGGATTAGCTGCGCTGATACCAAGGGCTGCTATAACCACTGGAGTGATAGCCTTAGCGGTTGCTGCTTGAGAGTATAGAAGCATAGCCGCAAAGAAGAATATAACAGCAAGTAGTGATGGAACAGCCTTAACCCAATCACCAGCTAGAGTTTTAATCTCTTCTGTATAGCCACCAACAAATGTATTACCAAGCCACGCCACACCAAGAACACAAACGCACGCTACCATACCTGATTTAAATACGCTTGTATCGGCTACTTTACCAACTTCAATTTTACAAAAGATTGTAATAAATGTAGCCACGCCTAGCATAAAGCTCATAATAGCAGCATCTCTAGGGACAACGACATTTTCTATAAGAACCGGTTTGCCGCCGACTTTTGAGATAGCAGTAGCATATAGAACAACTAGTAAAACACCGATTAAAAAGATAGCAACAGATAGTTTAGCGCCTGGTTTAAGCTCTTTATTTTGAACGCCAGTTGATGGTTTTACTAGACCTTGAGCTAGACGTTCTTTATATACTGGATCTTTGCTTAAATCAAGATTAGCAAATAGTGTAATAATTAAAGCTGTAAGCATACAACCAGCAAATGTAGTTACTAACCATAATCCAATTAGAGTTGGATAGCTCCAACCAAGTGGCTCTAATACGCCTGTCATATAGACGACGGCCGCACTAACAGGGCTAGCTGTGATAGCTATTTGGCTAGATACAACTGCAATTGATAGTGGAGCTGATGGTTTGATATTTTGCTCTTTAGCAACTTCAACAATAACTGGAATCATAGAAAATGCTGTATGGCCTGTACCTGCTAAAATTGTCAAAAAGTATGTAACAGTTGGAGCTAGGAAGTTGATATATTTAGGATTTGAGCGTAAAATTCTCTCAGCTATTTGGACTAAGTAGTCTAATCCGCCAGCAAGTTGCATAGCTGAAATCGCTGCGATAACTGACATAATAATTAAGATAACATCCCAAGGAATAGTTCCTGGTTTCATACCTAGACATAAACCTAGAATAACAACACCGATACCACCGGCGTAACCGATACCGATACCACCGAGGCGAATACCTACAAAGATAGCGCCTAGCAAGACAATGATTTGTAAAATCAATACAAAATCCATAGATTCTCCTTTATTTGGCTTGCTAAGAGATCAACTCTTAGCAAATTTTAACACGAAATTTAGATTATTTATTTTCACCCATATGCGGATTAAGCATATTAGCAGGTGTTAAGATTTTATCAATCTCTTCTTTGGTTAGATAGCCACGCTCTAAGCAGATATCTGCTACGCTTTTACCTGTTTGTAGGGCTTCTTTGGCTATGCTAGCTGATTTTTCGTAGCCGATATATGGGTTGAAAGCTGTAACAATACCAATAGAGTTATAGACAAAATCGCTACAAATTTTTTCATTAGCTGTGATTCCATCTATACATTTGTCAGCTAGAGTTTTCATAGCTTTTTCAAGCATGATAATTGAGTTAAATAGACTATATGCTACAACTGGTTCAAAGACATTTAATTGTAATTGACCACCTTCGCAAGCGAATGTAACAGTAACATCAGAGCCGATTACAGAGTAGCAAACTTGATTTACCACTTCAGGGATTACAGGATTTACCTTGCCTGGCATGATAGAGCTACCTGGTTGCATTTTTGGTAAATTTATCTCATTTAAGCCACATTTTGGACCTGAGCTTAGAAGTCTTAAGTCATTACAAACTTTTGATAATTTAGTAGCTACCCTTTTTAAAACACCAGAAATTTGGACATATACGCCTGTATCTTGTGTAGCTTCTATCAAGTCTTCGGCTACTTTATACTCATGGCCTGTAACTTCTCTTAATTTTTTCTCTACTACTTTTGGATAATCTGGGTGAGAGTTGATACCTGTACCGATAGCGGTACCGCCTAAATTGACTTCTAATACAAGTTTTCTAACTTCTAGAATTCTCTCAATATCTTCGCCTATCATTACGGCAAATGTTTTAAACTCACGGCCTAAAGTCATAGGCACCGCATCTTGAAGTTGAGTTCTACCCATTTTTAATACATTTTTAAATTCTTCAGCTTTTCTCTCATATGATTTTTTTAGATAACCCATAGCTGTAGCTAGGTCTGTTAAATAATCATGTAAAGCTAGATGAAGTGCAGTTGGGTATGCATCGTTTGTACTTTGGCTTAAGTTTACATGGTCATTTGGATGAAGGAATTGATATTCACCTTTTTTGTGGCCTAAATGCTCTAAAGCGATATTGGCTATAACTTCGTTTGCGTTCATGTTGGTTGAAGTACCAGCACCACCTTGGATCATATCTACTACAAATTGATCATAGTATCCACCAGCTAGAATTTTGTCGCAAGCTGCGATGATAGCACCTTCTTTTTCTTGATCCAAAAGACCTAATTCTCGGTTTGCCATTGCGGCTGCTTTTTTAACTCTTGTGATAGCGCGCACAAATCTAGGGAAGTTTTTTAATCTGTCGTGAGATATGTTGAAGTTTTCAACGGCTCTAAATGTTTGGACGCCGTAATAAACATCATCGCTAATTTCTAATTCACCGATAAAATCGTGTTCTTTTCTTGTACCCATTTTTATCTCCTTTGATAAATATTTCAATTAAGATTCTATTACCTTATTACTTAATATATTTTGAAAATTTCAAAAAAGACCTCCAAATGTCGAATTTACGGGGATTAAAATTTGGCGATTATGGATTTTTGGGCTTTTAAAAGAGTATTATTTTTTTTTAAAATATTATATTATAATTGATGTTTAATTTTATTTTAATTTGATTTATATTGAAATTTAGTCCCAAAAAATGAGAATTTGGGACTTGTTAAGTAAGATCTTGTTTAAATTTATAGCTTATTTTACTTTATTGCTTAGTAAGATTGAGATAAATTTAGTATTTGGATTTGCATCTAGAGCAATTTTTATACTCATTGTTAGTGGTACAGCTAAAAACATTCCGCCAATGCCAAAAACAAACCCCCAAAATAGTAAGCTTAAAATCACTACTAGAGTAGAAATACCAAGTCCTTTGCCAAGAAATCTAGGCTCGATAAAGTTCCCAATAGCGATATTTACAACCAAATATATTAAAGTAAGCCACAAGGTTGCGCTCAAATCATTCACAGCTAAACTAACTAAAATAGCAGGAACTGCTGCAATAATAGATCCTATTGTGGGGATATAGTTTAAAATACAAGCCAAAATCGCCCAAAGAGAGGCGTGTGGTACATCAAAAAATATTAAAAATCCCCACACAATCACTCCTGTAGCAATTGATGAAACGGTTTTAATAGCTAGGTAATGTTTTAAATTTGATATAAATGTACTAGCAATATCTAAAGCTATAGGATTTTTGGAGGCAAAGTACTCGACCTTGTCTTTAAAAATCTGCGCTTCAAATAAAATAAATGCTAAAAGCAAAAATACTAAAAAAGATTGCGTAACTATCCCACCTGTTTGAACTAATAAATTTGAAGTAGTTGCTAAGAGCTTGTCTATATTTATAAAGCTTAATATATTATTACTTATATCGATATTTGCGTTAGTTTTTAAATATATTACTAGATTATCCATAAATATATCAATTTTAGCTTTATAAAGCGGCAAATCAGCACTAAAACCTAATAAAGCCGTAGCAATAACATTACCTAAAACCCAAAGTCCACTACCGCAAATACCAATTAAAATGATAAATGCAAAAAAGCGATTAATATGCACTTTACTCATCAATTCAAGAGCCGGAAAAGCAATAATTGCTATAAAAACTGCGAGCAAAAATGGCACTACAATCGAACTAGCTAGGCTTAGCCCGCCAATAATAATTACAAAACTAGCAATTGCTACTAGATTATATCTCAAATTTATTCCTTATAATATCGATGTTTATGCTAAAATTCCAGCATTTTGAAGTTTTTGACTTCGTTTAAGAGCATAAATTCGCTCATTGTTAATTAAATCATACTTCCAAATTGGTGCATTTGCCTTAAAATCTTCAACAAATTCATTTATTAGTTTAAGTGCTACTTTTCTTTGTGGGCTACAAACTCCAGCTATAAAGCTGCTTTCATGCACTGCTACATCTCCCCTGCTATGCGCCATTAAGATTATAGCATTTTGTGATTTTGCTCTTTCTTGCCACTTATTAAACCACGCTTTTAAAATCGGTTCATATAGATCAAAACTAAGCCCACTTATACCGCCCTCATCTCTTACCACGCCTACAAAACTCATAATAGCTCCATAATTTTTAAGCTTATTATCGCTATACCATCGGCTAGTTATTTCATTTGCGTCTAGATTGCCATCATAAATTTCCATCTTAACCTCCACAAACTGGTGGTAAAATACAGATTCTATCACCATCATTTAGCTTAGTATTTATATCACTTGCAATTTCATCATTGATTGCTACAGCGCATAATTCTAGCCATTTTGATGCTTGTTCATTTTGGGCTAAAATTTCCTTAAGCTCTTTTAAGTTTGCAACTTCAAGCTCCATTGCATCAAGTCCAATTGGTCCTAAAAACTCCACTTTTATCATATTTTTCCTTTAAATTTTAATAACTATAGTTTTATAATTTACATAATTTACAAAGGCACCATTTTGGATTTTTACATTTTGTCTTTTAGTATAATCAACCTCATAGCTACCGCTAGATTTAGTGCTAAATTGAACACAAAGCTTGGCCGCAAATAGCGTAATTTCCTCGTTTAAATTTAGCTTATTAGATTTAACAATAACATGTGCGCTAGTCCTATCTTTTAAATGAAACCAAAAATCATCTTTTTTGGCATTTTTTAGCAAAAACTCATTTCCTTTTTGACTTTTACCAAGGCTTATTTTATATCCATTGATATAGAAATTTTCTACCAAATCGTTAAATTTAGCTTCGCTTTTTTGTCCTTGCTTTTTAGGAGATAAAATCTCAATTTCATTTGCATCACAGCTTGTGTTTATAGCATTTTTAAGAGAGTTTAGAAATTCTAATTTTGTTAGCAAATTTTCTTTTTGAATCTCTATATTTTGTGCTTTTTGTCTTAATTTTTTACTAAATTTAAACATCTCATTTGCTGCAATTTTTGGCGAAGAATCAATAGTAATTTGAATAATATTGCCACTATAATCCATAAGCTTTAAATCTCTATCATAATCATTTAAATTATGCAAATTTGCAATTATTAAATTTGCTTTTTGGTTTAGCTCATTTGCCCTATTATTAAGCTCATAGCTTGTTTGGAGTGTATTTAAATTTGAGTTTAAAATCTCAATTTTTTTATTGATATTTGCTATCTTGTTTGCTTTGATCTGCTCTAAATTTTTTAAAGAAATTTTGGCAAATTCATCTTGAAAATACTCATCAAAATTCTCTATAATTTGGCTTGGTTTTTCTTTTATCTCTATCCCTTCAAGCAAGGTTAAAACCTTACCAACTTTTATACTTCTTGTAGAATTATCAAAATGATGTAAAGCCTCTAAGATTACTCCATTTTCATCGCAGATAATCGCATTAGTAAATCGCCCAGTAAACTCCAAATATAGCGTACTAACAAGCTCTTTATATGAACCTAAAAAAGATGCTTTAATAGCTAAAATTCTATTATTAGGTAAAGTTTTTATACTTAAAATTTTAGCCGAGTTTAGACGCTTTTTAAGCAAAATATCAAATGGAGCCTTATACTCTTTAATTTGAATTTGATCGCTTTTATATATAGCTGAAGATGTTTTATTTAGATCAAATATCAGCTCATAATCACCATCAAATCTAATAGCAATCATCAAATCACCAATTCTTTTGATAGATGAAATTTTACGAAATTTAGACAAAAATTCTGAGATTTGGGTTAAAATTTTGTATTTCATAAGCACGATTATACCAAAAATTTGCTACAATGTGGCCCAAATTTGGTTAAAAAAGGAAGTGTATGAAGCAAACAATAACTGAGAAAATTTTTAGCGAGCATGTAGGCAAAAAAGTAAGCGCTGGTCAAATCGTAGAGAGCAACATTGATATGGTAATTGGAAATGATATTACTACACCAATTTCTATCAAAGCTTTTAAAGAAAGTGGAGCTAAAAAACTAGCCAATCCAAATGGTTTTGCTATTGTGATGGATCACTATATCCCAGCAAAAGATATCATGAGTGCCAATCAAGCTAAAATAAGCAGAGATTTTGCTTATGAGCATGATTTACCAAATTTCTTTGATGAAAAAGATATGGGTATTGAGCATGCGCTAATGCCTGAAAAAGGTCTAGTAGTTCCAGGTGATGTTATCATTGGAGCTGACTCTCATACCTGTACGCATGGCGCTATTGGTGCATTTAGTACTGGTATGGGAAGTACTGATTTAGCATATGCAATGATAACAGGTAAAAACTGGTTTAAAGTGCCACCAACGATAAAAGTTGAGTTTGTAGGCAAACCAGGCGATCATATCTATGGAAAGGATTTAATCTTAGAAGTTATTAGAATGATTGGCGTTGATGGTGCGCTTTATAAGGCGCTTGAATTTACTGGTGATGCTATGGCGTATCTAGATATGGATAGTAGATTTAGCCTTTGCAATATGGCTATTGAAGCAGGCGGCAAAAGCGGCATAATCGCAGTTGACGATATCACAAAAGAATTTTTGAGCAAAGTAAATTTAAGAAGCGAGCCAAAACTTCATTATAGCGATGAAGGTGCAAACTATGACCAAATAATTACAATCGATGTTAGCAAACTTGAACCAGTAATTGCATATCCATATCTTCCAAGCAATGGTAAAAGCGTAAGTCAAGCTGTAAAAGATGATATTAAGATTGATCAAGCATTTATTGGAAGTTGTACCAATGGTAGATTAAGCGATTTAAGAATAGCAGCTCAAATTTTAAAAGGCAAAAGAGTAGCTAAACATACAAGGCTTATCATAACTCCAGCTACTCAAAAAATAGCCTTACAAGCTCAAAAAGAGGGCTTAATGGATATCTTTGTAGAAGCTGGTGCAGTAGTAAGTAATCCAACTTGTGGTGCATGTCTTGGTGGATATATGGGAATTTTAGGCGCTGGGGAGAGATGTATCAGCACAACTAACCGTAACTTCGTAGGCAGAATGGGCGATCGTACAAGTGAAGTTTATCTAGCAAATTCAGCTGTCGCTGCAGCAAGTGCAATTGCTGGTAAAATCGTAGATCCAAGAGATATCTAATGCAAAATGCGTTGATACTAGCTGGTGGAAAAAGCTCTAGAATGGGTACTGATAAGACTTTGCTAGAGTTTTGCGGGGCGCCTAGTATCACGCATTTTTTATTTGAGCGTTTAAGCAAGCATTTTGATAATGTAAAGGTTGCAAGCAAACAGGAAAAATTTAATCCAAAATTACCACTTGTAATAGATGAATTTAGCGAATTTGCTCCAATTTATGTCATTGCAAATTTAGATAAATATTATAATGATCCAGTATTTATAATAGCAGCAGATACTCCATTTGTTGAGATTGATACTATTAAAGAACTATCAAAACAAAAGTCTCAAATAGCCATAGCAAGCGATGGTGAATTTATACATTATTTATGCGGATTTTACTCTCCAAGTGTGGCTAAGTTAGCAAGACAAATGATAAAAAAATGGCGATTTACGCCTAGCAAATTTAGCAAAAATTTGCGAGTGCGAGAGTATTAAATTTGGGAATCTGAAGCAATTTTTCAATATAAACACTAAAACCGATTATGAAGAAGCTAATATTTAACCTATTGCTAATCCATCTCTTAAATTAAAGCACTTAATAAGTATAAAAATGCCAATTAATATAACATAAATATAGTTAAAGAATTACCACTTTACATCTTAACTCTATATCAAAAAACTCCTTAACTCGCTCTTTTGCTAAATTTATTAATCCCATTGCATCGCTAAAGCTTCCATTGCCATAGTTTATCAAAAAATTAGCATGCAACTTTACTGATACCCAAACTACCCAATCCGCCCAACCAGTTAGCCAAAGTAGCTTTGATGGAATTGAGATAAATTACTCTAGGACATATTTAAAGCTTGATATATATGTTTAAGCCACTTTTTAAGGGGTTTTATATAAATTTATAATTTCATAAAATCCAAGATAATCACAGATAAATTTCAAAAATTCAGCTATAATTATACAAATATTAAGGAGAAATTGTGTCTAAATTTGAAAGAGTTTTAAGAGTTGTAATCGGTGTTTTGGTGATAGTTGGAGTATGGTATTTCTATGCTAGTTGGTGGGCTTTGATAGGTTTGGTGCCTTTGATAACAGGATTAATAGGCTTTTGCCCAATATATAGAGTATTAGGCAAACAAAGCTGCCCATTTAAGAAAAAGTGATATAAATTTGGCTAAGCTTCTAGGCTTAGTCCATTTTGATTTAAAAAATATACCTTATCTACTACCTTATTTATAAATTCCTTATCGTGTGAGACGATGATTTGAGCGATATCTAAGCTACCAAGGATATTTGCTACTTTGATTTGCATATCATAATCAAGCGCAGTTGTGGGCTCATCAAGTAATAAAATTTTAGGCTCGGTTATCAAAACCCCAGCTAATGCCACAAGCTTTTTTTCACCACCAGAGAGATAAAATACTATCTCATCTCTTAAGTGTGAAATCCCAAGTTCTGCTAGCATAAACTCAGCTCTTTTTCTTGCTTCATCCTTGCTTACACCCCTTGCCAAAAGGCTAAAAGCTACATCCTCAATAACACTTGGAGCGATAAATTGATCATCGCTATTTTGGAACAAAAAGCCTATTAAATTTCTATATTTTTCAAACTCACTTAGCTCTCTCATAGGCTCGTGAAATATCTCCACACTACCATCACAAGGCTTATTAAGACCACCGATTATCTCAAGTAGGGTTGATTTACCAGAGCCATTTTGACCTATGATGGCGATCTTTTTTTTGTGTGAGAGATTTAAATTCAAATTTTCAAACAAAACTCTATTTGCTATTTTAGCTTTTATATTTTTTAGTGTTACAGAACAGCTCAAATCAATACTCCTTGCCTTAAAATCAGTGCGATTAAAACCAAAATTATAAGCAAAATATCACAAAATCCAAATTTAATGCTATTTTGAAATTTATAAAATTTTCCATCAAATCCCCTAGCTAGCATTGTTTTTTCTAACATTTGGGATTTTTTAAACGCACCTAAAAATAGCATTGCGACTAAATTTGCGTATGTTTGATATACAAAAATTGAAGTTTTGTGATTGAAATTTCTAGCTTTTAAAGTGCGTTTAAATTTGTAAAAATCCATCTTGCCTATCTCTATAAATCTAACACAAAAATAGAATAAATAGCTAATTTTATTACCCATTCCAAGCCCTGAAATGCCTAATGCTATGCTATATGAGTTAAGCTTATGAAATGACAAAAGTCCAAATAAAATAATCAAATTTGACCTTACAAATATAAGCAAAGCTAAATTTAAATTATCTGCTAAAAGCACACTTATAACTACCAAAATAATGAAACAATTCAAAAAAACAAGTCGTTTTAAAATCTCAAAAATATATCTAAATTTGATTAAGCCCAAAAATATAAGTGGCAAAAAGTGAGTCAAATATATCTTCCCACTAAGAGCCACAAAAAAGCTAAAAACCGCAAAACACGCTATAGAGATAGATGGATTTATCATTTTCTTTTAATCAGATATAATATCCCAAAAATCAAAATAATAGCGATTAAACTATAGATAATCTTAGAAATTTGATTATCATCTTCTATAGTGATTTTAGTATCAGTAGAAAATGAAATTCTCTTCTCATGAGCCAAAGAGCCATCAACTAAGATATCAAATTCATTTGCCATTAGTTTAAGCCTAGCAACGCCATTTTCATCAGTTTTGGCATTTTGTATGATTTTATCATCTTTGATGATATCTATATTACAATTTCTACAAGGCGAATTACCATAAAAATAGCTCTTAATCACCACAAAATCGCCATCTTGACTAGCAAAAACCTTCAAAGAGTGAGCTTGCAGACTCACACCACAAAGCAGTAACAAAATTAGCCTTATCAATTTAAAAGCTCCTTATTAACTCTATAAATAAAACTTATAGCAAATAGGCTTATTATCCCCTCAATTATCATTAATGGGAAATTTGCTGCCAAAGCAAGCCCAGATATAGCTAAAAATTCCTTGCCATTTAAGACCAAAACTCCGCTTAAAATAAGCGATGAGCATAAAAGCGGAATGAAACCGACTAAAAACCAGCATATATATTGATAGATTTTTTGGTATTTTCGCTCTTTAAAAGATAGTTTGACAAAATACCTAGCAAATATCGTAGGCGCCGCTATCATAAGCAAATTCACCCCCAAAACGCTAATCCCCCCATAGCCAAAAAATAGAGCTTGAAGTAAAAGCCCCACGCATATAGCTAAGATCGCATTTACGCCCAAGAACGCACCCACCAAGCCGCCTAATATCAAATGTATCGAAGTGGGCCCAAGGGGAATATGTATAAAAGAAGCTACAAAAAATATAGCACTCATACAAGCGATTTTAGGGATATCTTTGAAATTTAATTTATAGACAAGATAGGCCACCCAAATCCCAGCGACAACCGCCGCTGGGATGATAATTTCAGGCTTTAAAACACCTTCACTAATATGCATTATTCATAATCCTTAGTCTCTACCCAGATAACTGCGCCGATCTCTACAGGATACTCTTTGCCATCTTTTTTGATTGTTTCATCATCTTCATTTAAAGCAGAAAATCCCCACCAACCAGCAAGTGGCATAGCAAAGCTAAACTCACCAAGCTCATTAGTTTTAACCTCTTGAGTTATATAGTCCTCGCCTGGGGCTTTAAGGGATTTGGAATTTAAATATTCTACTTCTACAATTGTATTTTTAGCCGGTTTGCCTTTGTATAAGACCTTGCCTGAAAAGATATTTCCCTTATAAAGTCCATAAGGTCTAGTAAGTGGGATAATCTCAGTTTTTAATCCTATTGGCTCATCCCATCCTTCGCCGTATCCATAGGCATTTACTATAGTTTTGGTAATGTGCCTTATAAAGATATTTTCAGCAGGATCAAAATATGGTTTTGGATCCATATAAAATTGATACATTCCAGGCTCTTTGATATTGTATTGTGCTTCGTAATAGCTCATTTTGCCATCTTTTTTTTCGCTTAAATTTGAGATTAGTTCTTTTTTGCCACCAACAAAAACTCCAGCTTCAACAGGCTTATCTAAATTCATCATCATGCCCTCAAATGGGTGAGTGAATTTATATGTAATTATCTCTTTGGCCTGAGATGGCTCATCTATAGTAGAATTTGATGGAATTACCACGCCAAAATGCCCCCATGAAGCGCACGCAAGCGACGCTACTGCTAATAGTGATTTTAATTTCATTATTTCTCCTTTAAATTTAAATATTTTAAACCCCAACTATCTTAGCTAACATATCTATTGTTTGATTAAATTCCACCCCCTCATCGGGATTTTGCTTTATAAATTCTTCCATAGCGCTCTTTTTGCTAATAGCATAGTCAAGCTCTTTATCAACGCCCTTTTGATAAGCCCCAATGCGGATTAAAACCTCATTTTCTTTTAACATCGAAAAGAGTCGTTTAAATTTACTCGCATTTTGCCTATGCTCTTTAGTAATTACGTCGTTCATAACACGACTAGCTGAGTTTAAAATATTAATTGGAGGATATATCCCAAAGTCTGTTAGCTCTCTACTTAGTACGATGTGGCCATCTAGTATAGAACGGCTTTGATCAGCTATTGGATCGCTCATATCATCGCCCTCGACTAAAACTGTAAAAAATGCTGTAATTGAACCTTTACCATCCTCCTTACCAGCTCTTTCCATTAGCTGCGGAAGGAGCGTAAGAGCGCTTGGTGGATATCCTTTAGATGTTGGCGGCTCGCCTAAAGCTAGGCCGATTTCACGCTGGGCCATAGCAAAGCGTGTTACGCTATCCATCATAAATAGCACATCTTGCCCTCTATCTTTAAAATACTCTGCAACACTCATTGCGCAAAATGCGCCATATTTTCGCATTAGTGAACTATCATCGCTGGTGGCTACTACTATTACTGTGTTAGTCAGGTCTCCGCCTAGATTTTTTTGGATAAATTCAGGCACCTCACGCCCACGCTCACCAATGAGCGCAATGACTTTGATTGGAGCTGTAGTATTTTTTACTATCATTCCCATTAGAGTGGATTTCCCAACTCCTGAACCAGCAAATATTCCAAGTTTTTGACCCTTTCCACAAGTTAGCAATCCATCAATGCTCTTAACTCCAACACTAAAACATTCATCGATTAACCCACGTTTCATAGCTGGGATTGGCGGACGCATTATAGAGATTAGTTCCATACAGTTAATTGGTCCTTTATCGTCTTTTGGATTCATAAATGGATCAACTACACGCCCTAGTAAAGCCTCTCCTACTGGAATGCTCATCCCTTGATCGCTTGCATAGACTCTATCGCCAATCTTAAATCCTTCAACAAAGCCAAATGGGCTAACGCAAGCACCATTTTGATGGAGTTCTGTTACCATTCCTAGTTCAGTTTTATCGCTGTCGATACTAGTTATTTTTACTATATCGCCAATGCTTGGACGCAGACCAGATATCTCGATATTATTGGCATTAATGCGAGTTATTATGCCAAATACACTAGAGAGATTTACTTTTTTAGCGAGGCGATTTTTGATATTGTTTAGGCTCAAAATTTAACCGATTTTGGTGAATTTATTAGATCAAAGAACTCTTTGCGAGTCTCTGGATTTTTTATAAATGAACCACGAAGTGCCGAAGTTGTAGTGACTGAATTGATTTTTTCAACGCCTCGCATCTCCATACACATATGTCTAGCCTCTAGTACAACTCCAACACCTTTTGGATTAATAGCTTCTTGCAAGGCTTGTGCTATTTGTTCAGTCATCTGTTCTTGAATTTGTAATCTTCTAGCGTATATATTTACCATTCTTGGGATTTTGCTTAGCCCTACGACCTTTCCATCTGGAATGTAGGCTACATGTGCTCTACCGATTATAGGCAAAAGATGATGCTCACAAATACTATAAAACTCAATATCTTTGATTAAAACCATCTCATTATTGCTACTTTCAAACATCGCATCGCCTAGGATATCTAAAGGGCTTTGGCTATAGCCTTGAGTGATGAATTCATAGGCTTTTGCGACTCTTTTTGGAGTGTTTAGTAATCCATCTCTATTTGGGTCTTCACCCATGATTTCAAGCATCTTTTTTACGCAGTCTTGAAATTCAGTCATTCTGTTTTTATCAAACATAATTCACCTTAAAAAAATTTTGCATAATTTTACAATAATTTGACTTGAGAGCAAATAAATTTAGCAATTTATACTTAAATAAAGCAAAATTTTGCTATATTATGCGCCAAATTTTTGTCAAAAGGAAAATAATGCAAGTTAATGCTAAACTTACAAATTCAGTAAATGTTACTGCGACAACAACTCTAACAGCAGATGAGATAAAACAAAAAGTAGAAAAATTAGCACAAAAAGCAGCTAAAAATGTAAAAATTGATGGATTTCGCCCTGGTAAAGTGCCAGTAGCTGAAGTTATCAAAAGATATGGTAAAGACTTAGAAAATGATGCTCGTGGCGAACTTTATAGAGAATTTATAAGCGAATCTGTAAAATCAGTAGAGAGATCAAACTCAGATATAATTTCTGAACCAAGAGTTCTTAAATTTGATGAAAAAGATGGTAATATAGATATTGAAGTTGAAATTTCATTCCGTCCAACTGTAGATGTATCAGGATATGAAGCACTTATCCCAAGCTTTGATGAGCCAAAAGCAGAAAAAAGTGAGATAGACGCTAAAATCAATGAATTTTTAAATATGATGGCTCCACTTGAAAAAGTAGAAAAAGATAGTTTAGAAAAAGGCGACTTTGCTAAATTTGATTTTGAAGGCTTTGTAGATGGCGTTGCATTTGATGGCGGCAAGGCTGAGGGATATGTGCTTGAGATTGGTAGCGGTCAGTTTATTCCAGGGTTTGAAGATGGTATGATAGGTCTTAAAGTTGGTGAAGAAAAAGATATAAATGTAACATTCCCAGCTGAGTATGGCGCAGCACATTTAGCAGGCAAAGCCGCAGTATTTAAGGTAAAACTACATGAAATCCAAGGTAAAAAAATTGGCCAATTAGATGCTGAGGCTCTAAAAAAAGTCCTTCCAAATGAAGAAAATCCAACTAAAGAGATACTAGAAGAGCGTATTAGCAGTCAAATCAAAGCTGAAAAAATGGCTAAATTAGTTGCTGAGGAGCTAAAACCTAAATTCGCCCAAGCTGCTGTAGAAAAATTTAGCTTTGATCTACCAAATAACATAGTAGAACAAGAGATTGATATGCAGTTTAGAAATAACTGGATGAGTTTTAGCGATGAAGAACGCAAAAAATTCCAAGAAGACCCAAAAGCATTAGAAGAACAAAGAGCAAAATATAAAGATGATGCGCTAAAAAGTGTTAAACTTACATTTATTATTGATGAGCTAGCTAAAGTTCGCAATATTGCTGTAGCCGATAATGAAATTTTACAAACAATCTATTTTGAGGCTTATAGATATGGAGTAGATCCAAAAGAGCATCTAGAAAACTACAAAAAACAAGGTATGATTCCAGCAATTAAGATGGC
This sequence comes from Campylobacter devanensis, assembly GCF_002139915.1. NCBI lineage: Bacteria > Pseudomonadati > Campylobacterota > Epsilonproteobacteria > Campylobacterales > Campylobacteraceae > Campylobacter > Campylobacter devanensis. The sequence continues at coordinate 57,223 of NZ_CP018788.1, forward strand.
ATTGGTAGAGGAAAAATTATTTACAGATCTATTTGGCAAAAAAGATGAGAGCAAATAATGATACCTTATGTAATTGAAAATGATGGCAAGGGAGAGAGAAGCTATGATATCTACTCTCGCTTGCTTAAAGACCGTATAGTAATGCTCACTGATGAGATAGAAGATCGTATGGCTAGTGCAATTGTAGCTCAGCTACTATTTTTAGAAGCACAAGATCCAGATAAAGATATCTATCTATACATAAATAGCCCAGGGGGTGTAGTAACTAGCGGTATGAGCATCTATGATACTATGAATTATATCAAGCCTGATGTCTGTACCATCTGTATAGGTCAAGCTGCTAGTATGGGCTCATTTTTGCTAAGTAGTGGAGCAAAAGGCAAGAGATATATTTTGCCAAATGCTAGGGTTATGATTCATCAGCCTCTAGGTGGAGCGCAAGGTCAGGCTACTGATTTAGAGATTAGAACTAAAGAAATTCTAAGAATCAAAGAGAATTTAAATAGTATTTTAGCTAAAAATACAGGCCAAAAACTAGCAAAAGTTGTAAAAGATACAGACAGGGATTACTTTATGAGTGCCCAAGAAGCTGTGGAGTATGGTATTGTTGATACGATTTTAACAAAGAGTTTTAAATAAATTTTAAGGTGTTGAGATGGTTAAATTAGATGAAGATAAAAAAGCAAGGCCAGCTCCTAGACCGGCTGTAGTTAGAACTGGAATTCGCCCAACTGCTATGGGTAGCGATGATGAGAATGTTGATTTAAATAAATTCTCTTCTGCGGTTTTAAAGCAGTTGCTAGCTGAGAATATCCAGCCAACACCTGAAAATTTTGATATATATTTTAGAAAACTTTTAGAAAGTAAGCCTGCAAATTTTCAAAAAAAGGTCTTAGAGCTACTAGATTTTAGCAAAGAAGACAAGCTTGACCGTCAAGCCTTAATAGAAAAAGATATTAAAACTGGCTTTGCCCAGATTCGTTCTATGATGCAGATTATATCGCTTATTTATAAGAATTTAGGCATTATGAAAGGCATAGCTAAAAAGCGCCTAAATGAGATGAGCGCTAGTGCTAATCCGCTTGAAATTCAAGGCAATATCAAGGCTTTTGGTGAGGAGTTGAGTAAGCTAAATATTTTAATGGAGCGCCACATCGGAGCTATTAAAACTAGCTATGAAGAGGTTGATAAAATATTTAAAAATGTTGAAGATAACTCTATTTATGACTCCAAATTTGAAGTTTATAATAAAAAATATTTACTAAAAGTTTTATACGATGAGTTTAATGATGTTAAACGCTATAAATACAATGTAAGCATCATGCTAATTCATGTTAAAGATAGTGTTTTAAACAAAATCCCAAGCCTAAAAGACAAAAACGGAATTTTACGAAATATTGCCAAAATTCTACTTAAAACATCACGCCGAAGCGATATTGTGGCTCACTATGGTGATGGTTGTTTTGCGATGGTGATGAAGCACACAGATCTTGAAAGTGCCAAAAAGGCAGCCCAAAGGATTGCAGAGCTGCTTTATCAAACTACATTTTTTATGGGCGAAGATGAACTAGATATGGATATGGAGCTATCTGTTGGTTCGATTGATCCTGAGAGTAGTATAGAGGAGATTCTATCAGCACTTTTAGATGCATTGCCTCGTAGCGGCAAAGGGTTAAAGCTATTTGAGACTGTAGAGAGCTAATATGGTTTTAGAAATTTTAGAATATCCTGATAAGAGGCTTTTTGAGCGTAGCGTAGAGGTGGATAAATTTGACACTGAACTAGGCGAGTTTTTAGATAATATGTATGATACGATGATTTTTAAAGGCGGAATTGGTTTAGCTGCTATTCAAGTAGGTAGACCAATTCGTGCCTTAATTATCAATCTAGTAAATGAGAATGAAATTCAAGACAAAGGTGATTTGCTCGAAATCATTAATCCTAAATTTATAAAAAAAGATGGGGAGCAACTCTATCAAGAAGGCTGTCTGAGTGTGCCTGGATACTACGAAGATGTAAAAAGAGCTGCAAATGTAACACTAGAGTATCAAGATAGATTTGGAGCTAGTCACACACTTGAGGCAGATGGTTTACTAGCTGTTGCCTTGCAGCACGAAAATGATCACTTAGATGGACATCTATTTATAGAGCGAATTGGCTTTAATAAGCGTAAAAAATTTGATAAAGAGTATAAGAAAAAGTCAAAACAAAAACCATTATGAAAGCCCTAAAATGCGCCTGTTTGAACTCAAAGCTACATATAATTGATATAGAATCTACTTTGCTTAGAGCTTTGCCTGGATTTGAGATCGTTGGACTTGCTAGTGTAACTATCAAAGAGTCAGTAACCCGTGTCAAATCAGCTCTTGCAGCTTTGCATGATTTTACTCTTCCAGCGATGAAAATCATCATAAATCTTAGTCCAAGTGATGTTAAAAAAGACGGCTCGCATTTTGATTTGGCTATTGCGCTTTTGGTATTGCTGCAAAAAGAGCGTTTCGATAGTGATTATTTCGTATTTGGCGAGTTAGGTCTTGATGGTAGACTGCGTAGCTCAGCTGAGCTTTTTTCAGTTTTGCTTTTTCTTAGTACGCATGTCAAAAGTGCTAAAATATTACTTCCAAAGGATATTGCGCTTAGAGCTTCAATGATACCAAATTTTGAAGTTTATGCTGTGGAGAATTTGGCACAAGCAAGGGATTTTTTCTTAAATGATGAATTTAAAATTAGTTGCAAAGTCGATGCAACTCATCCAATTTTTGATAATGTCATCGAAATTGCAGGTCGTAAATTTGTTCCAAATTTACATTTTAAGCTTGATTTTATCGATATCAAAGGGCAAGAGCGTGCTAAGCGCGCTAGCATAATTGCAGCAGCTGGAATGCATAATATTTTATTTGAGGGAAGTCCAGGATGTGGAAAGAGTATGAGTGCAAAACGACTACCATATATTATGCCGCCACAAAGCCTAGAAGAGATTTTACTAGCAAGTGCTTATGAGTCATTAAATTCAAATAGTAGTGATTTTAGCGCCATTAGAGCCTTTAGGAGTCCACATCACACAAGCACAAGAAGCTCAATTTTTGGAGGCGGAAGCAGTGCAGCAAAGATTGGCGAAGTCGCATTAGCCAATGGTGGCGTACTCTTTTTTGATGAATTTCCTTATTTTGGTAAGCAGATTTTAGAAAGCCTTAGAGAGCCATTAGAAGATTATAAAATTAACATTTCTAGAGTAAATTCAAAGGTTAGCTATGATACGAAATTTCTATTTGTTGCAGCGATGAATCCTTGTCCGTGTGGAAATGCATTTAGTAAAAATAATGTCTGCACTTGTAGCGATAAAGAGATTGCAAAGTATAAAAATGTTATATCTGGCCCTATATTAGACCGTATTGATATATATTGTGCTATGGGCGAGATTAATGATGGAGATGTGCCAAGTTATAGCTCAAAACAGATGAGCGCAATGGTTTTAAATGCTTTTAAAAATCAGATTGAGCGTGGTCAAAGTGAGCTAAATGGCAAATTATGCGACTTTGATATTGCTAAGTTTTGTACTCTTGAGAATGCAGCAACAGAGATTTTAAGTAAAGCAATTACAAACTATCATCTAAGTCAGCGTGGAATAAATAAAATACTAAAAGTAGCTCGTACGATTGCTGATTTGCGTGATGCTAAATCTATCTCAAAAGCAGATATAATCGAGAGTTTAAGCTATAGGATGAAGAGATGAAAAGACTTTATACTAATACGGCTAAATTTGATAAAAATGCTGTTGATGCATTAGGATTTAGCGAGTTAGTTTTGCAAGAAAATGCTGCTCGTGCGGTAGCAGATTTGGTTCGTAAAGAGTTGAAAATTGGTACTAAAATCTTAGCACTTTGTGGTAAAGGAAATAACGCAAGCGATGCAATTGCCGCACTTAGAATGCTTAGTGGTGAATATGAATGCGAATTGATTTTACTTCAAAAAGAACTTAATCACAATGCTCAAATTCAGCTAAATATCGCTAAAAATGTCGGTGTAAATGTTTTAGATTTAGATAGTTTAAGTAATTTTAGTGAGTTTGATTGTATCATAGATGGGATTTTTGGTAGTGGGTTTTGCGGAGAGATTGGTGAAAAAATTGCTAAAATTATAAAAATAGCAAATGACTGTAGCGCTCTTAAAATTGCTGTAGATATACCAAGCGGAATAAGTGAAAATGGAGCCGTAGCAATAAATGGAGCGTTTAGGGCAGATTTTACCGTTTGTATGGGGGCGTTAAAGCTTGGGTTATATGCAGATGCTGCTAAAGATTTAGTAGGGCAGATCGTGCAGGCAAATTTAGGTTTAAATGAGAGCAAATTTAGTTTTGATGATAGTGATTTTTTAGTACTTTTAGATGATTTAATTTTGCCTAGTAGAGATATAGAAAATGTAAATAAAGGCGACTTTGGTCATGCATTTATTGCTTGTGGACAGATGAGCGGAGCAGCGCAGATTGCGGCAAATTCGGCACTTAGAATGGGGGCTGGTAGAGTAAGTATAGTAAATTTGACTAAAAGTGTTCAAGGGCTTAGTAGTTTAAATTTAGATCCACAGATTATGCTTAAAAGCAGTTTTGATGGTGCAGATGCTGTGGCTTTTGGAATGGGGCTTGGTGAAGTTGAGTTTGATTTTATGAATTTACTCAAAAAGCCGTGTGTAGTGGATGCGGATGCATTTTATAAGCCTTGGATTTGTGAATTTGCTAGAAGTAATAAAGCTATTTTAACTCCGCACCCAAAGGAGTTTAGCTCATTGCTTAAGATTTGTGAAATAGGCGAATTTGATGTAGAGCAGATCCAAAATAACCGTTTTGAGCTAGCTCGCAAATTTAGCTCTAAATTTCTTGCTACACTTATACTAAAAGGGGCAAATCCAATAATTGCTCAAAATGGCGTGCTCTATATAGCGCCACAGGGCAATGCAAAGTTAGCAGTTGGCGGTAGTGGCGATGCATTGGCCGGAATAATTTTAGCCTATTTAGCAGGTGGATTTAGCCCATTAAATTCGGCTATAAATGGCGTCCTAGCTCATCAAAAATCAGCTCAAATTTATAAGGGTAATAGCTATAGCTTTACCCCAAATGATATTATAGAAGGATTAAAATGGTTGTAAAAAATATTGCGGTTTTATTCAGTGGAAGTGGCTCGAATTTGCAAGCCATATTAGAAAAAGTTCATGGTAAGATTTTTAAAGGCATTAAGATTAATGTTGCTTTACTAATTTGTAATAATCCTGATGCTAAAGGGATTGAGCGTGCTAAGAAATTTGGTCTTGATACTGTGGTTATTAATCATAAAGATTATGCCAGTAGAGAGGAGTTTGATAAAGCAGTAGTTGATGAGATTAATAAATATAGTATTGATTTGACTATTTTAGCTGGATTTATGAGAATTCTTACGCCTATATTTACTGATAATATTAAAGCTATTAATTTACATCCAAGCATATTGCCACTATTTAAAGGAGCGCATGCTATAACAGATAGTTATCATAGCGATATGCAAATAGGTGGAGTAAGTGTACATTGGGTAAGTTCTGAGCTAGATGCTGGAGAGATAATAGCACAAAAGACATTTGCTCGCAAAACAAAAACCCTGCAAGAGTGGGAGAAAAAAATTCATAAAATTGAGCATAAACTACTACCAAAAACAATTATAAAAATTCTAACAAAGGATAAAAATGCTTGAGTGGATCTATATGCCCGAGGCGTGGATTAGCTTAATGACGCTAACTGCACTTGAGATAGTTTTGGGTATTGATAATATCATATTTATAGCAATTTTATGTGGCAAATTGCCAAATGAACAAAGAGATCGTGCCAGGGTAGTTGGTCTTGGGCTTGCAATGATAACTAGAATATTATTATTACTTAGCCTATTTTGGATTATGAAGCTTACTACGCCGCTATTTAGCGTGATAGGGCAAGAAATTTCAGGGCGTGATATCGTATTGATTGCTGGTGGGTTGTTTTTGATAGCTAAATCCACTCTTGAATTACATTCACACGCAGTAGGTGAAAATGAAGAACAAAGTATGGCTAGCAAGGCTGGAGCTGGCTTTATGATGATTATTATTCAGATTGCTGTACTTGATATTGTCTTTTCGCTTGATAGCGTGATTACAGCCGTAGGTATGGCCGATCATATAGAGATTATGATATTAGCCGTTATATTAGCAGTTGGTGTGATGTTGCTTGCTAGTGGCGCTATTAGTAGATTTGTGGAGTCCAATCCGACTATTAAAGTTTTAGCTCTTGCGTTTTTGATTTTAATAGGCGTGGCGCTAGTGGGCGAAGGGTTGGAGTTTCATATACCAAAAGGTTATATATATTTTGCTATGGCATTCTCTTTGGTAGTAGAGATGATAAATCTTTATTCAAGAAAAAAGAGAGTAAATTAATAATACTGCTTAAATTTGGAATAATTTTTCAAATTTAAGCTAAATTTAATTGACAAATGATTTTTTTTTGTATATAATTTCAGCTCTTTATTTGAAATAGCGAGACTATACTTCGGGGTGTAGCGCAGTCTGGTTAGCGCACTTGGTTTGGGACCAAGGGGCCGAAGGTTCGAATCCTTTCACCCCGACCATGTGGTGAGTGTAGCTCAGTCGGTTAGAGCATCAGATTGTGGTCCTGAGGGTCGTGGGTTCGATTCCCATCACTCACCCCATTTATATGAGGAGACTGCGCTTGTAGCTCAATTGGATAGAGCGACAGACTTCGGATCTGTAGGTTGTGGGTTCGAGTCCTACCTGGCGCACCACTTTCAAATATAAGAGCTGAGTTTTCATATGCGCTCATAGCTCAGCTGGATAGAGCAACGGCCTTCTAAGCCGTAGGCCAGAGGTTCGAATCCTCTTGGGCGTACCACCTTGTTAAGTTTTTGCTTGACAAACCTTATTATTGTTGCGGATGTGGTGAAATTGGCAGACACGCCAGACTTAGGATCTGGTGCCTTACGGTGTGGAGGTTCAAGTCCTCTCGTCCGCACCATTACTACTTTTTATCACTTTTTTAAATTTACATAAATCACGAAAAAACCTTAAAATCACATTACGAAATAAATTAAGCTTTTATTTTGATATTTTTTCACTCAAAAATATACCTAAAAGAAAATACAAAATTCTAAAATGAAAAGTTATACAATGCTATAATCAGCCAAAAGCCATCACACCACTACAAGGCCAAAAAGTCAATATCTAGATATAAATTTTCAAATTTCTAAATTACCTCCAAAAATCATTTTAAATTTAGTCCAAAATCTCTTTAATATCGCTCAATGGCGATGAAATAAAAATAGGCAAAATAGCAAATTTATACTAGATTAAGCTAAATCAAATATCAAATTTAAATTAATGAAATTCGCTACGCATAAAAATATAAATATTAAAAAAAATTTATGTTTAAGGCGAGTATAATAACTAAATAATTTTAATCATATAATTAAATTAATTATATGATTAAAATTATTTTTAAATTCACTCTAAGGAGAAATTGTGAGATTTTTAGCTATTTTGCTTTTTGGTTTTTTAATTGGTGCGAGTGGTTATAATACTCATCATGGTGCGCCACATTGGGGTTATAGCGGTGATGGATCGCCAGAGCATTGGGGAGATTTGGCGGATGAATTTCGCACCTGTAAATATGGCAAAAATCAATCGCCAATTAATATAACTCAAGCTGAGAAATCTACGCTACAAAAGCCTATATTTGATTATAAAAATAGCTCAAAAGAGCTTATCAATAACGGACACACTTTACAAGTGAACTTCAATCCAGGTAGCACCCTAACATTTCAAAACAAAAAATTCGAGCTTTTACAGATGCATTTTCACACGCCATCAGAATATACTTTTGATAAAAAGCACTATCCTATGGTGGCTCATTTGGTTCATAAGGCTAGTGATGGGGAGCTTTTGGTATTGGCGATTATGTTTGATAAAGGTGGTGAAAATCCTGTGATTAAAGAGATTTGGGCGGACGCACCTACTAAGGTTGGGGAGAGTAGAAAACTAGCGAATTTAGCCTTAAACGACCTAGTCAAAAATCTTCAAAATTATGTTGAGCTAGTTGGCTCACTTACTACGCCACCATGCTCTGAGGGTGTGATTTGGCTAATAAATCGTGGCAACGCCTTTGCTTCAGATGAACAGATTAAATTTTTTACTAATATAATAGGTCAAAACAATCGCCCAACCCAAGATATCAATGGCCGAAAAATCCTAGAAGTATCTAAATAAATTTATATCCATTCTTAAATCACCACCACCCAACAACCGCTCAATTCGGGCGGCCTCCTATTACTATCAGTCGCTAACACCATCGGCTTCTTTTTTACCATTGCCAAATTCCGCCGTAGTATCCAAATTCCGCCACCCAACCCTAAAAACGCTACACAAAAAGCCAAATTTCCTATCTATTCGCACAAAATTAGATTAAAATATTGTAATTTAACTAATGAAAATATATAATACAAGCCAAAAAACGCTATCAAAATCAAATTTAAAAGGCAATCAAAATGGCAAGCAACCAACCAAAGAGAAGAGTTACATAAAGCGATATGGTCCATCGCTGATGATTTGAGAGGTTCAGTGGATGGCTGGGATTTTAAGCAGTATGTGCTAGGTATTATGTTTTATAGATATATATCAGAAAATATAGCAAATTATATAAATGAAGGGGAGAGAGAAGCGACAGGCGATACCACTTTTGATTATGCGAATTTAGAAGATAGCAAGGCTGAGTTTGAAAGGGATAATCTTGTTACAGAAAAGGGATTTTTCATTCGTCCTTCAGAGTTGTTTTGTAATGTGATTAAATCAGCTAAAAGCGATAGCGCTATATTTACAGATAGCGAGGGCAAAACGAAAAATATAAAAGATAATTTAAATGAATATTTAGAAATGATATTTAACAATATCGAAAACTCCGCCAAAGGCACGCAGAGTGAAGATGACTTTTCTGGGTTATTTGATGATATAGATGTCAATAGCAATAAGCTAGGCACCACAGTTGCTAAAAGAAATGAAAAACTTCTAAAAATATTAGATGGAATAGCTGGGATAAATCTAGATTATAAGGATAATGATATAGACGCATTTGGGGATGCTTATGAGTTTTTAATGTCTATGTATGCTTCAAATGCTGGTAAATCAGGTGGAGAGTTTTACACACCACAAGAGGTTAGCGAGCTACTGACCAAACTCGCTATTTTAGATAAAAAAGAGGTTAATAAGGTTTATGACCCAGCTTGTGGAAGTGGGTCATTGCTTTTGAAATCTGCGAAAATTTTAGGCAAAGAAAATGTAAGAAATGGCTTTTATGGTCAAGAGATAAATTTAACCACCTATAACCTTTGTAGGATTAATATGTTTTTACACGATATTGGTTATGATAAATTTAACATAGCTTGCGAAGATACTTTGACCATGCCTAAACACTGGGATGATGAGCCATTTGAGGTGATAGTATCTAATCCACCATACTCGATCAAATGGGCTGGAGATGATAATGCCATTTTGATAAATGATGAGCGCTACTCTCCGGCTGGAGTTTTAGCACCCAAGTCAAAAGCGGATTTTGCCTTTATAATGCACTCATTATCTTGGCTAGCACCTAATGGCACAGCTTCTATAGTATGCTTTCCTGGGATATTATATCGAGGCGGAGCAGAACAAAAGATTAGAAGATATCTAATCGATAATAATTTTATTGATTCGATTATCCAACTACCCGATAATCTCTTTTTTGGGACAAGTATAGCAACTTGTATAATGGTATTAAAAAAGGGCAAAAAAGATAATAGCACACTCTTTATCAACGCTTCTAAAGAGTGCGTCAAAATAACTAATAACAATAGATTAACTGATAAAAATATAGATAATATAGTTAAAATATTTAAAGATAGAAAAGATATCAACCACATTGCCAAATTAATCCCAAACAAAGAGATATCAGAGAATAACTACAACCTATCAGTATCAACCTATGTAGAACAAGAAGACACAAGAGAAAAAATAGATATAGTAAAGCTAAATAATGAAATAGCCCAAATAGTAGCTAGAGAGAACGAGCTTCGCAATGAAATAGATAAAATCATTTTAGAAATCGAGGCGTAATCTATGAGTAAATTAGAAGAATTAATCAATAAATTATGCCCAAATGGGGTGGAATTTAAAACTATTGGAGAGTTGTTTGATGTAAGAAATGGTTATACTCCTTCTAAAAATAATGATGAATATTGGGAAAACGGAGATATATCTTGGTATAGAATGGAAGACATTAGAGCAAATGGGAAAATTTTAAATGATTCAATACAGCATATTACTAAAAAAGCAGTAAAAAATAAGTTATTCCCTAAAAATTCTTTAATGGTTGCAACGACTGCAACTATTGGTATTCACGCATTAATTAAAAACGACTTTGTTTGTAATCAGCAATTAACTTGTGTATCAATAAAAGAAAAAAACAAAGAAAAATTAAATATAAAATTTTGCTTTTATTATTTTGATATTATAGATGAAGAATGTGTAAGAATTGCTAATCAGGGTGGAGGAATGCCAATAGTTAGTTTAGAAAAAATGAAAAAATTAAGATTTCCTGTGCCTCCGTTGGAAGTGCAATGTGAAATTGTCCGTATATTGGATAATTTCACATTGCTTTCAGCAGAGCTTTCAGCTAGGCAAAAGCAATATGAGTATTATTCAAAAGAATTATTCAATTTTAATGATGATGTTGAATTTATTAGTTTAGAATCAATTGCAGATATAGGTACGGGTAGTAGTAATACAAATGAAGCAGTTGAAGATGGACAATATCCGTTTTATGTTCGTTCTCAACAAGTGTATTATAAAAATAATTATGAGTACGATGATAATTCTATAATAACATCAGGTGATGGAGTAGGAGTTGGAAAAATATTTCATTACACTGATGGAAAATATGCATTACATCAAAGAGCATACAGAATTAATATAACAAACAATAAAGTAAATTCAAAATATTTTTATTATTATATGAAGTCAACATTTTATGATTATATACAAAAAAATGCTTTTAATTCTTCTGTAACATCTATTAGGAGACCTATGTTAAATAAGTATCCAGTACCTATACTATCATTAGAAAAACAAAATAAGATAGTAAATATTTTAGAAAAATTTGAAAAATTATGTAACGATATTTCTGAAGGTCTTCCAGCTGAAATAGAAGCAAGAAAAAGCAATATGAGTATTATAGAGATAAATTACTAACCTTTAAGGAATTAAAAGCTAATTAACAATAACAATAAAGGATGATTTTGGAAGAAAATAGCATTATAATCTATACGCCAGAAGATGGTAGCGCTGAAATAGATGTTAGATTAATTGATGAAACAGTATGGCTTAATCAAGAGCAATTAGTTAAGCTGTATGATAGTAGCAAATCTAATGTTTCAGAACACATTAAAAATATTTTTAGTGATGGCGAACTTGAAGAAAATTTAGTTGTTCGGTTTTTCCGAACAACTGCAAACGATGGTAAAAATTATAATGTAAAATATTATAATTTAGATATGATAATTTCACTTGGATATAGGATAAAATCCAAAGTAGCAACTAATTTTAGAAGATGGGCGACTCAAAAGTTAAAAGAGTATTTGATAAAAGGTTTTACTATAGATGATGAAAGACTAAAAGGAAATGGCGGTGGGAGTTATTGGAAAGAATTATTAGATAGAATTCGAGATATTCGTTCTTCTGAAAAAGTGCTTTATAGACAAGTTTTGGATCTTTATGCGACTAGTGTTGATTATGATCCAAAAAGCGAAGAATCAATCGAATTTTTTAAAATAGTACAAAACAAGCTACATTATGCTACACATGGTCATACCGCAGCTGAGATTATTTATCAAAGAGCTGATGCCAAAAAAGAATTTATGGGATTAAAAAATTTTAAAGGCAAATTTCCTGTGTGGAGTGATGTGAAAATAGCCAAAAATTACTTAGATGAAAATGAATTAAAAATTTTAAATAATCTAGTTTCAGGTTATTTTGATTTAGCAGAAATCAATGCTTTTGAACATAAACCAATGTATATGAGTGATTATATTTCAATGTTAGACTCTGTGCTTACATCTGGAAACAGACAAATATTAACTGGTGCGGGAAATATAAGCCACGAACAAGCTTTAAAAAAAGCTAAAAACGAATATTTGAAATACCAAAATAACGAACTATCCCCAGTTGAAGAAGAGTATATAAAAAGTTTAAAAAAAGCCGAAAAAGAAGCTAAAAATCAAATAAGAAAAATGGGAAAATAATATGAATCAATACAATATAGTTATGGAAATGACAAATGCTACTGTGGTGGCTGAGTATGAACCATTAAAGAAAAAATCTGATAGTTATCAAAGCGAAGCAGCCTTAGAAAATGAATTTATAAAAATGCTTAGTGAGCAAGGCTATGAATATCTAAAAATCAATGATTCAAAGGCACTTATTAGTAACCTTAGAGCTCAATTAGAGATATTAAATGATTATAAATTTAGTGATAATGAATGGGATAGATTTTATAAAAATAGTATCGCTAATAACAATGATGGAATAGTCCAAAAAACCAAAAAAATCCAAGAAGATCATATCCAAGTATTAAAAAAAGATGATGGAACGAGTAGAAATATCTATCTAATTGATAAGAAAAATATCCATAATAATATATTACAAGTTATTAACCAATATGTAGAAAAGGGCGGAAACTATGAAAATCGCTATGATGTGTCGGTTTTGGTCAATGGATTGCCTTTGATTCATATAGAGTTAAAAAGACGGGGAGTAGCCTTAAAAGAGGCATTTAATCAGATCAATAGATATCAAAGAGATAGCTTCTGGGCTGGTAGTGGGCTATATGAGTATATACAAATATTTGTAATTTCAAATGGCACAAATACAAAATACTATTCTAACACCACAAGAGAGAGCCATATAAAAGAAAACACCCAAACACAAACAAAAAGCAAGAAAACAAGCAATAGCTTTGAATTTACTTCATACTGGGCTGATGCGAGTAATAAAACAATACCCGATTTAGTGGATTTTACTAAGACATTTTTTTCAAAGCATACAATACTAAATATATTAACCAAATATTGCGTATTTACGGCTGAAGAGTTATTGCTGGTGATGCGTCCATATCAAATAGCCGCCACTGAAAGGATACTAAATAAAATTCAAATAAGCACAAATTATAAAAAAATGGGAACGATAGAATCTGGTGGCTACATATGGCATACCACAGGCTCTGGCAAGACCTTAACATCATTTAAGACCGCTCAACTCGCAAGCAAATTAGACTATATAGATAAGGTGCTATTTGTCGTTGATAGAAAAGATTTGGATTATCAGACGATGCGAGAGTATGATAGGTTTGAAAAGGGTGCGGCAAATGGCAATAGAAATACCAAAATACTACAAAAACAGATTGAAGATGATAACGCTAAAATCATAGTTACAACTATCCAAAAGTTAAGCGAATTTGTCAAAAGAAACCCCAAACATCCGGCGTTTCAAAAGCATTTGGTTTTGATATTTGATGAGTGCCATAGATCGCAGTTTGGTGGTATGCATATATCGATAGCTAAGAGCTTTAAGAATTATCATCTATTTGGATTTACAGGGACGCCGATTTTTGCTAAAAATGCTACTAATAAATCAAATCCTAATTTTTGTACCACTGAGCAAGCCTTTGGGGATAAGCTACATACTTATACTATTGTGGATGCTATAAATGATGGGAATGTCTTGCCATTTAGAATTGATTATGTAAATACAATTAAGAAAAAAGATGAAATAAAAGACAAAGAAGTCGCAAGGATCGATGAGGCAGGGGCATTGGCAGATGACAAGAGGGTTAAAAAAATAGTTGAATATATAATAGAACATTTTGACCAAAAGACAAAAAGAAGCTCATATTATGATTTAAAAGGTCAAAGAATGAGTGGATTTAACTCGATGTTTGCGGTCGCTTCGATTGATATGGCTAAAAAATATTATTTGGAATTTAAAAAGCAGTTAGAAGAAAAGCAAAAAGATTTAACCATCGCTACGATATTCTCTTTTGCGGCGAATGAAGAAGACAGGGTCGATGGGATAATAGATGATGAGGGATTTGAGACGGAGCTACTAGATAAAAGCTCAAGAGAGTTTTTGGATTTTGCTATAAGCGAATACAATAAAAAATTTAAAACGAATTTCTCATCTGAAGGCAATGGATTTCAAGACTATTATAAGGATCTATCCGATAAGGTCAAGAAAAGAGAAGTTGATTTATTAATCGTTGTTAATATGTTTTTAACAGGATTTGACGCTACTACGCTAAATACATTATGGGTGGATAAAAACCTAAAACAACATGGATTGATACAAGCATTTTCAAGAACAAATAGAATATTAAATTCTGTAAAATCCTATGGAAATATCGTATGTTTTAGAGATTTACAGGAAGAGACAAATGACGCTATAGCCCTATTTGGCGATAAAAATGCGAGCGGGATAGTGCTGCTAAGATCTTTTGAAGATTACTATTATGGATATGATGATGACAAAAAGCATATTATGGGCTATGAAGAAAAAATATCCCAGCTTATCCAAAAGTATCCACCAGACGAGCAAATCATAGGAGAATCAGCCAAAAGGGATTTTATAATCTCCTTTGGTAGCATTCTAAGACTAAGAAATATCCTATCATCATTTGACAAATTCAAAGGTATGGAGATACTAAGCGAAGGGGATTTTCAAAATTACCTTGGCAAATATGAAGATCTCAATGAGGAGTTTAAATCAAAATCAGAAGATAGCGAAAGCATAAAAGATGATTTGGTATTTGAGATGGAGCTTGTAAGGCAATTAGAGGTAAATATAGATTATATTTTGATGCTAGTTACAAAATACCATAAATCAAATTGCAAAGACCAAGAGATACGAAGCTCAATCGATAAAGCAATTAGAGCAAGCTTGTCACTAAGATCCAAAAAAGATCTAATAGATGGATTTATCAATAAAATTAACGCCGATACAGATGTAATGACAGATTGGGCGAAATTTGTCAAAGAACAAAAGGAGAGCGATCTAAAAGATTTAATAAAAGAAGAAAATTTAAAAGAGAGCGAGACGAGAAATTTTATAGACCACTCTTTTAGAGATGGTCAAGTCAAAACAATAGGAACAGATATAGAAAAAATACTACCACCTATGGGTAGATTTAACGGCGGCAATAGAAATGAAAGAAAACAAGCCATAATCGAAAAATTATTGAAATTCTTTGATAAATATTTTGGATTGGGCGTATAAAAGTGGCTTTTAAAGGGATATTGGTCTAAGGCGAAAAATCGTGAAATTTATACTTTTTGGCGTGGTTTGGCTATTTTATAGGTAAAATTTGGATTTTGTATTAAAAATCTTAATTTATTAATAATTTTTGGTTATAATGAATCATACTTCAATTTTAAAGGAAAATTATGAAAAAATTTGGTTTTGTAGCATCTGCTTTGATGCTTGCTAGCTCTAGTTTATTAGCGGCTAATATGACAATTTTTGATCCTAAAAGCGTAGAACATGTCGAGATCAAAGTTGATTTACTAGGACAAGACAAAAACACTCCAGTAGGTAGCGTAATAGCGGTTAAAACAAATTACGGCGTGGCGTTTTTCCCTGATCTTAAAGGCTTAGAGCCAGGCTTACACGGATTTCATGTCCATGCAAATCCTGATTGCGGCGCAACAGATAAAGGCTTAGGTATGAAAGCCGGCGGCCACTGGGATCCAACAAATAGCGGTAATCACTCTTTACCTTGGGATGACAAAGGCCACAAAGGCGACCTACCAGCACTATATGTAGCAGCTGATGGCACAGCGACAAATCCTGTTTTATCTCCTAAAATCAAAGATTTAAGCGAGTTAAAAGGCCACTCTTTGATGGTTCATATCGGTGGTGACAATCACAGCGACCATCCAAAAGCACTTGGCGGCGGCGGCGCTAGAATGGCGTGTGGTGTTATCAAATAAGCCTTTAAGCCCTTTTTAGGGCTTAAAACTCTACGTGGACAAAGATCTTTGCTGCTATCTAAAAGAAAAAACATTATAATAGGAGATCAATGTCTTTTCTCGCATACGATTTGGTTTAGAAATGCGGATCCACATTTAATATACGACAATATTACCAATAAACGTATCAATCCTACTCAAAGCATTTATATAGGAGATCATGTATGGGTTGGACAAGAAGTAGCATTTCTCAAAAAATCATTCGTTGCTTCTGGAAGCATTATTGGCACAAAAAGTGTAGTTACAAAACTTTGTTATTCTAATACTATTAATACTGGCAATCCAATTAAACAGGTAAAAGAAAATATCTCTTGGAGAGGAGAGTGTGTGCATAATTGGGATTTAGAAGAAACAAATAAATATAACTATATTCCAAACAATGATTTCAAATACACCTACAACCAAAATGAATTCCTATCTCCTAAAGCAATTGAAGAAAAACTAGACTCTTTAAACACAGCACAAGAAAAATTAGAATTTGTATATAATGCAATATATTGCAATAAAAATAAAAATCGCTTTGCATATTTTAAAGATATGCCTTATGATATTCCTTTACCTAAATATGAAAATAAATTTAAATCTTTAAAATTTGAAGAGATAAAACCAACACCAGTTGCGCCTGTAGAACCACCAAAACCTACACCACAACCAACCACACAAGAACTAGAGATTAAATCCCTTAAAGATAAACTATCCCAAAAAGAAAAAGATATTAGTAGCTTAGAAATAAACTACCAAAAAGCCCTAAACACGAAAAACCATCTAAGCTACAAACTAGGAGAGGCTTTAATAAAGGCTAATAAAAACTGGTATAAAGGTGGTTATGTTAAATTTATATTTGAAGTTATGAGGATTAAAAAGGAGCATAGAAATAGAGGGCAAATTTAGAAAATAGTTTATATTGCTCTTAAAATATAATGTAAATTTATTAAATTCAAGAGACACAATTTTTTACTATATAATTATAGTAAGTAAGTACTAGTAGTATCCCAAGCAAAGAGTCTCAGTGATTTTAATTCTCTTTTCAAATGGCGTAGGTGAAAAATATTTACACTTTTCGATATAAATATGGGCTGAATATGGAAGATCAAGATCATCATAGAGTTTTTTTAGATTAACGAATTTAAATTTATCAACCATTTTGATCTCGAGCATGCTATGAAGAGCTGAGTTATTAGAAGCTACTAAATGCGAGTTAGATATACCTGTAAATGAGCAAAATGCGCTTGCTAGCACAAACCCATCTAAATTAGAGCAATAATTTATTGCATATTGATATTTCTGCGGGATCGATTTTTTGTGCAAAAAGAGCGTTCTAGAGTCTTGATAACTTGCTGCAACAATACCTTTCCAGAATTTATACGCACCATTTGAAAGTTTACATGCGTTTGCAAATTCGCAATTTAATACATAATTATCTAAAAAAGTATTTGATGGCAAGGTAAATTTAATCATATTTTCTCCAAAATTTTATTAATTTTACTAAATTTTTAACCAAATTTGCAAATTTTTTTAAATTTTTTAGAATTTTCCCTAATATTTAATCTTATTTTAAGCATATCTCTTATATAATTCCAGCTCACGAATTGAGAAACACCTTAACCTTCTGAAAAGCTTGGTTAAATCATTTCTCTATCGTTTTTGTTTTTTTAATTTTTATAATGTTAAACTATCTTTTATAGTCAATCTTTGAAATCTAAACAAGTGATCGATTGAGCCAGAATCTTATTATATTATAATAGATTCAATACTTATATAACAGATATAAAGTTTTTAGATTAAAACTTCATAATACTTAAGTAGTTTATCTACTTTAATTTTTTATGGAGAGTTTGATCCTGGCTCAGAGTGAACGCTGGCGGCGTGCCTAATACATGCAAGTCGAACGGACAAGTA
The DNA here is from genome assembly GCF_002139915.1 of Campylobacter devanensis. Taxonomy (NCBI): domain Bacteria; kingdom Pseudomonadati; phylum Campylobacterota; class Epsilonproteobacteria; order Campylobacterales; family Campylobacteraceae; genus Campylobacter; species Campylobacter devanensis. Next base: position 75,231 of record NZ_CP018788.1, read on the forward strand.
AGAGCTTGCTCTTATGAGTTAGTGGCGCACGGGTGAGTAATGTATAGTTAATCTGCCCTATGCTGGAGGACAACAGTTAGAAATGACTGCTAATACTCCATACTCCTTCTTAACATAAGTTAAGTTGGGAAAGTTTTTTCGGCATAGGATGAGACTATATTGTATCAGCTAGTTGGTGAGGTAATGGCTCACCAAGGCTATGACGCATAACTGGTCTGAGAGGATGATCAGTCACACTGGAACTGAGACACGGTCCAGACTCCTACGGGAGGCAGCAGTAGGGAATATTGCTCAATGGGGGAAACCCTGAAGCAGCAACGCCGCGTGGAGGATGACACTTTTCGGAGCGTAAACTCCTTTTCTTAGGGAAGAAATTTGACGGTACCTAAGGAATAAGCACCGGCTAACTCCGTGCCAGCAGCCGCGGTAATACGGAGGGTGCAAGCGTTACTCGGAATCACTGGGCGTAAAGGACGCGTAGGCGGATTATCAAGTCTTTTGTGAAATCTAATGGCTTAACCATTAAACTGCTTGAGAAACTGATAATCTAGAGTGAGGGAGAGGCAGATGGAATTGGTGGTGTAGGGGTAAAATCCGTAGAGATCACCAAGAATACCCATTGCGAAGGCGATCTGCTAGAACTCAACTGACGCTAATGCGTGAAAGCGTGGGGAGCAAACAGGATTAGATACCCTGGTAGTCCACGCCCTAAACGATGTATACTAGTTGTTGCTCTGCTAGTCAGGGCAGTAATGCACCTAACGGATTAAGTATACCGCCTGGGGAGTACGGTCGCAAGATTAAAACTCAAAGGAATAGACGGGGACCCGCACAAGCGGTGGAGCATGTGGTTTAATTCGATGATACGCGAAGAACCTTACCTGGGCTTGATATCCTAAGAACCTCTTAGAGATAAGAGGGTGCTAGCTTGCTAGAACTTAGAGACAGGTGCTGCACGGCTGTCGTCAGCTCGTGTCGTGAGATGTTCGGTTAAGTCCGGCAACGAGCGCAACCCACGTATTTAGTTGCTAACAGTTTGGCTGAGCACTCTAAATATACTGCCTTCGTAAGGAGGAGGAAGGTGTGGACGACGTCAAGTCATCATGGCCCTTATGCCCAGGGCGACACACGTGCTACAATGGCATATACAATGAGACGCAATATCGTGAGATGGAGCAAATCTATAAAATATGTCCCAGTTCGGATTGTTCTCTGCAACTCGAGAGCATGAAGCCGGAATCGCTAGTAATCGTAGATCAGCCATGCTACGGTGAATACGTTCCCGGGTCTTGTACTCACCGCCCGTCACACCATGGGAGTTGATTTCACTCGAAGTCGGAATGCTAAACTAGCTACCGCCCACAGTGGAATCAGCGACTGGGGTGAAGTCGTAACAAGGTAACCGTAGGAGAACCTGCGGTTGGATCACCTCCTTTCTAGAGTACAAAGTGATAATCTCACAATTATCACTTCAATATATCTCAATCACACTTGTTTAGGTTTGAGAGATTGACAAGGGGAATTAGCTCAGCTGGGAGAGCGCCTGCTTTGCACGCAGGAGGTCAGCGGTTCGATCCCGCTATTCTCCACCATAGTTTAAATTTAAAAGATAGCAATAATATAAAATTTATTATCAAAGTCTAATCAGAGAGTTTAGCTTAAACTTTCTGATTAGACTTTAGTCTAAAGTTACTTAAATTACCATTGTTAAAAGTCACAATCAAGTTTTAATATTTAAAACAATTTTACAGGACTTGTTAGAGCTTTGAATTTAGTTTAATTTCAAATATTCTATATCAAACACTGTTATCCCAATAATATAAAAGATATAGTTTATAAATATTAACTTCACAATCTATTAAGCTTTAAAACTTACTTAATAGTAGTTAATACTTTCCGTCTTATTAAATTTAAATTCAAATACTATAAATCTAAACAGATTAACAAGAATTAAGTAATTAATTCTTAAATAATTAAATAGTTTATTTTTATATTTATATTTATCTATTTAATTTATATCTACTAGACTTTATCTTTAACAAGGAAGTGATGCGAATTAGAATATCAATAATCTAATTAAAAAAAGGTAAGCTACTAAGGGCAAATGGTGGATGCCTTGGCTAGTAGAGGCGATGAAAGACGTGCCAGGCTGCGATAAGTCTCGGGGAGCCGTCAAGGGGCTTTGATCCGGGAATTTCTGAATGGGGCAACCCAGTATATAGTGATATGTACTACCGCAATGCGGAGCGAACGTTGGGAATTGAAACATCTTAGTACCAATAGGAAAAGAAATCAAACGAGATTACGCTAGTAGCGGCGAGCGAAAGCGTAAGAGGGCAAACCACTAGCTTGCTAGTGGGGTTGTAGGACTGCAATATAGACTTAAACAATCTAATAGAATAAGTTGGAAAACTTAAGCATAGAGGGTGATACTCCCGTATATGAAAGTGCGTTTATACTTAGCAGTATCCTGAGTAGGGCGGGACACGTGTAATCCTGTCTGAAGCTGGGTAGACCACTATCCAACCCTAAATACTACTACTAGACCGATAGTGCACAAGTACCGTGAGGGAAAGGTGAAAAGAACTGAGGTGATCAGAGTGAAATAGAACCTGAAACCATTTGCTTACAATCATTCAGAGCCCTATGATTTATCAGGGTGATGGACTGCCTTTTGCATAATGAGCCTGCGAGTTGTGGTGTCTGGCGAGGTTAAGGAAACCCGGAGCCGTAGCGAAAGCGAGTCTTAATAGGGCGTATAGTCAGATGCTGCAGACCCGAAACGATGTGATCTATCCATGAGCAGGTTGAAACTGGTGTAAGAGCCAGTGGAGGACCGAACAGACGGCCGTTGAAAAGGCTCCTGATGACTTGTGGATAGGGGTGAAAGGCCAATCAAACATCGTGATAGCTGGTTCTCTCCGAAATATATTTAGGTATAGCGTTGTGTAGTAACTTTGTGAGGTAGAGCACTGAATGGGCTAGGGCATACACCAATGTACCAAACCCTATCAAACTCCGAATGCGCAAAGTGTAATCACAGCAGTCAGGCGGCGAGTGATAAAATCCGTCGTCGAGAGGGGAACAACCCAGACTAACAGCTAAGGTCCCTAAATCTCATTTAAGTGGAAAACGATGTGGAGTTACTGAAACAACCAGGAGGTTGGCTTAGAAGCAGCCATCCTTTAAAGAAAGCGTAATAGCTCACTGGTCTAGTGATTCTGCGCGGAAAATATAACGGGGCTAAAATGAGTACCGAAGCTTTAGACTTGCACTTAATTCTAATTATAAATTTGGCTATGAGCTTTTAAGTTATATTTCTTATAATTTAATTGCACTCATATAAATTAAATTATGAGAAAATAGTTTAGCTAAAATAATTAGAAGTAGTTAGAATTAAGTGCAAGTGGTAGGAGAGCGTTCTATTCAGCGTTGAAGGTATACCGGTAAGGAGTGCTGGAGCGGATAGAAGTGAGCATGCAGGCATGAGTAGCGATAAAAGGGGTGAGAATCCCTTTCGCCGTAAACCCAAGGTTTCCTACGCGATGCTCGTCATCGTAGGGTTAGTCGGGTCCTAAGCAAAGTCCGAAAGGGGTATGCGATGGAAAATTGGTTAATATTCCAATACCAATTATTATGTGCGATGGAAGGACGCTTAAAGTTAGTGGAGCTAGCGGATGGAAGTGCTAGTCTAAGGGTGTAGGTTGAGTTATAGGCAAATCCGTAACTCTCTATCCGAGACCTCAAAGGCTCTTGACGCTCTTCGGAGTAGATGGAGAATCCATGATACTATCGAGCCAAGAAAAGTTTCTAAGTTTAGTAATAATTGCCCGTACCGTAAACCGACACAGGTGGGTGGGATGAGTATTCTAAGGCGCGTGGAAGAACTCTCTTTAAGGAACTCTGCAAAATAGCACCGTATCTTCGGTATAAGGTGTGCCTAACTTTGTATTAAGATTTACTCCCAAAGCAAAGAAGGTTACAACAAAGAGTCCCTCCCGACTGTTTACCATAAACACAGCACTCTGCTAACTCGTAAGAGGATGTATAGGGTGTGACGCCTGCCCGGTGCTCGAAGGTTAATTGATGGGGTTAGCATTAGCGAAGCTCTTGATCGAAGCCCGAGTAAACGGCGGCCGTAACTATAACGGTCCTAAGGTAGCGAAATTCCTTGTCGGTTAAATACCGACCTGCATGAATGGCGTAACGAGATGGGAGCTGTCTCAAAGAGGGATCCAGTGAAATTGTAGTGGAGGTGAAAATTCCTCCTACCCGCGGCAAGACGGAAAGACCCCGTGGACCTTTACTACAGCTTGACACTGCTATTTGGATAAAGATGCGCAGGATAGGTGGGAGGCTTTGATCCATAGACTCTGGTTTATGGTGAGCCATTGTTGAGATACCACTCTTCTTTATTTGGGTAGCTAACTAGCCTAAGTTATCCTTAGGTAGGACAATGTCTGGTGGGTAGTTTGACTGGGGCGGTCGCCTCCCAAAGTGTAACGGAGGCTTACAAAGGTTGGCTCAGAACGGTTGGAAATCGTTCGTAGAGTATAAAGGCATAAGCCAGCTTAACTGCGAGACGTACATGTCAAGCAGAGACGAAAGTCGGTCTTAGTGATCCGGTGGTTCTGTGTGGAAGGGCCATCGCTCAAAGGATAAAAGGTACCCCGGGGATAACAGGCTGATCTCCCCCAAGAGCTCACATCGACGGGGAGGTTTGGCACCTCGATGTCGGCTCATCGCATCCTGGGGCTGGAGCAGGTCCCAAGGGTATGGCTGTTCGCCATTTAAAGCGGTACGCGAGCTGGGTTCAGAACGTCGTGAGACAGTTCGGTCCCTATCTGCCGTGGGCGTAAGAAGATTGAGGAGAGTTGACTCTAGTACGAGAGGACCGAGTCGAACTGGCCACTGGTGTATCAGTTGTTCTGCCAAGAGCATCGCTGAGTAGCTAAGCCGGGATGTGATAAGAGCTGAAAGCATCTAAGCTCGAAGCCAACTCCAAGATGAATCTTCTTTTAAGAGCTCTAGTAGACTACTAGTTTGATAGGCTGGGTGTGTAATGGATGAGAGTCCTTTAGCTGACCAGTACTAATAGCTCGTTTGCTTATCTTATAAGCATCACTTCCTTGTTAAGGATAAATATAATCCTTTTAGGTTTTTTAAAATATTTTTAGATATTAAACTTAGTGATTTTTAGCTTTAATACTCTAAGCAGTGTTAAATAAGATATTATCTTTATTGATATGATATTTTATTTAACACTGCTCGTGGCTATACATGATTAGGAAACGCCTTGCTCCATCTCGAACCAAGAAGCTAAGCTTTTCATGGCCGATGATACTCTCCCTTACTGGGATGCTGGAAAAGTAGGTTGCTGCGAGCTTTGTTTTTTATTCTTTGTATCTTATATTTATTAATCTATAGTTTTAGTATTTATTTGTTTTTACCTTAATAGATGAAATGGTATAAATCGCTTTTTATTTTTATATCTTTTAACTAATTTATTAATTCTTGGATATTTTATTATTATAAGTTGTTAAGCTTAGATGTTTTAGTGTTTTTACAAAAATACTGCTATATTTGTAGTATTTTTTGGTAAGTACTTTGCATATGATTTATATGTTTCATTTAAACCTTTATAATCAAGTATTTTGCAGCTAACTCAAAGTAACTCATCTTTTTAGAAAATATAATGCTTGCAAATGCTGTCTTGTTTTATATAATGCAAATTCAATCCTAATGATAGATACTACTATGAGACAAGAAGTTACTCTTATGATTGTGATAGTAAAGGATTTATGAGTGGTGAAAGATTTTTTAGAAGCAATGATAATCTTAGAACTTTCCATGTAAAAGAAGAGTATTACTATAAAAAAGTAAAAATACCAAAAACTTGTTGAAGTTATAAGTAAAGCAAGAGTAGTATAAATGATCTAGCCATAGGGGATTGCATCCCCACTTTCGTGGGGCAAGGCTAGTAAGCCTTGACAACGATTATACAAAGTTGTATAATTACGATGAATGCAAATGACATATATCGATATCTTCTCTCTATGGAGATAGAAAATTTGCCGTAGGGGTACCACCCTATGGCATAATCCCCATAATATAATTATATTATTATCTACTAATTTTTCTTAAACTCTATCTTTTTAATAATTGAAGGATAAATAATATGGATAAAACATAAACCAAGATATTAAAAAATTACCACTTGATAGAATTTTAATTAACAATGGATACTATTATGATAAAGAAAAAACATCTCAAAACTACAAAGTAGTCAAAAACGATAATGAAAATAAAATTATCATATCTCAAACTAAAAGCGGCAATTATCTATATTTTAATAAAATTGCTAACAATAACTAATCTGCTTTGAACTGTATAAGAAATCTGATAAAATAAATATTATTGATAATAAATTTAATGCTTATAATTAGAAAAGTATAAAAATAATAATGATTTTTATCAGCATAAAGTTATTTAAAAAGATTGTTTTATTTTTTATTTGAATATCAATCCGTATAAGTTTTAAATTTAGAGCTACATCAAAAACTGAAATTTACAATAAAATAATTTATATAAATATAATATTAAATAAATTAATTAATTAATCTATTTTTCTAATCTCGTTTTTTTTGATATCCTGCCGATTGCAAATCGAATTTAGGAAATTAATTAAATGAAAAATATCGTTTTACTAGGTGGTAGTAACTCTGTAATGGTAAATGGCTTACAAAAAGTGTTAAAAGAGTATGCAAATGTGATAAATTTAGCTTTAGGAGGTACAACAAGCCTTCAAAATCTATATGAGCTAAAACGAGAGAAAAATCAAGAAGCTGTCCAAAATGCAGATTGATAATCATAATATTAGATAAAATCTCTCATTGGGTATAATTTTTAAAAATTTACAATATTTATATGCAACTCTATATACTTTTAATAGACCAGTTTGTATATTAATTTTACCATACAGATTTAAAAATTATCAAATAGTTATTAATATGCATAGATTTTTAGCCAATTATTACGGGTTAATATTATTAATATGCAAGAGTACTATCAAAATAGTGAAATAATTCAGTTTGGTAATAAATTTGGCGCTCATCAGCTAGCAGTAGTAAATAGAAATGTTGGTAAAGAGATTGCTAAAAATATTGATATATTTAAAATTTCTAAAAAATCATTTGATATTAATATGCCTGAATTTAAAATAGTAACACCAGAAAATATGCAAAGAAATGGTAATTTTAAGATTTTCAATCCTAATAATTCTATGTATAATGAAATTGTTTATCGTTTAGAAAAAGGGAATAGTTTATCATTTAATAATTGTGATGGATATGAAATTATTGGAATGCATAGCTGGAATTTAGAAAATAGTGGAGAGATAACAAAGTTAGGTTTTGGAATTGCTACTGCGCATTGCGCCTCTATCCATTTAAGAAATAAAAATAATGGTATTGTTAAACCAACTTCAAAATTTAATATATTTTGCAAAATTCAAGCCGAACCAAAAGTTGATAGTAATCTTATAGTTAAATTTAATGATGAGAATTTGGATAATACTGAATTTTATATAAATTCTCATTTAGAAAAACCTTATAAAATTATTCTTCCATACTTCAATCTTATAGCCTTCTTTTTATGCAAACCAAACCCAAAGATGAAGCTGTTTGATTTAAGCGTTATCTCGACCGATATAGATATAGAGATTGATAAAGATATAGATCGCTCTTATCTGATACCAAATATAGTATTTTTCAAAGACTCTATGGAGTTTATAGATGAGTATATAGGTCATCTTTATCCAAATATTGTTAAATATATTGATAGTGTTCTAACGTCGCAAATTATCAAAAAAACTGAGGCTCAAATCTTATCACAATTAAACAAAAATACGCCACAAAAGCTATAAACTAGGTCAGGCTCTAATAAAAGCCAATAAAAACTGGTATAAAGGTGGATATATTAAATTTATATTTGAAGCTATGAAAATTAAAAAAGAACATAAAAATAAAGATAAATCTAATATATAAAATAAATTTAGAAAATATGATTTATAATGCAAGGCTTGCAATGACAAATTTGGCGTAGTTTTTATTATTGCAAGCTAAATTTTTAAAAATTTCACCAAATTTGTTCTAAATTTCTATTAACTAAAATCAAATTCACTTAAATCTTTATCGCATATTAAATTTATTTTATGTTAGAATATAAACATCCAAAATAAATATATTTAAATTGAAATGTGAGGTACGATGAATTCTAAAGTTTCAAAAATCATTATATTAGCATGTACTTGCTCATCTCTATCAGCGAATCAGTTTTGGGCTAGTGGAGTGAATATAAGTAGTGGTTGGAGTGCGTATTTGCAGCATCCAAATCAATGTTGGGGCGCCGTAGCTGGTAACACTCTTGGCTGGTGGCAACAAAATGTAGGCATTGATCTAAATTTAAAAGAAGGCGCACCGCAAGGTAATGAAGCTATCACGGATTGGTTTTATCAGAAATATCCACATATTCAAGGCGGATTACAGCCGTATCGTGGGATGATCTATTATCTTCAAGAGTTTGCGCCAAATTTCAAAATCTACGAAAATAATAATAATCCAACATATTTAGAAAGAGAGTATGGTCCAACGAAGATTAGTGGAGCGCCATTTTGGACTGAGAGATATAACTATCAAAGTGAAGGTATCACAAAATCTTTGATAGAAAATTTCCAAACAGGCAAGGTCGTAGCTGCGCTTACTGATGATACTCACACGGTTACGCTTTGGGGGATTGAAGTCGATGAGAAAACTGGCAAGATCAAAAAAGGCTATGTGAGCGACTCTGTCAAAGATAAGGCTGGCCAACTCACTTTAAGAGAGGTTATAGGCAACTACGCCCCTGATAATAAGGGCAATGAAACTTTCCGCTTTCTTTATAGCTATTATGTATCTAGCACTAATACTTATGTCACCGATCTTTATGAGATTTATAGTATTACATATCTAAGTATAGATGAAGCTAGAAATAACGGCACATATGTAGATAGCTCTAATAGAAAAGATTGCTTATTGAGCGTTTTACCTGGTAGTGAGTGGGCTTGCGGAATTTCAACTAATGAAGGCAATCAAGGCTCAAGCAACACCGAAAATTCTGGAAATACTGAAAATTCAGGTAGCCAAAATAACGGCAACCAAAGCAACAGCGGAAATTCAAGCAACACCGAAAATTCAGGAAATTCAAGTAATCAAGGCTCTACCGGTAACCAAAACACAAATCAAGGTAATACCGGTAGTGGTAGCACAACTCCAGAAAATGGTAACAACAACACCGGAAATTCTAATAACCAAGGCTCAAATAATAACGGCAATCAAAATTCCAACAATCAAGGCTCAAATAACACTGAAAATTCTGGAAATACTGAAAATTCAGGTAGCCAAAATAGCGGCAACCAAAGCAACAGCGGAAATTCAAGCAACACCGAAAATTCAGGAAATTCAAGTAATCAAGGCTCTACCGGTAACCAAAACACAAATCAAGGTAATACCGGTAGTGGTAGCACAGCTCCAGAAAATGGTAACAACAACGCCGGAAATTCTAATAACCAAGGCTCAAATAATAACGGCAATCAAAATTCCAACAATCAAAGCTCAAGTAGCACCGAAAATTCTGGAAATACTGGAAATTCAGGTAGTCAAAATAACGGCAACCAAAGCAACAGCGGAAATTCAAGCAACACTGGAAATTCAGGAAATTCAAATAATCAAGATGGTATCTCTAGCGAAAGTGGCGCAAATTTAATTACTCAATCTGTCCAAAATGAGATAAATAAGCATAGTGAGCTTAATCTAGCCTTAGAAACAATAGGCGATACAACCATATACAAAATCCAAAAAAACGGCAAAGATATAGCCTTATATAACCCAAATTTAAGCACTCCGCTTGTAATGAATAGAGGCTTGGTTAATTACAAAATTACCAAAAATGATAATGGTGGCATAGAGATAACCAAATCTACAAACCAAGCAGCTTTAAAAGAAGCCAACGACGCTTCTAAGCTAAGTATGGATATAAACTACGCCGATATCAATAACCTAAATAAAAGGATGGGTGAGCTAAGAGGCATTAACGCAACTGCTGGTAGCTGGGCTAGGATTTTGGGTGGACAGGGCAGTAGTGATGGATTTGAAAATAAATTTACCCATGTTCAAGCTGGTTTTGATAAACAAAGCCAAATTTCAAGCGGCTCTATTTTTAGCGGTATTACAGTAACTCACACAAGTAGCGATATAGATGGCGATAACGCAAAAGGCGATGTCAAAACAATCGGCGGTGGATTTTATATCTCTGGAGTATTTGATAATGGCTGGTATGTGGATGCCATCGCAAAATACACAAGAAATAACCATAAAATGGATTATAACTTCCCAAATATGAGTTTGAGCTTTTTGGATACAGATTATAATACAAACTCGCTTTATTTGGGTGGAGAATTTGGATATAGATTTGATTTTGATAATTTTTATATCGAGCCTCAAGCTGAATTTGTCTATCTCAACACTAGTGGCGTAACTCTAAATAGCAATGGATTTGAAATGGAGATTAAAGACTCTGATTTGCTAGTTGGTAGGGCTGGATTTAACTTTGCTAGAGAGGTTTGGCTAGGCAAGATTAGAGCTTATGCGCTTGGTGGGCTTAGCTATCAATGGGAGATGGTAAAAAATGCTGAGATTATAATAGATGGCGATAGCGCTAAAAACAATAATAAAGACTCTAGAATGCTTATGAATTTGGGTCTAAATATGGTAGCTAGTGAGAATTTAAGAATTGGCTTAACTTTAGAAAAATCTGCATTTGGTGATTATGATACAGACTTAGCTGTAAACTTAAATGCTAGATATTCATTTTAAGCTGGGTAGAGTGAGATATTTTTAAATTTTTATTTAGTGTTAAATTTATTTTGCTAGACTTATACGCAAATTTAAATTGGAGGAAAAATGAGTCTATATAATAGAAATCTCTCATCGCAACAAAATGAGTTTAGTCGCACTTATGAGAGTGAGCAATCTTTTAGCGCTAGAGCGACTTTTGTCAAGCAAACTTATCAGCTTCTTAGTGCTTCGCTTCTAGCGGCAACTGTGGGTGCATATATCGGCGTTGATTATGTCAAAAGCTTTAGTTGGATGCTTTTAATCCTTGAGCTTGGAATGCTTTTTGGGCTATTTTTTACACGCAAAAATCCAACTCTAGCTCTATTTTTGCTATTTGGATTTACATTTGTAAGCGGTCTTACTCTTGGCCCAGTGCTTAATACCTATATCGGTGCTGGTATGGGGCATATCATCACTCAAGCATTTTTGATGACTACTGTGGCTTTTGGTGGGCTAACTATCTTTGCTTTTAATACTAAGCGTGATTTTTCATCAATGGGTAAAATGCTATTTATCACATTAATTGTGATTGTGGTTGCTGGACTTTTGAATTTATTCTTCCAAAGCACAATGTTAGCTACTATCATTTCAGCAGTTGGTGCGATACTATTTAGCGCATATATCTTATATGATACTCAGATGATTTTGCGTGGCGGATATGATAGCCCTGTGCTTGCCGCAGTTTCTCTATATCTTGATATTTTAAATTTATTTATCTCTCTTCTTAATCTTCTTGGTATATTTAACCGAGAATAATCAGAGCCACCGCTGTGGTGGCTTAACTAAATTTTTAACTTTTTTTGCTATAATCACGAGCTAATTACACCAATCAAAGGATACTCGTGAGTTCAATTCTTCTTATTATACAAGTTTTGCTAGCAGTGATTTTGACTATTGTCATATTACTACAAAAGAGTGCTTCTATGGGTCTTGGAGCTTATAGCGGAAGTAATGAGAGTCTATTTGGCGCTAAGGGTCCAGCTGGATTTTTGGCTAAATTTACATTTTTTATGGGGTTTTTGTTTGTTGTTAATACCATAGCCCTTGGATATACATATAATCAATCTTTGCGTGATTCTGTAGTTGATAGTGTTAAATTTGACTCAATCCAAGCACCGCAAGCCCCAAATACCAACATAATACCTACAGCACCAGCGGCACCAACAGCTGAAAATAACACAACAGCCAACTAAAAGGATAGATATGCTAAATGAAATTTACAACAACCAAAAACTACACAACGACAAAGCGCTAGAGGCTCTAAAGCGTGATTTTGCAATACTTCGCACAGGTAAGGTAAGTATTAATATCTTAGATCATGTACATGTAGATTACTATGGAAGCTCTACTCCATTAAATCAAGTTGCCACCGTTTTGGCTACTGATGCTAGCACAATTACCATCACTCCATGGGAAAAATCTATGCTAAAAACTATCACTGCGGCGATCCAAGCTGCAAATATTGGCGTAAATCCAAATAACGATGGCGAGAGCGTTAAGCTATTCTTCCCTCCTATGACAACTGAAGATCGTCAAAAAAATGCCAAAGAGGCAAAAGCTATGGGCGAAAAAGCAAAAGTAGCTATTAGAAACATTCGCAAAGATGCTAATGATGATATCAAAAAAATAGAAAAAGATAAAACTCTAAGCGAAGATGAGATTAAAAAAGGCTATGATGAGGTACAAAAAATTACCGATAATTATATCACCAAAGTAGAACAAATAGTAAAAGATAAAGAAGCTGAACTTTTAAAGGTTTGATATGAATTTAGAACAAATTTACAAAGATGCTGGAGCATATTTAGAGGGACATTTTTTACTAAGTAGTGGTAACCACTCGCAATTTTATCTACAAAGTGCAAAGGTTTTAGAAGATCCGATTTTAACAGGCGTTTTGTGCGATAAGTTATTTGCTAAAATTGCTGAGGCTGGGGTTGAATTTGATAGTGTTTGTTCGCCTGCGCTTGGTGGAATTTTGGCCGGATATGAGCTAGCTCGTGCCGGTAAAAAGAGATTTATCTTTACTGAAAGAGTTGATAGCGTGATGAGCCTTAGGCGTGGATTTAGCGTAAAAGAGGGCGAGAGATTTATAATATGCGAAGATATAATAACTACTGGAGGCTCAGCCTTAGAAAGTGCTAAGATTATTGAGAGTTTAGGTGGCGTTGTAGTAGGGTTTGCGGCGCTTGCAAATCGAGGATTTTGCTCTGTTAGTGGATTAAATAATGAGAGAAAAGATAGCTGTAAGCTCCCAGCTGATAAACCGCTTTTTGCTCTTGGGAATTTCGAATTTGAAATTTATCCGCCAGAGTCTTGTCCATTGTGTAAAAATGGCTCAAAAGCATTCAAGCCTGGGAGCCGTGGAAACGCATGAGTAAGGCTATAGCCGCAAATATTTTTAGCAGGGTAAAGGCATTTATTATGGATATGTTCTTTATCGCTGCCCCTCTTTTGTATATAATGACTTATGTAGTTTTAAGCGGCAAAGATGAATTTCAAAGTAATCAACTAGCTATATTTTTGGTTTGGTTAGTTTTTGGTTTTATTCAGTCTATGTTTTTTGCTTTTAAGGCCCAAAGTCCTGGGTATAAGGCACAAGGGATCTACCTAGTTGGCCTAAATGGCAAAAAGGCTAATTTGATTATCTATATTCTTAGATACTTTTTCTTTATAACTACCTTTATTATAGGGGGATCATTTTTTTGCTTTTTTAGGAGAGATAAGCGAAATTTGCATGATCTTTTAGCCGGGACAATCGTTGTACAAAAAGGCTAAATTTAGATATTAAGAGTTTATTTATCTTAATTTTGATATTATTGCATTTACAAATTTAATTAAGGATTTAATATGTCAGTAACTTTCAAAGGTACAGCAGTAGAATTAGAAGGAAATGTTGTAAATGTAGGCCAAAGAGCGCCAGAAGTTGATCTAGTAGCTAAGGATCTATCTAGCCTAAAAGTAGGTGGCGCAAGTGGAAAATTCCAAGTCTTAATAGTAGTCCCAAGCCTAGATACAGGAGTTTGTGCGACTGAAGCTAGAACATTTAACCAAAAAGTAGCTAGCAAAAGCAATGTTGAAGCTACGGTTATATCACTAGACCTTCCATTTGCTATGGGGAGATTTTGCTTGACTGAAGGAATCGAAAATTTAAGAGTGGCTAGTGATTTTAGAGGTGCGAAATTTGGCAAAGAGTATGGTGTTTTGCTAGCTAGTAGCCCGCTTGCTGGATTGCTAACTCGTGCTATTTTCGTAATTGACCCAAATGGTGTTGTAGTTTATAAAGAGCTAGTTAGCGAAATCACAACTGAGCCAAACTACGACGCAGCATTGAAAGCTATCGGCGGTGGTTGCGGTTGCGGCTGCTCTCACTAAGTGAATTTTAAGCGTTATTTTATCACGCTTTTTAGCGAAATTTGGAGCCATAATCGCTTTTGAATTTCGCTAATTTATACTAATTTCAATCCATTTTCTACTATTTAGCTATTTAAAGATTTTTATTATTGTATAATTTCACTCAACCATCATAGATAGAAGGAAAAATATGAATTTAAGCCTTAAATTTAGACCGACAAAAATCAGCCAAATGGTAGGTCAAGATGATATTAGAGAAATTTTTACGAAATTTATAGAGAATAAAAATATCCCGCATAGCTTGTTTTACGGCACGGCTGGAAGTGGTAAAACTACGATGGCTAAGATCATTGCTAAGGAGATGGATTATGAATTTTTCGAGCTTGATGGGGCGAATTTAAAAAGCGAAGAAGTCCGTAAAATCATAGCTAAATTTGACGGCTCACTATATTTGCCACTTATATTTATCGATGAATTTCATCGCCTTAGCAAGACCCAACAAGAGACGCTTTTGATCCCAATGGAAGAGAAAAAATGTATTATAATTGGCGCCACCACCGAAAATCCTAAATTCTCTGTAAGTAGCGGAATCCGCTCTAGGATGATGATATTTGAGTTTAAACCGCTATCTTATAGGGATTTGGAGCTTTTATTAGCTGATATTCAAAAGAGCGTATATTTTGAGATTGATGAGAGTGCTAAGGATTATCTCATCAGCTCTAGCGGTGGCGATGCTAGAAGTATGCTAAATTTACTAGAATACGCCCTAAGTGTGGATAAAAATATAAATTTAAAGATTTTAAAAACCCTAAGATGCTCTAGCTTTAGTGAAGGTAGCAGTAGCAAAGATACTCACTATAATCTAATAAGTGCGATGATAAAGAGCCTAAGGGGCAGCGATATCGATGCGGCGATATATTATCTTGCAAGACTCATAGCAGCAGAGGAGGAGCCTGAGTTTTTGGCTAGAAGGATGGTGATTTTCGCTAGTGAGGATATAGGCAATGCCAATCCAAACGCACTAAATGTAGCCACAAATACCATGCTAGCAGTATCAAAAATAGGCTATCCAGAAGCTAGAATTATCCTAAGTCAATGCGCCGTATATCTAGCTAGCTCGCCTAAATCCAACTCTAGCTACAAGGCTATAAATTTAGCCTTAGATTATATAGCTAAAAACCCAGCCTTACCAGTGCCACCATATCTTATCAATACAGATGAGGCCAAAAAAGACTATCTATATCCGCATGATTTTGGCGGATGGGTGGAGCAAAAATATATGCAAAAAGATATTAAATTCTATTATAGTAACTCTATTGGATTTGAAAAAACTTTAGATGATTGGATAGAAAAAATCAAATTTAAAAACTAGTTTATAGTGAGGCTAATAGGGTATTTTTAATCTTAATTTAAGTATTGATTATGATTAAATTTGCTAGAATAGCCACTTTATAAATTTCATAATTAATAAAATAAAAATGGGGGGGGGTGTAGTGCGAGAAGTGTTTTATATAGCTGGATTTGATCCTAGAAGCCCAAAATACTACTACTCCATCTTTAAAAACAATATCCATAAAACAAGCGCAATAGAACAAAATGAGCTAAATATAAGCAAATTCCAAATAGATGTTTCACCATATTTTAATGTCGATTATAAGGGCGTTAAAACCAAATATAATTTTCTCATTTGGAATGATATAGTAAAAGAGCATTTTTGTAAAAGATTTTTTGAAGTTTTTGGGGCTTTGTTTGTGGCACTCTTTAATTACCCTATATCCGGCGCTGTCTATATGGTGGCTAGATACTCACGCACTCAATTGATTGCTGGATATTATCCTATAGTTTTTATATTGTTGTCATATTTTTTGACAGGATTTTTTTGTTACGGGCTTGGCTATTTTATCCAAAATTATATTTTGTGGATTATTTGCTCTATTTTACTCTTTTATCTAGCTACTAAGGGGATATTTTATCTAGGGATGAATGCGGGGATGTTTTGGCTACTTAGCATTTATAGATTTTGTTATAAATATGCTAGAAGCGAGATTAAAGGTGCAGATGAGAGAAATGAGAGCTTTGCTAATAAGATTATAAAAAGCTTAAAAAACAACCAAAATACCAATGATGAAGTGATGATAGTAGCGCATAGCGTTGGGGCGATTATAGCTATTAGTAGCGTGGCAAGAGCGATAGAAAAAAGCAAGATTGAAGGGCTAAATATATCAAATTTAAAGCTTGTTTTAATAGGCGGATGTATTCCGCTTGTATCATTTCATAAATACGCAGATAAATTTAAAAAAGAGCTTGAGATAGTAGCAAATTCTGGCATCACCTGGCTAGATTTTAGCTCTAAGATTGATGGAGCGTGCTTTTTTAAGGTAGATTATATCAAGCTTTTAAGACAAAATGCTAAATCACCAAAGCTAATATCAGTTGGATTTTTTAAAATTTATGATAAAAAAACATACAAAAATATAAGATATAAGTGGTATCAAGTTCATTTTTTGTATCTTAAAGCAACTCAAATTCGTGGTGGGTATGATTATTTTTATCTAACCATAGACCCCGATAAACTTGAAGATAAGAAATTTTAAGGAGTCAATCATGGGAGTTTGTCCATTTCACCCAAAACCGCATAGTAGCAAAGCTGGACTAATAACGACATTTTTGCTCAAGCGCAGATCGTGGCTAGACGGTTTATATGAAAAAAGCTATAAGATGAGAGCTGGCAGAGTTAAGATGCCTGGATTTGATCTTTTTGTGGTAAATGATCCTAAAGAAGTTCGCAAAATTATGGTAGATAATGTCAAGGAATTCCCAAAAAGCGATATGCTCCATGAGCTTTTAAAGCCTCTTTTGGGCGTTAGTATTTTTACTACTAATGGCGAGGTGTGGAAAAAGCAAAGAGAGCTTTTGCGGCCTAGCTTTGAGATGACTAGGATTAGTAAGGTTTTTGATCTGATGAGTAGTGCGGCTGCTGATATGATGGATAGATTTAGAAAATATCCTGATGGATCTATTGTTGAGGTTGATGAGCATATGACATTTGTAACTGCAGATGTAATATTTCGTACTATTATGAGTTCTAAGCTAGATGAGATAAAAGGCAAAGAGATATTGCATGCATTTGTAACATTTCAAGAAGAGACTGCTAGAACAGCTATTAGAAAGTTTTTTTGTGTGCCACAATGGCTTTCAAATATCCTTGGAGAAAATAAGAGAATGAAAGCCGGAGCTGTAATTAGAAAGAGTCTTTCAGATATCATTAAACCTAGATATGAAAATTATGAGAGCGATACATATTGTGATATTCTCTCATCGCTTTTACATACAGTAGATGCTAGTAGCGGGGAGCGTTTTAGTTTTGAAGAGATTTTAGATCAAGTATCAATGCTATTTTTAGCAGGCCATGAGACAACAGCAAGCTCTCTAACATGGACTCTATACTGTTTAAGCCTTGATCAAGACGCTCAGCAAAAAGCATATAATGAGATAATTAGCATTAATAAAGATGGCAAATTTAGCATTTCAGATATTAAAGAGATGAAGTATTTAACTAATGTCTTTAAAGAAGCTCTAAGACTATATCCACCAGTTGGATTCTTTGCTCGTCAAAGCAAGGGTGAGGCTAAAATACGAGATAAGGTGCTGCAAAAAGGATCAGGAGTTGTCGTTGCACCATGGCTAATTCATAGGCATGATGATTTTTGGGATGCTCCACATGAGTTTAGACCAGATAGACATAATGAAAATATTCCAAAAGAAAAATATATGCCTTTTGGGTTAGGTGAGCGAATTTGTATCGGACAAGGCTTTGCTATGCAAGAAGCGATCATAATTTTAGCTAATATTTTACGCGAATTTAAGTTGGAGCTAAAAGATGGGTTTATCCCCGATGTTGTCGGTAGGCTCACAGTTCGCTCAGCCAATGGAATGATGATTAAGATGAGCAAAAGGTAGCACGTTTGAGATTTAAAGAGAAGTTAGCTGGGACGGTGCTTTTATGCGTACTTGTCCCACTAGCTGTAGTGGGTTATATCTATATTGCTATTGTAGGGACTTTTGGTAATCCAGCTCGTGCTAGACAAGGGGTTAGAGCACTTGATCACTTTGTCAATGCAGCTGTATTTAATGGATATGCATGGGAGTCAGTCTCTAGTCACGCATGGAGAATGCGTCATAAAAGATGGGCTAAAATTGTGATTTTTATAACAGATAAATTCCAAAAAAACCACTGCCAAAGAGCCAATAAAAGAGAGCAACCAATTATCGATCTAATGCTCTCAAGAAGGCTAAATGAGCAGACAATAGGTATAAAGAAAAAATAATAAAAATTTAATTTAGATATGTAAATATTTAAAAAGATAATTTTAAGCTCTTTATTACTTGATTTTAAGTAAAATTTAGCACTTAGTATTTGGAAATTGAAAGATTAAAAAATGAAAAAAATATTATCAATTTTGACTATTTTTACTACTGCAGCAATAGCAATTGCACCTGTTAGTTCTATAAATTCAGTTAATTCAGCTACGGTAAATTCTCAAGCTCAAATTGCAAACTCGCAATCTCAAGCTGCGCTAATCCCACAAGATGCCAATCTCACTATAAGTTCCACAGAGCCAATTCAAATGGTTTTTGGTGAAAATTTATTTAATGGCAACTTTACAATGGTAAGCCAGCATATTTATAATCCTGATTATATTTTGGCTATTGGCGATATTGTAAATGTTAAGTTGTGGGGCGCATATGAGTTTGAACAACAATTAACGATTGATTCTCAAGGTAATATATTTTTACCAAAAGTTGGGGTTATTAAGCTTATTGGTGTGAAAAATTCAAATTTAGTTAATGTGATTTCAAAAAGTGTAAAAAGAGTATTTAAAGAGAATGTGCATGTATATGCTGATATGGGAATTTATCAAAATGTATCTATATTTGTTACTGGTAATGTAAATAAGCCAGGCCTTTATCAAGGGCTTAGTTCAGATTCTCTTATACAGTTTATAGATAAGGCCGGTGGTATAAATCCACAATATGGAAGCTTTCGCAATATTACTGTAGTGCGAAATAACCAGCCATATAAGAGTATAGATCTGTATGATTTTATGGTTGATGGCAAGATTGAGATGTTTGCTTTAAAAAATGGCGATGTGATCTTGGTTGGTAGTGTGGGAGCATATATGAGTGCTAGTGGAGAAGTGCTACGCTCATATAGATTTGAGGCTAAAAATAACTCAATGAGCCTAAAAGAGCTAGCAAGACTAGCAGGAATTAAGCCAGTAGTAACCCAAGCTATAGTAAAAAGCTATAATAATAGCCAAATTCAAATTACTAGTTATCCTTTAACAAAATTTGATTCTGTGAAATTAAGGGCTGGAGATGCTGTGGAGTTTATGACTGACCATGCTGCAACTGAAGTGCGTATAAATATAGATGGCGAACATAGCGGAGCTCGTGCGATTGTTGTACCTAAAGGGACTACGCTTGGCGAGATTATGGAAAAGATTGGATTTAATGCACAGTCTAATGTAGATGCTATTCAACTTTTTAGAAAAAGTGTAGCAAAAATGCAAAAAAATCTTATAGATTCACATCTAAGGGAGCTAGAGTCTATCGCACTTACGACATCATCAGCTACTACGCAAGAAGCTCAAATCAGAGCTGCTGAAGCTAAATCTATTTTGGAGTTTATAGAACGCGCTAGACAGGTTGAGCCAAAAGGTCAAGTAGTAATTAGCAATAAAGATGATATAAATCAGATTGTATTGCAAGAAGATGATACGATATATATCCCAACTAAGGATAACATAGTAATTGTCCAAGGCGAAGTCTCTATGCCAGGGGCGTTTACTCATGTGGCTGATTCTGATATAGAAAATTATATCGAGATGGCTGGAGATCTAAGTGCTAGGGCTGATAGTAGTAGAGTTATCCTAGTATCAGCTAATGGCAAAGCTGGTAAATTTAGAGCTTCAAGTGGCGAGAATGTCTATCCTGGAGATTCAATTTTGGTATTACCAAAGGTAGAAGGCAAAACTCTTCAAGCTACAAGTATCTTAACTCAAATTCTATATCAACTAGCAATAGCTGCTAAAGTGGTGATAGATCTGTAAAGACATTAGATAGAGAGAATAAATTTAATTTTTATTTTGTCTATCTAAATTTTTAAGTTAAATTTCGCTATTAAAAATCATATAAATTTAAAATATCAAATTAATTTATCGTTTAATTTATGCCTATTTAAATAAAATTTAGCTAAAATGAGACTTTAAATTTTAACAAAAATCAAAGGTCTTATGATGCAGATACTATCCCATCGTGGTTGGTGGCAATATAGCAGTGAAAAAAACCATCTCATAGCATTTAAAAAAGAATTTGAGTATTGCCTAAAAGATATATCTCAACCTTATAGGGGGGGGTAGAGACTGATATTAGAGATTATAATGGCTCACTTGTAATCTCCCATGATATCGCTACAAAAGACTCTTTGAGTTTAGATGATTTTCTATCTCTATACTCTAATTATAATATTCATACCAACTCAACTCTAGCTCTAAATATTAAATCAGACGGCTTACAAATAGAACTTAAATCCATACTTAAAAAATATAAAATAGAAAATTACTTCGTCTTTGATATGTCCGTTCCAGATGCTTTAGGCTATATTAAATATGGATTAAATGTCTTTACACGCCAAAGTGAGTATGAGATTACTCCGCCATTTTATCAAGATGCCAAAGGGATTTGGCTAGATGAATTTCACACACATTGGATAGATGAAAAAATCATAGAATCTCACCTTAAAAATAACAAACAAATTTGCATAGTCTCACCAGATTTACATAAAAGAGATTATACCAAAGAGTGGCAAGAGTATAAAGAGATTGAAATTAGATTAAATAATCCAAATTTAATGCTATGTACTGATAAAGTAGCAGAAGCTAGGAGGTTTTTTAATGAGTCAAATTAAAGCAGTAATTTTTGATATGGATGGAGTATTGATAGAAGCCAAAGATTGGCACTATGAAGCGTTAAATAGAGCGCTTAGGCTATTTGGATTAGAGATTAGCTATTTAGAGCATTTAACCACATTTGATGGACTACCGACAAAGAAAAAGCTAGAGATATTATCAGTTGATAGAAAACTGCCTAAATCTTTACATAATTTTATTAATCAAATGAAGCAACTTTATACAATGGAGATTGTCTATCAATCTTGTAAGCCTAGATTTTATCACCAATATGCCCTATCTAAACTACATAAAGAGGGTTATAAAATGGCGGTTTGTTCTAATTCTATCTATAATACAATTGATGTAATGATGCAAAAAGCCGCCCTTAATCCATATTTGGATTTCTATATCTCAAATGAAGATGTCAAGCACGGCAAACCAGACCCAGAGATGTATAACAAAGCTATAGCCAAATTTGGGTTACAACCAAATGAATGTATGATAGTAGAAGATAATGAAAACGGCATTAAAGCAGCAAGAGCAAGTGGGGCTAATGTGATGATAGTAAAAGAAGTTAGCGATGTCAATTATGAAAATATCAAAGAGCATATTTTTAAATTTCAAAAGGGGGATTTATGATAAATATCGTTATTCCACTAGCGGGGAAAAGCAATTTTTTTAAAGAAGATGAGATTATCTTTCCTAAGCCTTTTGTTGAGATTTGTGGTAAAACCATGATAGAGATGTTGATAGATAATTATAAAGAGATTACCAACAAGCAATTTATTTTTATACTTAAAGATGATGATGTAAGCGAATTTCACCTAGATGAAGCTATCAAGGTATTAGACCCAAGCGCTCATATCATCACGCTTAAAAACCCTACACAAGGTATGGCGTGTAGCGCTCTTTTGGCTATTGATTATATAGATGATAACTCACCACTAATCATCGCTAATGCAGATCAAATTTTTGATATAAATTTAAATATTGTTTTAGATTATTTCAAAGATTATGATGCTGGGGTAATCGCCTTTGACTCTATCCATCCTAGATGGGCCTATGTAAGAGTGGATAATAGCTCAAATGTGATAGAAGCAGTGGAGAAAAAGCCAATTAGCAAAAATGCAATTGCGGGATTTTATTATTACAAACAAGGTGTGGATTTTATCCAAGCTAGTCAAAAAATGATAATCAACGACTCTCATTTAAATGGGCAATTCTATATAGCACCTACCTTAAATGAGCTTATTTTAATTGGTAAAAATGTTGGAGTATATAAGATAGATAATGAGTTATATCATACTTTTTATAGTATGGAAAAGATTAGAGATTATGAAAGGATTAAAAATGCTTAAAAGATTAACTCAAGATTATATAGATAGTTTTAACGCAAAAGATTTGGATGCTATATCAAGCATGTTAAGCGATGAGTTTTCATTAGAAGATCCAATCGTTAAAAGGTTAGAAGGCAAAGATAAATGCCTAAAAGCTATTTTAAATATTTTTAACAATTGCCAAAATGTAAATTTTAAAGCCAAAAATATCTACACAGATGACAAAACTAGCTTTATAGAGTTTATACTGATTTTAGATGATAAGCATTTAGAGGGTGTAGATATCATAGAGTGGAATGAAAATTACAAAATTTCAGCCCTTAGAGCATATCTGTATGAGGAGGTGGCAAATGGCTAAGGTAGCATTATGTATAAGTGGAGCTTTTAGGGGTGAAAATTTTATAGAAGATATCAGAAATTCAATTAACGGCATTGCTGAGCCATTGAATGCCGATGTGTTTATTGCTTCATGGGATAGTTATAAAGTTTGGATGGGATTATGTGGTGGCAGTCCAGGATGGCTTAGAATACTATATAGTCAAAATATTATAGAAGCAGCGCCAAAAGAAATTGTCGTAGTCAACGCCGAATTTAAAGATAAATGTCCAAACATTTATAATGCATTGAATAGAGAAATTGATAGACCAATAACATCTAAAATTTTAAATAAAATACAAAAATTGCCAAATGTAAAAGGTGTTTATTTATCTAATGAGAGAGAGTTTTTACAAAAATATCCTTGCAAGTTAGATGTTGCAACTAGTTTAAAAATGACATATAATTACACAAGAGTAGCAAAGTTGATACAAGATTATGAAGAAAAGCATAATTTTTATTATGATTATATTATACATATTAGACCAGATTTTAAATATACGCTAAATTTTAGCATTGATACTTTAAAAAAATTAAAAGATAATCAGCTATATATAGCAATGCACCATTCAAATTCAACATCCGATATGCAATTTTTTGGCAGAAGATATGCTGTTTTAGAATTTTTAAGTTTATTTGATAAAGCTAAAAAATATTCTCATTTGCCATACTTTCAAGCATTTAAAGATGGAGGTGTTTGTTGTTGTTATAAATTAGGTGGCAATGGAGCTTACGAGGGCGGCATAGACCATCGTGTGCTTTATGAATGTGTTGCTTTTTTAGGTATAGAACAGATAGATAGCAAGACTTTACTTCCGTATGTTCGTATCAAAAAAAATCCTATTATGCCGCCCTTAAATGAAGCGATAAAAAAAGATAAAGAGCATTGGAAAAGTATTAAACTCAATGATCCTAGTGATTTTTTCAAAGCTTTGACTTGCAAGAAAATATTAAAATCGCAAAATGCAGATGAGAGAGTAAGAAATCAGTTGAGTTATAAATTGGGTCAAGCAATTATTGAATTGCCTATATATACACTACTATTTGCTTTGCTAAAAATTAAAAGAGATCATAAAATAGATGAAGCGATTTATCGACAATCTATTCAGAAATATCCAAATCTCAAGCTCCCACCACTTGAGACCTATCCAGATTATAATGAAGCCATAAAGATTAAAAACCATCTAAGCTACAAACTTGGAGAGGCTTTGATAAAAGCAAATAACAAAGGCTTTATCACCGGTGGGGGGGGGTATTGGCTACTATTTGAGATTAGGCGCATAATAAAAGAGCATAAAAAGGCAAAAAATGAAAATCGATAATTTAGATAGTATGATTCGTGGTTGGTTTGTAGGTGATTTTGAACCAAATGTATTAAAATCAGATCAAGTAGAAGTAGGGGTAAAAAGCTACAAAAAAGGCGACTATGAAGAGAGGCATTATCACAAAATAGCCACCGAAATCACAGTGATAACCAAAGGCAAAGTTAAAATGAACGGCGTGATATATGGCGAAGGCGATATCATCACGATAGTCCCATTTGAAGATACGGATTTTGAGGCTTTAGAAGATTCTCAAAATGTAGTAGTCAAAATCCCAGCCGCTAAAAATGATAAATATCTAGGTAAATATGGAGACAACAATGAGTAAAATAAATATTTTGATACCAGCAGCAGGGGCTGGGAGTAGATTTGCCAAAGAAAGATATACCAAGCCAAAGCCTTTTATAGATGTGCTAGGTAAGCCGATGATTGTAAGAGTTTTAGAGAATTTAAAAGTTGATGATGCACACTATATAATCATTTTACAAAAATCCCATTTCGAACAAGAAAAAGAGCTATGTAATTTAATAGCCAAAGATTATAATGTTAGCTTTGTATGCGTAGAGACTCTGACAGAGGGCACTGCTTGTTCTGTTTTACACGCTAGAGAACTTATAAATAATGATACGCCTTTGATGATAGCAAATTCAGATCAAATCGTAGATATAGATATCCAAAAATATATTTATGACACACTTGACAGGGGCTTAGATGGCTCAATTCTATGTTTTAAAGATTTAGAAAAAAGCCCCAAATGGTCTTTTGTAAAAATGAACAATGAGCTAATTGTAGAAGTAAAAGAAAAAGAGGTTATATCTGATATTGCTACAGTTGGAATTTATCTATTTTCTAAAGGAAGTTTATTTGTAGATTCGGCTATAGATATGATTGCGAGAAACGATAGAGTTAATAATGAATTTTATACTGCTCCAGCCTATAATTATGCAATTAAAAACGGAGCAAAAATTGGCTGTTTTTTGATGAATTTTGATGATATGCACGGTATAGGAACTCCAGATGATTTACAAAAATATATAAAATTTATTAAAGGATAATTATGATCCAAAAAAGATTAGCTATACAATTTTTTGGGCATACAAGAACATATAAAAAGACTTATGAGAGCTTTTTTAAAAATATAGTTGAACCTAATTTAAAAGATGGTTGGCAAATTGATATATTTATACATACTTGGGATATGAGTAGCAGCAGTGATAGAAGTTGGCATAATGGACAGGATTTATTCGACATTAATCTATTAAGTCAAAATGATATAGATGATATAAAAAGAGTATATAAACCAAAAAAGTTATTAGTAGAACATCTACAAGAAGGTGCTCACGGGGGGGGCGAATCTAAAAAAAGAGGAAATAGACTAAGAGAATCCTATGAAAAAGAAAATAGTATAAAATATGATTATATTTTATATACTAGAATGGATATTTTGTTTGCATCGCCTCTTAATATACAAAGATATATAGACTTATACACAAAAGGTAGTATGAAAAATTTTCCATTACCACAAAAGCATTGCTTTGCAGCATTTAATCCATTTGTGAGAATGCCTGTTATTGATATAAGATATATAAATGAGGGTGATATAGTTTATTTTACTAATTATCCACATAATGATTTTGAGCCAGATAAGTGCTTAGAACTCTTTATAATAATGATCGATTATAAATTGTATAGAGATTTTTTCTTACAAAGAAGAGATTTTATTCTTGGATATAATAGCTCATTAGCGGCCAAATTAAAAATAGAACAAGATAAATTATCTAAAGCTATGATAGCAAACTCTAAAAGCATATGGGGATATATAAGAATGCCTTATGTATTAAGCTATATAAAAGATATGTATAAAAGGAACAAATAGCCTATAATGAAAAGATTAAAGCTAACCCAAGCTTAAAGCTCCCACCACTTGAATCATATCCAGATTACAATGAGGCTGTAAAGATAAAAGAGAATTTAAGCTACAAACTTGAGAGGCTTTGATAAAGGCGAGTAGAGATTGGTATAAAGGCGGATATATTAAATTTATATTTGATATAAAAAAGATAAAAAATAGATAAATAAAATAGGCGTATTTATGGTGTTTTTATTGATATTATGATATAATGAATAATGATCTTTTATATAAATCAAGGATTAAAATCAAAATAAATAATTAAAATTTATGTCAAAAGGAGTATAAATGAAAATAGGTATTTTAGGTGCTGGAATATCTGGTTTATCTGTGGCTAGATTGTTAAAAGATGATTTTGAAGTAGAAGTTTTAGAAAAAGAATCAGTCGTAGGTGGCATAGCTAGAACAAGAGATGTAAATGGTATGGCCTATCATGTAAATGGTGGCCATTGCTTTGATTCTAAATATGATGATGTTAAGAAATTTGTTTTTGATACAGTATTGCCAAAAGATAAATGGAATTATATTCCTAGAAAAGCAGAGGTGCTGTTTAGAGATAGATGGATTAGCTATCCAATCGAATTTTCTATCAATCAAATAGATAAAATAGATTCGAATTTAGCTTTTAAAATCACAAATGAAATGTTTAATGCTTCTTATGAAAGTGGGGCAAATTTGCAAGAATGGTTTATAAACCACTTTGGAGAGACATTATCTAAAGAGTATTTTATACCATACAATACAAAAATATGGCAAATTTCACCTAAAGAGATGGATAGTGTTTGGATAGAAGATGAAAAACAAATGAAGCTCCCAGTACCAACTAAAAGAGGATTTTATGATGCTATATTAAATAGGCCAAATGATACTATGGTTCATAAAAATTTCTATTATCCTAAAACAAATAATCAAAACACATTTATAGAAGCTTTAGGCGATGGCTTAAATATTCTCACAAATTATGAAGTTAAAAATATAACGAAAGAAAATAACCAGTGGATTGTAAATGGAGAGAAAAAATATGGTATTTTGATTAACACAACACCACTTGATTTAATCCCAAATTTACTATCTAATATTCCAAGTGAAGCCTTGAGCGCATTTAAAAAACTTAAATTTAATAGAGTTACAAACATACTTTGGGAAACAGATGGTAGTTTAAATTTCACATGGGGATATATTCCAGATCCGAAAATAGGTTTCCATAGAATTAGCAATACCGGCTCGATTGTTCAGCCAAATGGTAAATTTTGTACAACAGAAGTTATAGGCAATGTGCCATACGAAAAGCTAGTACAAGAAGGTAAGAAATTATCGTTTTTAAAAAATCCTATTGATTATAATGTTACAGAACACGCCTATGTGCATTTTGACTTAAATTACAGCTCGGCCAAAAAAAGTGCCATCGATTATCTTAATCAATTGGGACTAATCTCTCATGGGCGCTTTGGTGAATGGGAGTATTATAATATGGATGTTTGCATTAAAAGATCAATTGATCTTGCTAATAAATTAAAATCTATGCACTTGTAATTGATTTTTATTGTCTTCAAGCCAAAGTGTAGTTTTTAAAAATTATGAAACTATAACTTTGGCATTATAAAATAGATATTAAATAAATAATTTTATTAAATTTTAATAATGATCTTCTTATAATAACCAAGAACAATTATTAATATTAATTTATCAAATTCCAAAAGGCCACAAATGAGAAATTTGCTATTTTTGCTCTTTATATCTTTAATTTTCATATCTTGCTCTTCAAGCAAAGCGCCATATTCTCCGCCTATTATAGATGATAACTTCACTCGTAATTCTCTAAAAACTCCTATATTAAATAAATTTGATTTAACAAACCCAAATAACCCCACCAACCAAACAAATATAACCCCATCAAATAATCAGCCAAATTCAGCTAATCAACTACCCCAAATAACCCAGCCACCGCTATTAACCGCCCCAGCTGCTCTAGGCTCATCCCCATCTCTTGGATCTAAATCAGCACCACTAACTATAATAAACCCAAAGGGTGGCTCAGCAATAACCGTTTGGGCATTAGTTCCTGGTAATTGGCTATGGGGATATACCTTAGATAACTCTAAAGAGTTTGGTAGAGCTAGGTCTTGGCAAGTTTTAAATCTAGGTAATGATATAGCTTTGATTATAAATTTCCTTACTAATACTTGTATCCATGATGAAGGTGGTGGTATAACTCACAGAGATTGTGATATCAATAACAAATCCCAACAATGGCAACTATCAGCTATGGATAATGGCGCCATTCAGATAAAATCTAGTGCTTCTAGTAAGTGTATCACAACAGATCTTGGCTCACTAACTCAAACTGGTAGCTACTACAGTCTTGCTATGAGAGAGTGTAATTTTAAGCCAAATTTCAATCAACAATGGGTATTTATCCCTGAAGCAGCACCAACCTCACCACTCTTAGGATACCAACAATGAAAAATCTATTAATAATACTATTATTTAGCTTTATAAGCTTATATGCTAATATAGATGATTTTAAAACAGCCACTTGGAATATGCAAGGCTCAAGTGCTAGTAGCGAGGCTAAATGGAGCATTAGTATAGCTCAAATGTTCTCAGGAGCAAATGGAATAGATGTCTTAGCCATCCAAGAAGCTGGCACCTTACCTGCTACAGCCGAGCCAACTGGAAGGGAGTTTAGAGCATTTGGTACTAGTGTGGTTGTAACTGAACATGTGTGGAATATAGGCACAAGATTAAGACCTGATCTAATCTTTATATATTATGCTAGGACAGATTTAGGTGGTAATAGAGTAAATTTAGCCCTAGCTAGTAGAAGACAAGCTGATGAAGTATTCTTACGACCACCTCCGACAACAGCCTCAAGACCAATGCTAGGAATTAGAATTAATAATGATGCATTCTTTAGTATTCACGCATTAGCTAATGGCGGAGCTGATGCTTCAGCTATAGTTCATAATATAGATCTATTCTTTCAAAGCAGCCCAACCCTAGCTAATACCAATTGGATTATAATGGGGGATTTTAATAGAGAACCTGTAGATCTACTTAGCTCATTTGAATTAGAGTTAAGACTTAGAACTAGGATAATTACTAATAACGCAATAACTCAAATAAGTGCTAGAAGAACTCTAGATTACGCTGTAGTAGGTAACTCCAATAGAGCTATCGCACCAGCACCACTACCACCAATATCAGCTAGCACATTCTTTAGTGGATTTAGAACTCACATAGCAAGTGATCACTTCCCTGTAACATTTAGGAGATTTCCATGAAAATAGCTATAAAAATATCTTTAATATCTTTAATCTCTATATTTATCATTGGTTGTAGCGGAGCTAAAGTAGAACAACCAAAGCAAGATATGAGCTTTTTAAAGCTTGATGACTCTAAGGGATTTGCAGGAGATATAAGCAAAGCCCCAGATGAAACAAAAGCCCCAGATAGAGATCCATTATTAAAAGATGAAAAAACACAAACACCAATCTTAACTAGCTCAAATAATCAAGATGGGTTTGATCCATTTACCTTGCCTTTAAGTCTAAGATCACTTGATACAGGTATGCCTTTAGTAGTCAATTTAAATAAATCAGATGAAACTTTTAATTATAACCTAAGAGAGATTAAGGCATTTGAGCCAACTATAATTAGTGAGATTAAAAGGGTTGATAGCTTTGCACATTTAAGCCTTGAGTATGTGCAGTTTGTATCAGCTAATGATATAAATAGTTGCCTCGGGATTGATGAGAGTGGATTTTTTGCTTTAAAGAATTGTATTGGGGATTTAGATAGAAAGAAGTTTGAAACTGTATTTCAACTCATCCCACTACTAAGTGATGCTGTAGAGATAAGATCACTAGTCCTAGGTGGTAAAGAGTGTATAAGTACATTTGAAAATCCAAATTTAGAGCCATGGCAAAGAGTAGGAATAAATAGATGTGAATTAAGAGAGGGCTTTAGCGTAGATGCATCTAAACTTTGGGCTATTATGCCTGAAATAAAAGAAGCAGCCATAATCCAACCGGTGGATTGAGTTAAAATAAGTAGATTAAATCAATCAAATTCCGATCAAAATATAAATAAATCTTATAAGAAATTTAGGTTTGGTGGATGAATTTAGGTTACTAAATAAAGTAAAAATTATTTATTAAATTTAAAATTTCAATTTTAAATTTAAAATTAATAAGATTGTGTTATAGAAGAAAATTAATTAATATCAATAAAAGCTTGATAGTCTTGCGGGATTCCAATATCAATAAAGTAGTCATCAAATACGCAGGCTCTAGCTTTGAGAGCTAAAAAATTATTTTGAAAAAACTCTTCAAATGAGAATTTGGCATTTAAACTAAAATCGTCAAATATATCTTTACTAACTAGATAAATTCCGCCATTGATAAATCCATCGGGTGTGAATTTTTTCTCATTAAATGCTGTTATATTATGATTTTTATCGATATTTACACTCCCATATCTATCAAAATTATTCATATGTTTTAAAGCTATACAAATTTTGCTATCATCTAGTTTTAAATTGTTTAGATTT
The DNA here is from genome assembly GCF_002139915.1 of Campylobacter devanensis. NCBI lineage: Bacteria > Pseudomonadati > Campylobacterota > Epsilonproteobacteria > Campylobacterales > Campylobacteraceae > Campylobacter > Campylobacter devanensis. The sequence continues at coordinate 105,961 of NZ_CP018788.1, forward strand.
ATATCAAAAATTGTATCACCATTAAGTATATATACGCTATTTTGATCTACTAATTTTAAAGCTTCCATAATCGCTCCACCAGTGCCTAGTGGCTCATCTTCTATGCTATAGACAATCTCTATATCTAGATATGAATTTTGAAAATAATTTTGTATTATTTCATATTTATATGAAACGGCCAAGATAACTTTTTTGATATTTTGTCTTTTTAAATACTCTAGGATAAACGCTAAGAAAGGTTTGTTTTTAACAGGCGCCATAGGTTTTGGCAGGTTTGGTAACACGCTTTTAAGGCGTGTCCCAAGTCCGCCACATAATATGATCGCTTCTTTAGGGCTATTCATCTATTTAAAACCTTTTCCAAATATCTCTTCTTCTACGATAGCACAAATAATATGCCCTATAACAATGTGAGATTCTTGAATTCTAGGGGTGCAATTTGATGGCACTTTGATACAATAATCACACAAATCAGCCATTTTGCCGCCGCTTTGACCAGTAAGCCCTATAGAGATTATCTCTTTTTCTTTACATACTTTTAGGGCTTCTATGATATTGGTGCTATTTCCGCTTGTTGATATTCCTATAAAAATATCACCTTTTACGCCTTGGGCTTGAACTTGTCTAGCAAATAATCTATCATACCCATAGTCATTACCAATAGCTGTTAAAATGCTTGTATCAGTAGTGAGGGCTATGCTAGGAATTCCGGGCCTATCAAAATAAAATCTACTTACAAACTCACCTGCTATATGTTGGGCATCGGCAGCACTCCCGCCATTGCCAGCGAGCATGGTTTTAAAGCCATTTTTGTAAGCATTTGTAGTGATTAAGGCCACCTTTTGGATAAGCTCTATTAGGGCTTTATCTTGTAAAATTTGATTTTTTACTTGTATTGAGTCTTCAAAATGACTTTTTATATATTGATTTATAATTTCCACGATTTTGCTCCTTCTTTGGTAAATGAGAAGTCTTGGACATATCCTGATTGTTGATTTAGAATTTTAATTAGATTATATTTTTTGATTGGATCTACTAAGAAAAACATAAATCCACCCGCTCCAGCTCCACTAGTTTTGCCGCTATATGCGCCATTTTCCATAGCTAGATTATAAATTCTGTCTAATTCATCGTTGCTAACTATATCGGAGATAATTTTTTTAGATTTCCAAGATTTGCCTAAAATTTGAGCTATAGTATCAAAATCAGCCCTAAATAGAGCCTCTTTCATAGCTACCGCATCTTGTTTTATCGCATGCATTGCCTCAAGTGATTTGCTATCTCCTAATTTGCCTTTTTTGTGCTCTTCTATATCTTTGGCTTCTCTAGTAATGTTGGTAAAATATAAAACTACTCTAGATTCAAGCTCGCTAGCGATCCAATTTTTGATTCTTAATGGATTTACAATTACTCTTTTATTGTCATAAAATTCCATAAAGTTAAATCCGCCAAAGGTAGCAGCGTATTGATCTTGAGCGCCACCTACGATTCCTAAGTCTTCACGCTCGATTTCATAAGCAAGTTTTGCTATATCATATTCTCCAAGTGGTAGATTTAGCCATTCTGTGAATGCTTGAATTATTCCTACGACTAGAGTAGAGCTCCCACCAAGGCCACTTCCACTAGGGACATCTGAATATGTATGGAGCGAAAAACTTAAAGGTTTATAGGTAAAATCTTTTACAATGCGATTATAAACTGCCTTAAAAATATCTAAATTTCCATCATTTTCTAAATGCAATTTGCTATTGTATTTTGCGTATGAGTTAGTATCTGGCGAATCAAATATAATTGTGTTATCATCTCTTGGGATTAATGTGCAATGAATATAAAGGGATATCGTAGTATTTAAAACATAACCAGTGTATTTATCACAATATAAATTGATATCTGTACCACCGCCAGCTAATCCTAATCTAAGCGGGGTTTGAGAACGAATAATTTTCATAAAATTTCCTAATATTTTAAAAAATGGAACGATTAATTATAACCTAAATAAATTAAAACTAGTATTAAACTATTATATTAATTTTCTATTGTTACAAAAGCAGTAAAAACCAACATAGCTTTTGGTTTGATTATAGTTTAAAATAGTCCAAATTTCTTTTATTGAGTGTTTTGATTCTAATAATTTTTTAATCTTATCAATATCTTTATCATAAAAGCTATTAAATGAATTCTTAATGAGATATATAATTTAGCAGCTCAAAGCCATGTACATGTGAGTTTCGAAACGCCAGAATACACAGCAAATGCCGATGCCTTAGGAACTTTGAGAATTTTAGAGGCGGTTAAATTCTTAGGCTTAGAATCAAAAACAAGAATATACCAAGCATCTACATCTGAATTATATGGAAAAGTTCAAGAGATACCGCAAAATGAAAAGACTCCATTTTATCCACACAGTCCTTATGCCGTGGCTAAAATGTATGCTTATTGGATTACTATAAATTATAGGGAGGCTTATAATATTTTTGCTTGTAATGGAATTTTGTTTAATCACGAAAGTCCGATTCGTGGCGAGACATTTGTAACTAGAAAAATTACTAGAGCTGTTTCTAAAATAGCTTTAAATTTACAAGATTGTGTATATTTAGGAAATCTAAACGCAAAAAGAGATTGGGGACATGCTAAAGATTATGTAAAAATGATGTGGCTTATACTCCAATATAAAGAGCCAAAAGATTGGGTGATTGCTACTGGACAAACGACAATGGTTAGGGATTTTGTGAAATTAGCTTTTTTGTATTGCGGGATAGAGCTTGAATTTAAGGGTCAAGGCGTTGATGAAATAGGCGTGATATCAAGTATAGATTATCAAAAGGCTTTGAATTTAAATATCGATCTATCTCATCTTAAAATAGGCCAAGTAGTGGTGAAAATAGATCCTAGATATTTTAGACCTACAGAGGTTGATCTATTGTTAGGAGACCCAAGCCAAGCTCAAAATGAATTAGGTTGAAAAAGAGAATTTTCTTTATCTGATTTGGTAGATGATATGATGCAAAGCGATCTAAATTTGATGAAAAAAGATCAATTTTTACAAAATAATGGTTTTAAAATTATGCGTTATTATGAGTAATAAATTTAGATAAATAGCAATATTGCTATTTATCTTTAAGTATATAAATTTATCTATTTAGAGGGATTCTACCTTTTTTGATCTCATCTCTCCAATGATTTAACAGGTCTTCAAACATCTTTCTAGCTGGAATCTCTGGCTTCCAATTGATAAAGCTTTTGATTTTGGTATTGTCAAACATTTGATAATCAGCATCAATTGGGCGAAGTCTATTAGCATCTTCTTGAATTTTGATATCATCTCTTTTTGAAAATCCAAGCAATATATCTATAACTTCAGGTAGCTTAAATGCCTCTTCTCCTGCTATATTAAAAGCCTCTCCGCAAGGGACTTTGCCTTTTTGGCTCTCTAGCGATAAAAGATAATACGCTCTAATAGCATCACGGCAATCTTGGAAAGTTCTAACACTTGATAGATTTCCAACTTTTATAATTGGCTCTTGCAGGCCTGCTTCTATTAGGGCAATTTGCTTAGCTACTGTACTTTCAAAAAAGACATCGCTACGCCTTGGGCCACTATGTGTTCCCATTCTAGTTACATAGGTTTTAATACCATAAGCCTCGCCATAAAATCTACCTAAATAGTCAGTTCCGATTTTGCTAATGCTATATGGACTAGCGCCGTGAAATGGGGTATCTTCATTTAATTTTATTCCAACTTTTGCTCTACCATAAACCTCGCTTGATGAGCATACATGGACAACTGGGTCATAACCATCTTTTTGTTTTAAGGCTCTTATATTTTCTAATATATTTGCTGTGCCTATGATGTTTGTTTGTAGTGTTTCGATTGGAATATCAAAAGAAGTTTTAGGAAAAGACTGTGCAGCTAGGTGAAAAATAACATCCGGACGATGAAATTCAAAAAGCTTTTGAATACTTGAATAGTCATTTAAATCAGCGTAATATACGCTTATTCTATCATTTTTATTGATTCTATCGCTTAAATGATAGATATTATCCATAGGTTCTTGCCAACGCATCATACCTATAATTTCATAATCTGTATTTTCTAGTAGAAAATCAGCCATTTGAGAGCCTACTTGCCCTGTAAATCCTGTAATTAGAGCTTTCATTATTAAATTTCCTTAAAATTGAATTACATTATGGTAGCATTTAATTGCTAAAAATATTATAAATTATCTACTCCAAACACCATACATTTCTATCATTTTTTTAAGACCATTTTTTAGCGAAATTTTATTTTGGTATCCGAGTTTATTAATTTTTTTCCTACTCATTGTTTTTCTTAATGTTCCATCATTGCGACTTAGTTCTTTTTCAAAAATTAACTCACCTTTATAATCCATCAACTTAACAATTAAAAACGATAGCTCTTTTATACTTACTGGCTCTCCATCTGTAAAATTTACAAATGAACTTATAAGATTACCATTTTCATCATATTCGCAAAGATCTTTGAAGTCTATATTTTGTGCTAAATATATACAAAATCCAGCTAAATCTCTAGAATTGGCAAATTCTCTAGCTGCAGCACCAGTACCAATCATCTTGATATAATTGTCAAATATACCATGCTTATCGCAAAATTCCAAAGCCTCTTTTTGATTTAAATTTAAATCCTTACAAAGAGCATTTATATTATTTTCATTACGCATTTTAGCTAGATATATCTTTCTAAAAATACCGGCTTGTACATGCGAATCTTCAATATTAAAATTATCATTTTCTCCATAAATACTAGTTGGTGCTACACATAAAAAGTTTTTTCCTTTTTCTAAATTTAGATATTCACATAGTTTAATTCCTGCTACTTTGCCTATAGCATAGCTTTCATTATTAGGTTGAAAAGCACCTTCGAGCATATATCTTTCTTCTAATGGCAATGGCGCATCCTTAGGAAAAACACATGCAGAAGCTAGATAAATTAACTTTTTAACTCCATTATTTGCAGCAGCCCAAATAACATTATTTTGCATCATGATATTATTGTATAAAAATTCAGCCGGATATTTCTTTTGTTTGATAAATCCACCCGCAAAAGCAGCACTGAAAAATACATAATCAGGTTTTTCTTGTTCAAAAATTCATTTACAGCTTTTTGATTAATCAAATCCAGTTCATTATGGGTTTTATATATTAAATTTGCATATCCTTGCTTTTGCAATTCCTCTATAATTGCACTACCTACTAAGCCTCTATGCCCGGAGATATAAATTTTAGAATTTTTATCCATTGCAAATCCTTTTAGAATCTGCAATGAAATTTAAGTTATTTATTGCATTAAATGTAGTTGTATAGGTTAAATTTATAAATTTAGACTCTACCCCCTCCCCTTAATGCTAGTTTTATACCATTGATACATCATTTTAATACCTTCTTCTAACTCGATTTTATGTTTCCATCCTAGTGAATTTATCTTAGAAACATCCATTAATCTATCCATTGTTGAATCTGGTCTAGATGTATTAAAATATAACTGACCATTAAATCCAACAATGCCTTTAATCATATCAACTACTTCTGCAATACTATAAGCAACTCCAGAGCCAATATTAATATGAGTATTTTGAGGATTTTTGCCCTTAGCTAAATCGCTAAAATTAATATTTTCCATAGTAAAAATACTAGCATCGGCTAAGTCATCACTATGGATAAATTCTCTTTTAACCTTACCGGTCCCCCAAATTTCTACACTATCTTTAGCGATTCCATAATTATTTAGAATTTCAGTTGCTTCTTTTTCATTCATATTTAAATCTGCCAAAACACCTTCAAAATTATCATCTTCAAGCATTTTAGCTAAATGAAATTTACAAAGCAAAGCAGGCAAAACTCTACTTTTGCCAAAGTCAAAATTCGCCCTTGTGCCATATAGATTATTTAATGCCAAGCATAAGAAATTTGTGCCATATTGTATATTATATGCCTCACACATTGCAGCCCCAGCTATCTTAGCTATACCCATAGTATATGCGTTATACTCTAAAACGCTTTGCATCATATACTCTTCTTTTAATGGATTTTTGGCATGATATGGATACATATAGCCAGAGCCATAGCATATAAGCTTTTTAACACCATGTAAATAAGATTGATGAATGATATTATTTTGTATCATCAAATTTACATAGATAAAATCAGCTCTTTGCGCTACATTTGCAGCACCGCATGGTAATACGGCACATAAAAACACATATTCAGGTTTTTCATTTTTAAATAAATCTGCAACTGCCTCTTGATTAGTCAAATCAAGCTCTTGACGAGTTCTAAGTATTAAATTATTATAGCCTCTAGCCCTTAAATTATCCACAAGCGCCGTCCCAGCCGTCCCATTATGCCCAGCTATATAAATTTTAGAGTTTTTATCCATTTAAAATCCTTTAGTGTGATCTTGAGTCATTGCTTCAATATCTCTATTTGATAAAATTGGAGTATTAGTAGGCCAATCAATTGCGATTCTAGGATCATTCCAAGCAAATGTAAATTGATCACTTGCATCGACATATTCACCCTCATAAGCCCATTTGTAATAATACATAGAGTCGCATTTTGAGCTAACATATTGAGCATTGCCAAATCGTGGCGGGATTAAAATTAATTTTTGATTATCTGAGTTGATAATGAATTTTTCGTATTGTAGATATGTTGGAGATTCTTTTTGGCAATCTACTACAACTTGGTGAATTTCGCCAGTTACGCAAGTTACAAGCTTCCAAGATTTATGATCGCCATGAATGCCTCTTAAAACATTTGGTTTTGAAAGTGTAAATTTATCAAGGACAAAATTAAGGCCATTTGGTAAAAGTTTTAATATCGCTTCGCTTGAATACGCCGACCAAATCTCACCCCTTAAATCTTTGAATTTACTAGGAGTGATGATATAAACGCCTTTTAGTTTTTTAGATTCTTGTATGTCAAACTCTATCGCCATCACGCAGCCTTTAAACCTAAGCCAAAAGGCATAGTGAAATTGCAATTTGAATATAAATGAGTAAATTTAGAATTATTTATTGATTTTAAATTTAGCTCATACCCCCCCATTTTTATACCATTGATACAGCATTTTGACTCCTTCTTCTAAATTTATTTTATGTTTCCAGCCTAAAGAGTGAATTTTTGAACAATCAGTTAGTTTATTCATTGCTCCATTAGGGCGATTAGCGTTAAAGGTCAAATCGCCTTTAAATCCAACTATCTCTTTGATTAATGTTGCTAGCTCTTTAATTGTAATATTTTCATTTGGGCCTATATTTAGATGGGTATTTTGTATCTCTTGTGAGTTATCGATAAGATCTTTAAAGTTTATCTTTTTCATGATAAACAAGGCGGCCTCTGCTAGATCATCACTATGTAAAAATTCTCTTGTAGGAGTCCCATCGCCCCATATTTCTACGCTATTTTCATTTATACCAAATTTGTTTAAATAAACTAAAGCTTCATCTAAATTTGGCATATTTAAATCATTTAGTAGCTCATCATATCTATTTTCATTTAGGAGTTTGGCTAAGTGCATTTTTCTTAAAATTCCAGGGACTACATGTGATTTTTCTAAATCAAATTTATCATTATTCCCATATAAATTTGTAGGGGTTATGGATATAAAATTTGTGTTGTATTGTAAATTATAGGACTCACACATCAAACAACCAGCGATTTTGGATAAGGCATAAGGCTTATTAGCATAATCCAAATCACCTTTTAACATCCAAGATTCATTAGTTGGTAAGGTGGCGTTTTTAGGATAAACTGTAGTTGAAGCTATAAAAAGCAATTTTTTAACACCATTTAAATATGCTTGATGGATGACATTACACTCTATCATTAAATTTTGATAGATGAAATCTGCTCTATATTTGCTATTGGCGCCTATGCCACCAGCTTTGGCGGCACAGAGTATCACAAATTCCGGTTTTTCTATCTCAAAAAATTTTTTAACTTCTTGCTGATTAGTAAGATCTAATTCATCATGTGTTTTATATATCAAATTTAGATAACCATCATTTTGTAATTTTCGTAAAATAGCACTACCGACTAGACCTCTATGCCCTGCGATATAAATTTTAGAGTTTTTCTCCATTTATTTCCTTGATAATAGGCTTATTTAACCCATAATTATTACATTAATTCGCCTAATTTTTACTTAAATTTAAGTTTTAATTTTGTGTGATAAGCATATCTCGCTCTGATAAAATCGGATTAGTTGTAGGCCACTCTATGCCTATTCTAGGGTCATTCCAAGCATAAGTAAATTGCTCATCTGCGTCTGTATATTTACCTATATATGCACATTTGTAATAATATACCGCACTTTGCGAGCTAACATAATGAGCATTGCCAAAACCAGCTGGGACTAAAATCATCTTTTGATTATCAGCATCTATTACAAACTCTTCATATTGTAAATATGTAGGTGAGTTTTCGTTACAATCTACTACTACTTGGTGTATTTGTCCATATACGCAAGTAGCTAATTTGTATGTATTTTTATCGCCATGAATGCCACGGATTACATTGTGCTTTGAGTGAATAAATTTATCATGGATAAATCTTAGATTATTTGGAAGGAGTTTATCGATAGCTTCGCTAGTAAATGCTGACCAAATCTCACCCCTTAAATCCCTAAATTTATTAGGAGTGATGATATAAACGCCTTTTAGTTTTTTAGACTCTTGTATATCAAATTCTATCGCCATCACGCAACCTTTAGCTCGCTAAGATAAGCGATAGAAATTTGAAATTTATTATTTAGAGGTCTGCCCCCCCCCACTATAACGCTATTTAGCAAATTTATTTGATTACTAATATCTATTTGGTGATTGCCTACGAAAAATCCATTTTCTTGCAGATATTTTGCGTTTTTTAGTTCGCCAAAAATTTCGTAATCAAAATATTTGATAACCTCATTTTGAGTAAAATCACCAGTAGCAATAGGGCGATACTCTATATTATTAGCTTCTAAAAGTTTGATAATATCAGCTCTTTTTAATTTTGAAGTAGGTTTTATAATGAGTGAAAATCCAAACCACGAGCTAGAGCCAATCTCTTGTTGTATGATAAAATCAGGATGATTTGCGAAGTATTTTTGGAAAAGCTTGGCATTTTCTCTTCTATGTTTTAAGAAATTTGGAAGTTTTTTTAGCTGTTCTATACCAATTGCTCCGCTCATCTCAACAGGGCGGACATTGTATCCAGGCAATACAAATCTAAACGACTCACTAAACCAATCATCGCTTTTTGGTGCTACTAGATTCTCTTTTGGCAAATTCCTAGTCCAACCATGCGCCCTAAGACATAATAAAATGTGATAAAGATCTTCATCATCAGTAACGACAAAACCACCCTCCATAGTAGCCATATGGTGAGAGTAAAATGTAGAAAATGTCCCCATAATACCGAATGTTCCGGCTTGTTTGCCTTTATATTCGGCTCCCATTGACTCGCAATTATCTTCTAATAAAATTATATTTTTATCACAAATCATAGCTTTAATAGCATCAAAATCATTTGGATTTCCGAGTAAATTGACACACATTATCATCTTTGTTTTATTGCTTATAGCATTTTTTAACGCTTCTAAATCATAATTTAGTGTATGTAAATCTACATCAACAAATTTGAGTTTAAGGCCATATTGATGAAGTGGGTAATATGTAGTGCTCCAAGATACGGCTGGGACTATTACTTCATCGCCTCTTTTTAGTTTATTATTTTTGGTATAAAATAGCGCTGCAGTTGCGATTAAATTCGCTGTCGAGCCTGAGCTTGTCATAACGGCGTATTTTGATCCGACAAATTTAGCGAAATCTTTTTCAAATTCGGCTACTTTCTTGCCCATTGTAAAGATATCGCTTTTGATAACTTCATTAATGGCGTTTAACTCTTTTTCATCCCAAGTTGATGATGCCAAAGAATACCCTTGCATAAATACTCCTTATAAAAATTAAAAGCTTAATTATATCAAATACTACTTAAAACTAACAAATAAATTTAAATTAAAACCTATAACTCACTCCAAGATATGCCCCCATATCAAGCTGTTTTAGTCTAAATGGCTTATCTTCTATCTTACTTATAGGTTGCGCCACCATAATCAAAGCTTATATCCAAATCTTTACTTTTATACATTGTACGCATAATTTTAGCTCCAAATTCTATATCCATCTATCACCTATTTCATACAAAGCGCTAGCTAGTTCGATATTATAGCTTTGCTACCACTTGATTTGCCGCCATGTTCATATGATATAGAGTATCTGTGTGTATTGTTTATTTGATAGCCAAATTTAGGGGATAATAAGAGATTATTATCAGATTTTAAATCATAATTATCATCATCGACCAAGCTATGATTTAAGCCACCACTAAATCCGATGAAATACCCATTAGCTAGGGCAAATGTAGCACTTAAAAATAGCATAAGAATTGTAGATTTGAATTTAAACATATTTATCCATTTATTTTTTGATTAGGGATTATAATGGCATTTTTATAAAATAAGGCTGAATTTGGTCAGCAATCTAGTTAATTTGGATATATTTTGTATTAAATCTATTTATATCTATTTTATTTTTTATTAGATATAATTGGCGAATTTTATATTTTTGAAGGATTTGGGGTTGCTTAGCTTTATTGTGCCTGTATTTTATAAAGATTATAACTCTTTTATATATAATAGAGCTGTAGAATTGATTAATAAATTTAGCAATCATCCAAAAATTGAAATAGTCATTGCCGATGCTAGTAAAAATCCAAATTTAATAGCTCACGCTAGTAATATCAAAATTATCACTCAAGGATAAATATCATAAAAAATTCTAAATTAAATATGGAGAATAATAAGAAATTTTTATTTGGATTTTCTATTTGGAAGCGTAAATTTATGGTGCCATTTTTGGGTGGAAATTTAAATTTCATAAGCACATTTAGCAAAGATCCACTTCTTTTGGCATTAAAAAAGGGATTAAATCCTAGCTCACTAGTCTATATCTGGGGCAAAAAAGAGTATCCAAAACTACAAAAATGGTGCGATGAAAATGGTGTGAGTATAATAAGGGTAGAAGATGGATTTATCCGATCAATCGGGCTAGGGAGCGATCTTACTAGGCCTTATTCTTTGGTTTTTGATGATGTTGGGATATATTTTGATACTACAAAACCAAGTAGATTAGAAAATATATTAAATTATCATAAATTCAGTGCTTATGAGTTAGAAGAGGCAATAAAATTAAAACAAAATTTGATAAATAGCAAAATTTCAAAATATAATGATGATAAAGATGGTATAATTACGCCTAAAAATAGCAAAAAAATAGCCTTAGTTATCGGTCAAGTCGAAGATGACGCTAGTGTAAAAATCGGTGCTGATGGGATGAAAAATATCGAGCTAATCAAACAAGCTAGATCAAACTCCCCTAAAGCTCATATCATCTACAAGCCCCATCCTGATGTGCTAAGTGGCAATAGAATAGGCCAAGTAGATGAGAGCGAGGCGCTAAAATATTGCGATGAGATCGTAACTGGGGTGAGTATGCCTGTGCTACTTGATATAGCTGATGAGATTCACACGATGACCTCTACAAGTGGCTTAGAGGCTATATTGCGTGGTAAAAGGGTTATTTGCTATGGTAGGCCGTTTTGGGCTGGATGGGGGTTGAGCGATGATAAAAAGCCACTTCCAAGGCGTTGTAGAAATTTAAATATAGATGAATTAATCGCTGGAGCCTATATAATCTATCCTAGATATATCTATCCGGTGAGTTTAGAGACTTGTGGGGCTAGTGATTTGGTTTTGGCTTTACAAGGGCAAAAGCAAGAGCTTCAAAAGCCGATAAATGCGGTTTTACATAAGATCTGGTCGCTATATGCTAGAATAGGGCAGAAAATTTTATATGTAGTTTTATTTGTGGTAAAAAGATGAGATTAGAAGAGAGAATTACTGGTATTAAAGGCAAAAATGTCTTGCTTTTACAAGGTCCTATGGGGGATTTTTTTAATAAGCTTGATAATATTTGTACCAAAAAGGGCGCTTTTGTAACTAGAATTGGATTTAATGCTGGTGATGCCTATTTTTCTAAAAGTAAAAATTATATCGCATATAAAGCCAAACCAAAGCAGTGGCCTAAATTTATAAATAAATTTTATCAAGATAATAATATTGATATTGTCTTTTTATTTGGGGATTGTAGATTTTATCACAAAATGGCTATTAAGATAGCTAGGAATTTGGGGATTAGTGTTTATGTCTTTGAAGAGGGGTATTTGCGTCCTGGATTTATCACAATGGAGTCTTATGGGGTCAATAACCACTCTAAAATGCCTAGAGATAGGGAATTTTATGATGCTTACAAGCCACTAACCAAGCCATTTTCAGCTAAATCCACCTCTACTTATGCCTTGATGGCGTGGTGGGCGGTGCAGTATTATCTCATAGCAAATATATTCTATTTTTTATATCCTAACTACATTCATCATCGTGATTTTTCGCCTATTAGAGAGGGGTTTTATGGGATTCGCAATCTTTTTAGAAAGATTAAATATAAATTTAGCGAAAAAAATTTAAATGAGCGTTTAAATGGGGAGCTAAGTGGGAGATACTATTTTGTAGCACTTCAAACTCATGATGATTTTCAGGTTAGAACTCACTCTAGATTTAAGACTATGGAGAGCTTTATTGAGTATATTATCTCATCATTTTCTAAGAATGCGCCTAAGGATATGATTTTGATCTTTAAGCATCATCCGATGGATAGAGGCAAGAAAAATTATAGCTCATATATTGGCTATTTAGCTCAAATTTATAAGGTTGAAGGGCGTGTGATGGCTGCATTTGATGCTCATTTGCCTACAATAATCAAAAACTCAAAAGCTGTAATTTTAATCAATAGCACCGTCGGGCTAAATGCCCTAAGCTACTCTAAGCCTGTAATTTGCCTTGGAAAATCTATGTATGATATCAAAGGCCTTACTACAAAAGATATAAATTTAGATAAATTTTGGACTATTCAATCTAAGGTTGATAGCGAGCTTTATGCCAAATTTAGGGCATATTTGATAGATAATACACAGATAATTGGGAGCTATTATCTAAAAGATGGGGTGGAATTTAAATAATTTTTGGATTGATTTGTAACTAATCTAAAAAGAAATCCTGATGTATTTTCTAAATGGTGGAATTTAAATAGTTTTTGGGCTGATTTGTAACCTTATTTTGCTATAATTTATCAAATAATTTTGCGGAGGATATAGTGCTAAATGTCATAAGGGCGCTATTTTTTAGAGAGCTAAAAACTAGATTTGGCAAAAATAGGCATCTAGGATACTTCTGGGTAGTTGGTGAGCCACTGATGCAAATCCTTGTGATAACTACTTTAGTAACCTTGATCCGTGAGTATATCACGAATTTATCTATCCCTGGTGGGACGCCTGTTTTTATGTTTTTGGCTTGTGGGATAATTCCTTTTTTTATGTTTAGAAATATTGTTACGCAGCTTATGGGCGGGATAGCTGGGAATTTAACTCTATTTTTTTATAAGCCTGTTAGGCCAATTCATGTATTTTTAGCTAGAACTTTGCTTGAGTTTTATATGTACTCTTTGATATTTTTTTGTGTGATGGTTTTGGCTGGGTGGATAATGGGCTATGATGTCTTGCCTAGGGATTTTTTGGCTATGTTTGTTAGTTTGGCCTTGATGGTGCTATCTGGATTTAGCCTTGGTGTGATATTTGCGATTATTACGCATTTTATGGAGCCGCTTAAGATTGTTTTGACATATTTTACAGCTGCTTTGTATATGCTATCTTGTGTGATTTTTCCCATTTGGATAATTCCATCTAATATATTACAATATATGCTTTATAACCCTATGCTTCATATTTGCGAGAGTATAAAATATTATTATTTTGATGGATATCCGCTAGCTGATGGTGTGAATTTGGCTTATCCATTGGTTTTTAATGTAGTGCTATTATTTATAGGATTTTGGTTTTACTATTATAAAAGAAGAGAATTGGTAGCGAGCAGACCATGATAAAATTAGACAATTTAACCAAATTTTACCCACTAAGCAATGGCGATAAGCACTTTGTCTTTCGTGAATTTACCTTCACATTTCCTGATGATTGTAGTATAGGCTTAATCGGTAGAAACGGCGCTGGTAAATCCACTCTTATGCGACTTTTGAGCGGGGCTGATATCCCAAATGCTGGCAGAGTCATCACGGATAAGAAAATCTCATGGCCGGTTGGTCTAGCTGGTGGATTTCAAAGTTCACTTTCAGCTAGGGATAATGTGAAGTTTGTAGCTAGAGTTTATGGATATAGGGGCGAGGCCTTAGAAGAGAAGGTGCGTTATATTGAGGAATTTGCTGAGATTGGTAAATACTTTGATGAACCGATGAACACCTACTCATCAGGTATGCGATCACGCATAGGATTTGGGCTTAGTATGGCTTTTGACTTTGATTATTATTTGATAGATGAGGCCGGGGCTGTAGGCGATGCTAAATTTAAGAAAAAAAGCGATGCTATATATAAAGAAAAACTAAGCAATTCCAAGGTTATAATGGTATCGCACAATATGGCCGAGATAAAGCAGTGGTGCGATAAGATAATCTTAGTAAATAGCGGAATGACTACAGTTTATGATGATGTAGATGAAGGAATTGAAATGTATAAAAGGATATGCAGTTGAATAAAAGAACTATGATTTTAAGATCTATTAAGGATCTAAAACAACACAAAGAGCGTCTAAATAGACTTGATAGTTTTAAAACTGTGATTTATATAATGATTGTGGTGATATTTTACTATGCCTTTATCGCTGCTGATAGATATGTTAGTAATGTCTCTCTAAGCGTTAAATCCACAGATGGTGGCTCGCCAATATCTTTAAGCGGGATAGAGAGTTTGGTAGGGGTGGCGTCTAGCTCAACTGAAGATATCAAGCTTTTACAAGAGTATATAAAATCCTTTGATATGCTCCAAAAACTTGATGAAAAGATAAATTTAAGATCGCTTTATGAAAAGCAAAAAATAGATCTATTTTTCCGTATCTACTCATCAACTAGCAAAGAGAGCTATCTAAAATATTATAGAGATAGAATCCATATATTATTTGATGATACAACAGGGCTTTTAAATGTCGCTGTAGAGGGCTTTAGCCCTGAAGATGCTCGTAATATCTCGGCCGCTATTTTAGAAGAGAGTGAGAGATTTATAAATGAAATTTCGCATAATATCGCTAGAGAGCAGCTAAGATTTGCCCAAGGTGAGCTAGAGAGTGCTAAACAAAAGTATAAAGATGCCAAAAATGAGCTTTTGGCTTTTCAAAATGAGTATGGAGTCTTTGACCCTCAAAGCCTAGCTAAAACCAAGGCTGGATTTATCACCGAAATAGAGCTTCAAATATCTAAAAAAGAGACTGAACTCAACACTATGAGAAGTTATCTTAATGACAATGCGCCTGAAATTGCAGCTTTAAAAGCTGAATTAAGAGCGCATAAAGAGCAGTTAGAAAAAGAAAAACGCAAGGTAGCATCCAATGCTTCTCAAGATAAATTAAATGATGTTGTAGCGCAATTTGAGGCTTTGTATCTGAATTTAAGCTTTGCTGAGGATGTATATAAAACCGCTATCACAGCTGTTGAGACAACTAGAATTGAGATCGGTAGAAAGGCTAAGCAAGTAGTAGTGATCCAAAGCCCATATGTACCAGATAGCGCTGCGTATCCAAATAAAATGTATAATATCATCACGATTTTTGTGATTTTGACGCTGATATTTGGGGTTGTGAGGCTAGTTCGTGCTATCATCGATGAGCATAGATATTGATAGATGAAAAAACCATATAAAAATGGAATTTTATTAGCAGCGACTAGTAACTCCGCCTTTGCTATCGGGACAATGGTGGCAAATATCGCTGAGGTAATGGGCGGTGAAGTTGATATATTTTATATCGTTCATGATGGATTTACGCAAAGTGAGCTAGAAGCGTTTGCTAGGGTTGCTGGTGGGGCGAAGGTTAAATTTATTAGCTTTACCAAGGATGATTTTGCTAAGAGATTAAAGCCACACACAAATAACCAAAATATCTTAAATTCGCCCTTTTTCTCTCGCTGGACACATATGGCTTATGGGATGTTTGAGCCACTTTTGTTGCTTGATGAGTGTGAGTGTATAGTCTATCTTGATTTTGATATTTTGCTACTTAAAGGAGTTGGTGAGCTATTTAGATTGAAGGGTTATCACTTTAGCGCTCATAGGGGTAAGAGTCTTTTAAATCCAACACTTAGGGATTATAACGGCGAATTTAAAGATTGTAGAGTTTATAGAAGTGGGATTGTGGCCTACTATGATACAATCCCAAACCCAAAAGAGTGCTATAATCAAATCTATAATTATAGCGCAAAATATGGAGCCAATGACCAAGGCGTGCTTAGCTTATTAATCTTAGATAATAAATTTAAAGTCAAAAATCTAGGCTATGAATACACTAGTAGCACATTTTGGCGTAAAAGCATAGGAGCATCGATAATCCACGCTTGGGGGCGAGATGGGCGGTTTTGGAATAATGAGCTAGTTTATCAATTTTGGGGCGAAATTTGGGATAAATACTACCAAAAATGGCTAAAATGCGGTGGCAGCGAGTATAAAGGTGGCTTCATTTGTAAAGCCAATTACGCCATAGAGAGAATAAGATATCACCTAGCTTACAAACTTGGTTATGCGATGATAGAAAATCACACAACTATATTTGGCAAGATTAAATTGCCTTTTATTTTATTAGCTATCGCTTTAAAGCATAGAGGTCAAAAGATAGAGTATCTCCAAATTATCCAAACCAAACCAAATTTAAAAGTCCCACCAATAGAGCATTACGAAGATTATAAACCCGCCCTAGCTGAAAAACAAAGCGCACCATACAGACTAGGCCAAGCCCTTATCAAAGCCACCAAAACTTGGTATAAAGGCGGATTAATAAAATTATATTTTGAAATAAATGAGATAAAAAGGGATAAAAAGGGATAAATTATCAAATTTTAATTATAATTAAAGCGTGAAAATCAAAAAATTTAGCTAAAATTTAAAAATTTCAAACTTAACTTTTAGTGGAGTAAAAAATGTCAAAATTAAACATAGACCAAAAAAAGATTAAACAATTATTTGAAGATAAAAGATCTGATTTTTTAATACCTGATTATCAACGCCCTTATGCTTGGGGAGAAGATGAGTGTCAAACTCTTTGGAAAGATATTTTTGATTTCGCTTTTCCAGATAAAAAACCTGAAAATTTTAATTCTGATGAAGAATATTTTTTAGGCCCTATTGTAACTTTTGAGAATAATAAAAAGCTTGAAGTAATAGATGGGCAACAAAGGCTTACTACTTTAATGCTATTACTTAGGGTTTTTTATAAAAGACTTGAAAAAATGGAAGATGAAAATTCTATGCGAACAAAGCAAAACTTGGCACAATGTATTTGGAAAAGTGATGAATTTGGCAATGAAAACAAAGAAAAATTAAAAATAGATTCTCAGGTAGCCTTAGATGAACATAAGAATGAATTTTTAGAAATTCTAAAAACTGGTGATGCTAAAGATTTTAAAAGCCAGTATGCCATAAATTTTAGGTATTTTGAAAAAGAAGTAGATGAATTTTTAAAAGAATATCCTAATTATTTCGCTTATTTACCAACTAGAATTTTAAATAATTGTATTTTGTTGCCTATTGAAGCAGATAATGAAAAAACAGCACTTAGGATTTTTTCTACTTTAAATGATAGAGGCAAGCCACTAGCTGATGCAGATATTTTTAAAGCACAATTTTATAAATTTTATGTAGCAAAAAATCAAAAAGATGAATTTATAGAAAAATGGAAAAATTTGGAAATTTTATGTAAAGAGGTATTTTCTAAAAAAGATAATACTTCTACTGATGAAATTTTTAATCGTTATATGTATTATCAAAGAGCTTTAAAAGGTAATAAAAATAGCACAACAGAGGGTTTGAGAGATTTTTATGAAAAGGATAGTTATGCTTTATTAAAAAGCGATAGGACTTTTGAAGACTTGCAAAACTTGGGTAGCTTTTGGCAAGCAATTTCTATTCAAGATAAAAATTATTTTGATGAAAATACTTTAAGATGGCTTTTTATTTTAAACTATGCCCCAAATATAATGTGGGCAAATATCACTTCTGTATATTTTATGAAAAATAAGGATGAGCAAAATAAGCTTGATAATATAAAATTTGCTAAATTTTTAGAGAAAATAACAGCGTTTATTTTTGCATATTCTTTTATATATCCTAGCGTCTCTCAGCTAAGAATACCTATTTATAGCGTTATGGTAGATATTATTAACGACAAGGAAATGGATTTTTCAAAGTTTTTGTTTGAAAAAGAAAATTTAAAAACATTTATACAAACTCAAAAATTTAGCAATAATAATTCAATAACTCGTTCTATGCTTACTTGGTGGTTTTTAAAAGATAGTACCCAGAAAACACCGGGATTAACTGAGCAATTTCAAATAGAACATATTTACGCAAAAGAAAGAGCAAAAAGAGAAAATTTTAGTGGCAATGAAATAGAATTTATTGGCAATAAAGTCCTTTTGGAGAGAAAAATAAACATTAGAGCAAGTGATTTTAGTTTTGCTGACAAAGAAAAACATTATAAAAAATCACAAAATAATGAATTAAACTCTATACATAAAAACTATAGTGAATTTAGCAAAACCGAAATAATAGAAAGAAATAATAATATTATAAATGATTTTATTTCTTTTGTAGAAAAAAACAATTTAATTAAAACAACAAGTTAATTTTAGTTGTATTAAAAGGATAAGAAATAAAATCTCATATAAAAACCGCTGAAATCATACTCTCAGCCTTGCCTTATACACAAAAGTTTCGTGGGCAAGTTTTTGTGATAAAATATGGTGGTGCTCAAGCTATGGTTGATGTAGCTGAAGCAGCTAGAAAAACTCTAGACAAGCTAAGAGCTGACCTAGGTTCAGTACAAAATCAATTAGTAGCTACTATAAATAATATTACAGTTACTCAAGTAAATGTAAAATCAGCCAAATCTCAAATAAGAGATGTAGACTTTGCTAGCGAGAGTGCAAACTTCTCTAAATTTAACATACTAGCCCAAAGTGGAAGCTACGCTATGAGTCAGGCAAATGCTGTCCAACAAAATATATTAAGACTACTACAGTAACTTAAATTTACTCGCAATGCTTAGTCATTGCGAGGGTTTATTAAATTCTAGTAATATTTATCAAATAACACTTATGTAAAAAATTACTTTATATTTATTAAAAATTTGCAATGACGATTTAAAGTATAAATTTGATTTAAATCATCCTAATTTTTACTAAACTTAGATAAAATTACCTAAATTTAAATAAAATCAAATTGTATAAAATTCAAAAAAAGGTTATAAAATGAACAATATTTTCACAATTCCAGCCACTGGTTATGCGATGTTATCTAAGGATTCTAAATTCACTCCAATTGAATTTACCCGTCATAGTGTAGGAGATAATGATATATTAATTGAAATTCTATATTCGGGAATTTGCCATAGCGATATTCACACGGCCAAAGATGAATGGGGTGGTACGAGCTATCCATGTATTCCAGGTCATGAGATCGCAGGTCAGGTAATAGCTGTAGGTAAAAATGTAACTAAATTTAAAATTGGCGACTATGCTGGAGTTGGTTGTATGGTAAATAGCTGCGGTGAGTGCGAGGCGTGTAAGGCTAGTCAAGAGCAGTTTTGTCAGCAAGGAAAAACAGTTTATACCTATAATTGCCCTGACTTTTTCCATGGTGGCAAGATAACATTTGGTGGATACTCAAGCAACATTGTAGTAAGTCAAAATTTCGCTATTAAAGTTCGAGCAAACGCCCCATTAGATAAAGTAGCTCCACTACTTTGTGCTGGAATTACTACATATTCACCACTTAAATTTTCTAAAATTAAAGCCGGTGATAAGGTTGGTGTAGCTGGATTTGGTGGGCTTGGAATGATGGCGCTAAAATACGCAGTCAAAATGGGCGCACAAGTTAGCGTATTTGCTAGAAATGAGAATAAAAAGGCCGATGCTCTAGCCCTTGGCGCTACTAGTTTTTATACAAATACAGATAAAAATATCGTTAATGAAAGATTTGATCTGATTATCTCGACAATTCCAACATCATATGATGTTATAGCATATATTGATCTGCTTAAATTTGGAGGAGAGTTAGCTATTGTAGGGCTGCCACCTTATAAAGAAGCACCAAGTGTGAGTATAATTGATCTAGTACATAAGGCTGGTAAGAAAATTTATGGTTCATTAATTGGGGGAATTAAAGAGACCCAAGAGATGTTGGATTTTTCGCTTGAAAATGAGATTTATCCAGAAACTATACTTATTACTCCAAATCAGATTGATGAGGCGTATGAAAAGCTAACAAACGGCTCAGGGCAGTTTAGATATGTGATTGATATGAAGGCAAGTAACTAGAGTGGCGTTTGCGATTTTTGCTATTTCAATGGCGCTAATTTATACTAGGCCGTTTGGACTTCCAGTGTGGGCTAGTGCGGTTGCAGGTGCGATAGCGGCTATGATGTTTGGCGTGGTGAGCGTCTCATCTGCCTTTGGCGTATTAGCAATGGTATGGGATTCTACTTTGGTGCTAGTGGGGCTAATTATCATTGCTATGGCGTTTGAGCAGATGGGATTTTTTGACGCTTTGGCTGGGAGAATTATTGGAAAATTTGCTAAAGGTAGTGGTGGAATTTATAGGATTGCAACGCTTAAATTTTTTGCTCTTATGATGGGATTGGGTCTATTTGTAGCTACATTTTTAGCAAATGATGGAGCAATTTTAGTGCTAACCCCTTTAGTTTTTGCACTATTTTCTAATACTAAAGATGAGCTAAGTATAACCACACCCTTAGTGGCATTTTTATTATTTTTTGGTTTTTTGAGTGATTTTGGTTCTAATGCTTTGATTATCTCAAATTTAACCAATATCATAACTGCAAAGCTTTTTAATCTCTCATTTAAAGAGTATTTTGAGGCGATGGTTTTAGCCCAAATTTTTGCTTTTATTGCTGCGTGTGGGTTGTTTTGGTTGGTGTTAGCTAGGCGACTTCCTGCAGTGCTAGAGTTTAAGCTGCCAGCTAGAAGGATTGGGTCTGGGAGATTTTTGGCGTGTCTATTTTTGCTGATTTTGTTGCCTATTGGGAGTATGATTTTTGAAGAGATGGAGTTGCCAATTAGCCTATTTATCTTGCTGGTTGCACTAATTTCTATAATGATGCAAGATAGTGGCAAATTTGCACTTTTTAAGCGTGCACCTTTTGGCGTAGTAGTCTTTAGCGTAGGGCTTTTTGTGATGGTTTATGGTGTTGGAATGGCTGGGATTTTGGAGTTTTTACGCCAAAATATCCAGATGCTTGCTGGGCTTGATAGATTTAGTTCGCTTCTTGGTATCGCACTTGGTTCAAGTATTGGCTCAGCATTAATTAATAACTTGCCAATGGTAATGCTAGGAGATCTTGCACTTAGGGATTTTGGTGCTGATATGGGGCTGATTTATGCTCATTTACTAGGGTGTAATATCGGTTCAAAGCTTACGCCAATTGGTTCGCTAGCTACGCTTTTATGGCTTGCAAACCTTAAGCTTCGTGGGGTGAAAATATCCCTTTTAGATTATTTTAAATTTACTTTTATTTTTAGCCTTGGCGTGCTATTTGCAGCAGTTTTAGGCTTGTGGATTGGAGAGAGTTTTGACATTTAGAACGCATTTAGCAATTGGAGCCCTTGGAGCGATGGGCTTTGTGGGCGCAGTAGATTTAAGCGGTGTGGCAAATTTAGATAAAACACAAACTGCTTATGTGGTGGGGTTGATTTTATTTGGTTCTGTTTTGCCTGATATTGATGAGCCTAGAAGCTTTATTTCACGCAAATTTCCACTGATTTCGCAGATTACTGCGACATTTTTTAAACATCGTGGACCAACACATTTTTTATTTATTCCGGTGCTGCTTTTTGTAGCGTGGGCGATTTTTGGGCAGATTGCATGGGGGGCGCTAGGATTTGGTATGATTATGCATCATGTCGGGGATATGCTAACACCTAGTGGAATACAGGGATATTTTTATCCATTTAAAAAGCGTTTTGTGGCTCGAATTTTGCCTAAGAAAATAGCAGTAAAGACTGGCTCAACAGTTGAGATGGCCTTAGTTTTGCCAGCTATTTTGGCAGTTGATGGGTTTTTAGGAGCAAAGATTTTGGGCTTTGATATTGATATGGGTAGGATACTTGGAATTTTAAATTTGATTTAAATTTACCTACTTAAATCTAAAGATATATAACAAAAGTAATATAAATAACTAATGTAAATTTAATATATAATTTACCATTAATTAATTATATTTTGCGACAATTTTTCGGTAAATTTAAAATTAGGTTATCTATGATTAGAGTTGTTCTTTTGTGTTGGATTATATTGCTTGGATTTAGTGGTTGTGCTGTGCCAAATGCCCTTTCTATCGCTGTTATGCCTGATGATTATATAAGCAAATTTGGGGTGAATAAATGCGATCAGAGCTACTTTGAAAATGAGATTCAAAAGGCCAAAGATAATAAAGATCCGATATATACTGCTATAAATGCTGCTTCAATAGCTAGAGTTTGTCAGGAATTCGCACTTAGCAATGAGCTTTTGGATATTGCTGAAGATAAGTATAAATATGATGTGGATTTAGAAAGTACAGGCAATAAGATAGCTAGAAACCTTGTAGGGATACTTTTAAATGATACATTTAGTGATTATGATGGAAATTTGTATGAGAGAATAATGGTAAATCTCTATAAGGGACTGAATTTTATGAGTTTAAATGACTTTGAAAATGCTAGAGTGGAGTTTAATCGTGCTTTAATCCGTCAAGATATGGCTAAGGAGTATTTCGCTCCACAGATCCAAGCGGCCAAAGAGGAGCTAGAGAAACAAAAAAGCGACCCAAATTACAAAAAGAATTTAAAAAATACTAAATTAGTATATGATGAGTATTCTAGGCTTTTTAAGGAGTTTAAAACTAGTGAAAATTTCATCAATCCATATGCTACTTATGCGGCTTCTGTCTTTTTCTATTTAGATAAGGATTATAAAAATTCAGCAGATAAATTCCGTGAAATAGCTATCGCTAATCCTAAAAATAAAGCGATATCAGCTATAAACAAAAGATTGCAAACTAGAGCCAAAAATGTAAAATCTAAGGGCAAAAAATATATATTTTTAGCTTATGAAGATGGCCTTGGGACTATAAAAAATGAATTTGCTATAAATATTCCATATATTATTAGCGATGGGGTGGCAACTTTGAGTTTATCTTTGCCGATGCTTAAAAAGCGTGATTTTAGCTATAAAGATATAAGCATAAATGGGGTTAAGGCGACTCAAATTAGTAATTTTGATAATATTTTTGCTACTGAGTTTAAAATAGAGCTTCCTTGGATAATCACTAAATCTATATTATCAGGCACTATCAAATCCGCAACTAGTGCTGTCGTGGCTGATAAATTTGGTGGGGTAGCGTCTTTGGCTACAACTTTTTTGCTTTCAGCAACAAATAAAGCTGATATAAGAGTGTGGCAAACTCTACCGAAAATAGCTAGTATCGCTATGGTAGAAAATAAAGGCTCATATACAATCAAAGATAGTAGCGGTAAAATCATAGCTAGTGATAAGATAGATAAGAGCAAAGATGCGTTGATCTGGCTGAGATCATCAAATAAAGATATGGTAAAATCCATTATAATACAGAGGTGAAATATGAAAAAATTAGCAATGTTTTTGGTATGTGCTATGCTGTTTGGCTGTGCTGGTAATAGCGATATAGTCTTAGGGGATAGTGGCTATAACTCGAATTTAGTTAGCTTAGAGGCGATAGATAGGGATATAGTCCAAGGTATCAATCACAGATTTAATGATCTTGGGTTATTGGAGTTTCAAGTTATTTTAAAAAGTAATTCTGAAATGGATGTGGCGTATAAGGTAGTTTGGCTAGATGAGAGTGGATTTGAGCTTAGGAATTCAATCGATGAGAGCTATAAGATTTTACGTCTCAATGCTAATCGCCAAATCTCTATCAATAAACTAGCTCAAGACAAAAGAGCTAAAAGCTTTAAAATTTATCTAACTACAAAGGGGTTATAAGATGAGAAAATTAACTTTAATGAGTGTGGTGGCGGCGACTTTGTTGCTTAGTGGATGTACTAATCAGCCATTTTATACAGATAATAGCGCCAAGGTCAATCAAGGTGATACTATTACCCTTGGGTTAAGCAATGAGGATTTTGAGTTGGCGGCTGAAACTATGATAAATAGTTTGCTTAGTGATCCGGCATTTGCTAATCAAAAGCCAGGGATCAGAAAAGTTGTAGCAATAGGAAGAGTAGTCAATGATACGGCTCTTAGGCTAGATACTGATAAACTAACTAGGAAAATCACTCAAGCTATGAGAAGATCGGGTAAGTTTATACTCACTTCTGCGGTGGCATCTGGTGGGGCGCTTGATAGTATGAGCGAAGATGTTAGAGAGCTAAGGGGTAATGATGAATTTAATCAAAAAACAATAGCCAAAAAGGGAACTCTAATCTCGCCTGATTTTTCGCTATTTGGTAAAATTCGTCAAGATAATATAAGATTAAGCAACGGCAAAACAAAGGTTGAATATCTATTTTTACTTGGTTTGACTGATCTAAATTCGGGTCTAGTGTATTGGGAGGATGAAAAGACAATCAATAAAGCCGGCTCTAGCGATAGCGTAACTTGGTAAGATATTATAAAGGATAAGAGATGAAAAAGATACTATTATCAATGGCAGTTTGTGCGGCTTTGGCTTTTGGGATGGGGGATAAGGCTAATGAGATAACTCAAGCCGATGTGGATATCCAAAACAAATTAAGCGATGCTAGCACGCAAGATATAACACCTAAAAGCATAGAAGATTTTTTTGATGAGTTTAAGGATGAGTTTGGTATAGAGTATGGTATCACAAAAGATGGCAAGACATTTTATACCGGAGTTAGCGATGTAACGCTAAGCCCAACTGATAAAAGCTTTGCTAAATCTTTACAAAATGCCTATAATAGAGCTCTATTAAATTTACAAGGTGAGTTTGTCAAAGATGCCTTTGGTAGGATAGCTACAAGTAGCATAAGCAGATACAAAGCAGATCAATCAGACAACGCTAGGGAATTTGAAGAGTTGCCAAAAGGCGGGACTATCTCTCAAATTTTTGATCAGCTAACGCAGCTAGCGGGTGCTGAATTAAATAGGGCTTTAAATGATCTAGGTGTAGATAGCCAAGGGCTAGAAGAGGTGAGAAAAAAAGAGCTTTTAAAAGATGAATTTACTAAAAATATCGTTACAAAAGCCTTTGGCAATATGAGTGGATTGGTGCCGGTAAAAACGGTTGTAACACAGACAAAAAGGGGTAATTATAGAATTGGTGTTATCGCTGTAATGAGTGATAAAACTAGACAAATCGCAAAAGATATGAAAAATAAAACCTCTTCACTCATAAAAGCAAAAGGTGGTAAGCCAGTAGTAGAGTATCTACCAAAAGAAAAAGCCGGTTTTATACAAGAGTATGGAATTAGGCTAGTATATGATGAGAATGGTGCGCCTATAATTTTAAGCTATGGAAATTGGGGTTATATCCCAGATGCTAATAGCAAAATAGCAGATAGACAAGAGAGTATAGCCAAAGATACCGCCGCAGCACAAGCTGATGCGGCTATAATAGAGTTTATCAATACTAGTGTATCATTTAGCGATGAGAAAGAGACAGGTGAGGCAATAAACCAAAATATAAAAGAGACAAAAAATATTCTCTCAGGTGATACGCAAATTCAAGAAGAGACATTAGAAAATATGATAGATAGAGTCTCTAAAACCATACAAGCAAAAGCTTCAGGTCAAATCCGTGGGATACAAACGCTAAAAAGATGGGATTATACTGATGAAAATGGCGTGGAATATGTAGGCGTGGTGAGATACTACTCTTATGCTAATTATCTAAATATCACAAACGCCATATCAGATAAAAAGGGCTCAAGCACTACTTCAAATTCCGCTACACCAGCTAAGGCTACTCAAAGAAGCTCAAAAGTGGTAAATACGATAGATGATTTTTAGGATAGAGTATGAAAAAATATCTATTTATATTTGCTTTTTTGGCTTGCGCTTTAAATGCTGAGGTTCTAACTCACACTAGCACTAAAACAGCTATGGGAGAAGGTCATGGCCTTACAAGAGAAGAGGCTATAAATAACGCTATTATAGAAGCTATTGGTAAGATTAACGGGGTGAATATAAACTCTATAAAAAAATCAAATACACAAGCGATAAGCGATAATAGCGGCTCAAATATCGTAGATGCCTATTCAAATGATATCAGCAAAGCCACAAAAGGCAGAGCCGATAGCTATGAGATTATCAGCACTAATCAAGATAGCACAGGCAAGTGGGTAGCAGTAGTCGAGATAAAAAACTCAAAAACCACCAAAAGCTACAAAGCCCCAGGTCTAGATAATAAGCAAAGAAGAAGCTTAGCGGTATTTAATGCTAGTTATGGAGATACTAGAGGGCTTGGCGAAAACCTAAAAACTCATATAATCTCAAATTTAACTAAATCAAGAAAATTTAATATCCTTGATAGAGATAATGGTGGATATTATGAGATGGAAAAGGCCTTAATAGATAGCGGCGATACCAAAAGAGATGAGATTTATAAGCTTAAAAATGTTCTTGGTAGTGATTATCTTATGATTTTTGATATTAAGGCCGCACAAGCTAGAACAAAACAGAGTAATCTAACTGGCCAAAATATCACAAAAGCGGAATTTGCAGTGGATTATCAAGTGATTTTATTTGCCACTAGGGAGGTAAAATATAGCAATACTCTTACAATGAGTGTAAGCGTAAAAGATGATCTAAAATCAAATGAAGCGGCATTCAAAAAAATCGCTGATAAAATCACAAGCGATATATTAAATGCTATTTATCCATTAAAAATCGCTAATGTAAATGGACAAGAAGTGGTATTTACACAAAATTTAAATGTAGGCGAGAGATTTGAGTGCTTTTCTCAAGGCAAAGCTCTAAAAGATAGTTACACCAAACAAAGTACAAGCGATATGAGAGTAGAGAGCAAAGTAGGAGAAGTCGAGATAACAAGAGCTACACCAAAGCTAAGCTATGCTAAAATCATAGATGGCCAAATGAAAGAAGGCTACATTTGTCGTCCATTAGGCGGTGGTTCTGGCCCAGGATATAGCGAAGGTCGTGATGCAAACTACCAATTAAATGATGGCGGCGGCGTGAATTTGGGATTTTAAGCTATTTTACAAACTTTGCGAATTTAAAAAATTGAGTATTAAAAAATTCGCAAAGTTGAGAATTTGAAGTTAATACTTTGCGAATTTACGCAATTGTGCGGAATTTGGCTCTATTTTGAATTTAGCTTATAGAAAATTTTTTGTGTTGTATTTGGTAAATGTCGTTTTCATTTTATAAGCTTTTAGCAAGACGCTTAAAGGGCTCTTTTGATGTTTTCTAGCGTATATTATCATCTCTCCTAAAATACAGCAAAGCCCGAAAATATCATCTGGAATTTCGCTATTTAAATTTAGATTATCTAGTGGTTTATCTATTAAATTTTTTATCACAAAATAGCCAAAAACGCTTTTTAAAGCTTTTAAAATCTCAAAGCCTAAAGTAGCAAAAACCTTATACTCATTTATATCATTTCTCATAGCCATCAGCTCATCTTTAAACTCTGGTGTGCTAGCAGCATACTCCCACCAAATATCATTGATATTTCGATTTTGGCTATCGGTATAGCTTTTTAAAAACCGCCAAGGCTTTTCGCCATAATGGATGATTTTCGGCTCTTTATAGCTTTGCATAAACTCAGCCCTAGAGCAGTTAAGGCGGTGATTTTGCTCATCTTTACAGATCGCAAAACAGAAGCTAATAGATGAAAAATTATAGCTAATAGGTAGCTTTAAGAGCTTATTTGCTGGTATTGTAGCGTTTAATAGATCTTGATCGGCGGCTTTTATATAGGTGGCATTTTGGGCTAGGGATTGGCATTTTTGTTCTATTTTATTCTCTATATAAGCCTTTGTGTTGATGAGTAAAAATCCAGAATTGAAGTAGTCATTTGTAAATTTATGGGTGATTATATTGTTATTTTGTTTGAATTTGATCTTTCGTTTTTTGCTTCCGGGGTCATTGATAGCAGCTAGGATACTCTCTTTTAAATCAATAGCAAAAAGCTCCCTTAAGTCGCAAAGGCAGAGCATATCGGAATCTAGATATAAGCATCTATCCACGCTTGGGTTGAGATAGTTTTTGAGTTTTAATCGGTAATAAGGCAAAAAGTTGCTATGTGCTGCCCCAGAAACTGGAAAATCACTAAACTCATCATCATTTAAAATATGAGTGACAATCAAGCAAGGGTAAATCTCATTAAGGCTCTTTTCTAGGGCTTTTAGCTTATTTTGTGTGGCGGTGGAGATTTGGTCGCTTAATATGTGAAATACATAGCCTTCAGCTCTATTTTCAGCGCTTAAATCATCGAAATTTAAATTTTCATAGCTACTAAATGAGCTATTAGGTGGCATTTGCGGGGTAGGTTTTTGACAAAAATCTTTGAAATTTAGATTTAAATTTGTATTTTTGATAATGCTATTTATAAGCACTGCTGTGTATTTGATATAATTTTCATCTGCGCTAAATACTATATGGAACATTTTAAGCCTTTTTTATGTATAATTGCGCCAAATTATAGCAAAATATGGTAATTTTAGAGGTTTTGGTGTTTGGAGATTTGTCTTGAATAGTGTGAAAATATCTATAATAATACCAGTTTATAATGTAGAAAAATATATCAGCCAATGCTTAGACTCAGCAATAAATCAAAGTTTAAAAGATATAGAGATTATCATAGTAGATGATTGTGGAAGTGATAAAAGCATGGATATCGCCAAAGAGTATGCTAAAAATGATAATAGAATAAAGATTATTAAAAATAGCTACAATCAAGGGCCATTTACTAGTAGAAATAACGCTGTTTTAGCAGCTAATGGCGAGTATTTGGTATTTTTAGATTCTGATGATTTTTTGGATTTAAGGGCTTGTGAGATAGCTTATAATGCCACTAAAGATGGGTATTATGATATAGTTACATTTGGGAGTTATTATTGGAATAATAATAGCGCTAGTGTGTTTAGCGAGTTTGAGAGATCTAGCTTTGATAGTGGGAATGAATTTGGTAGTTGGCTTTTTAGAAGTAAAAATATATCTTGGAATATCTGGGGTAGACTGATTAAAAGGGATATCTATCAAGCGAATTTGGATTTTTTAATGAGTGTTAATGCAAGACTTATAATGGCTGAGGATGTGCTAGCTATGTTTGTGATTTATCATAATTGCCAAAGGCTAAATTTCATATCTGATATGCTCTATTATTATAGATATAATCCAAGCTCAAGCACCAATGACAAAAGTATAGAAAATTTAAAAAATTGTATAGATAGCTTTGAAGTAGCAATTGCCAAGATGAGAGAATTCGCATCAAAAAATCAATGCGATAAGAGATGGCAAAAGCTCTATATATCACTTGGCATACATGAGTGCGATATCCTTAAAAGGAGATTGAAAATCAAAGAGGGCAAATTTGGACCGATGGATAAGATTGGGGCTTTTATAGAGGGTAGGTGGTTTGTGATTAGACGCAAATTAAGAGTTAAATTTGGGATTTAAAGGAAAATAATGTCTAATCCAAAAGTATCAATAATAATCCCTGTATATAATGTAGAAAAATATTTAAGAGAGTGCCTAGACTCAGTAATTAATCAAACTTTAAAAGATATAGCAATAATCTGTATAAATGATGGTTCAACTGATTCTAGTTTAGAAATTTTAAAAGAGTATGCTAAAAACGATAGTAGAATTCATATCGTAGATAAGATAAATGGCGGACTTGGTGCGGCTAGAAATTCAGGTATAAAATATCTAATAGATAGCAATATAAATCCTAAATATATCTATTTTGCAGATTCAGATGATTGGCTAGATATTCAAGCTTTAGAAAAATTATATAATAAATCACAAGAGTCAAATTCAGATATATGCATAATGGAGGTTGCGCGATATATTGAAGCAACTAATAAAATAGATAAAAAAGATCCTTGGTATACAAATAAATGTTATAAGATTAGAAAAAATGATGTATGCAGTTTTGATGAAATTAAATCAGTTTTATTTTCTAGTTGTTGTATGGCATATTGTCATTTGTATTCATATGAATTTTTAATAAATTATCTATGGAAAAATGAAGAATTCTATCCGCAAAATTTACTTTTTGAAGATATATATCCGCATATCAAATCCTTAATACTAGCTAAAAGAATCGCATTTTTAGATGAAGCTTTATATTATTACCGTA
This sequence comes from Campylobacter devanensis, assembly GCF_002139915.1. Lineage (NCBI taxonomy): Bacteria > Pseudomonadati > Campylobacterota > Epsilonproteobacteria > Campylobacterales > Campylobacteraceae > Campylobacter > Campylobacter devanensis. Next base: position 136,526 of record NZ_CP018788.1, read on the forward strand.
TTAGAGAAGGCTCTATAATGACATCTAGTGCAAAAAGCAAAAGAACTTTTGATATTTTTAAAACTTTTGATTTAATAGAAAATTTCTTAATAGAGCAGAATTTAATGAATGAATTAAAAATTGATTTTTATAGTTTTATATGCGGTGCTATAGATTCTAAGCTATCTTTAACTAACTATAAGGAGGAGTTTGTCAGAACGTCTAAATATTATTTAGATAAATTTGATGGCTCATTAAATAAAGATAAAAAAATTAAAAAACAACATTTAAAATTAATGCTAAATTTAAATAACCCATATGATAAAAAACTAATTAAAATAAAGAATAAAATTATATATAGATTTAATAGGTTAAAGTGGAGTTTGGGGGTTGAATGAAAAATAAAATATTGATGATATACGATGATATTAGTTATGGAGGTGGTGCTGAGAGAGTTATATGCAATTTTAGTAATTCTTTAATTGCTAGTGGATATGAAGTGATGGTTTTTAGTATTGCACTTAGTAAGCAATGTCCTTATGAATATCACCAAGAAGTTGTAATTAGATTTATTAAAGAAAATGCAAAACCTAAAGGATTAGCAAAGATTTTACACGAGATAAAAAGATTAATAATGCCTATAAAAAAATGGAATGCAATCAAAAAAAGAGCCGTGTTTAAGCAAGCAATAAATGAATTTAATCCGGATTTTATAATATGTCATACTCATTTTGATAACAGTTTGACTAAAATATTTAAAAAAATGCAAGATAAAATTATTAAGGTCGTACATAATTCTTTTGATGCTTATGAAAAATGGCAAATAGATCTAAATATTTATAAAAATATTGTTTTATTATCTAATCATGATATTAATAAATTTAAAACAAAATACCCAAATTCTAATTTTTATATAATCCCAAATTTCATTCCAAATATCTCAAATTTAAACACCAATTACTCTCAAAAAGTCGTACTTTCTATGGGGCGTATGGCAAATACGGATCAAAAAGGCTTCCTACGCTTAATCGATATATGGAAGTTAATCCAAGATAGTGGGGAATTTAATGATTGGAAGCTACACATTGTAGGTGATGGCGATCTAAAAGAGCAGATAAAAACTAAGATAGAAAATCTAAATTTATCTAACTCTATAATCTTAAAACCATTTACTAAAGATGTAGAGAGTGAGTATCTAAGCGCTAGTATATATGCTATGGCAAGCCACTTTGAAGGTCTTCCTATGGTTCTTATAGAGGCGGGGTCTTATGCCTTGCCAACCATAGCCTTTGATATTGCAACTGGCCCAAGCGATATAATAGAAGAAGAAAAAAGTGGATATCTAATAGAAGATAATAATCTAGATGAATATGCTAATAAACTAAAAATATTAATGCAAGATGAGAGCTTAAGAGCTAAAATGGGAGCAAAAAGCAAAGAGATAGTCAAAAATAAATTTAGCAAAGAAGTCGTGATGAAGCAGTGGATGGAGCTGTTTGAAAGGATTAAAAATAATGCCTAACCCAAAAGTATCAATCATAATTCCAGTTTATAATGTAGAAAAATATATCAGCCAATGCTTAGACTCAGCCATAAATCAAAGTTTAAAAGATATAGAGATTATCATAGTAGATGATTGTGGAAGTGATAAAAGCATGGATATCGCCAAAGAGTATGCTAAAAATGATAATAGAATAAAGATTATTAAAAATAGCTACAATCAAGGGCCATTTACTAGTAGAAATAACGCTGTTTTAGCAGCTAATGGCGAGTATTTGGTATTTTTAGATTCTGATGATTTTTTGGATTTAAGGGCTTGTGAGATAGCTTATAATGCTATCAAAGATGGGGGGGGGTATGATATAGTGCAATTTAGTGCTTATAATTATGAAAATGGCAATACTACTATATTCGATAAAATTTTAGAAAATGATAGCTTTGAATCTTTAGAAGAGTATGCTAATTATATGTATAGACAAAAAGGCTATCCGAGATGGAATTTGGCTTTTATATTGATAAAAAGGGATATCTATTTAAAAGCTTTTGAAATTTTAGATCTTAAATGTAGGATTACGATGGCTGAGGATGCCTTGATGAGTTTTGTGCTGTGGAATTTATCTAATAAATTTTGTCATATTTGTGATATTTTGTATTACTATCGTCAAAACGAGAATTCAACAACTAGAAGTAAAAATGATGAAATAATTAGCAGAAATTCAAAAGATAGAGTTTTTGTTATTCATAAAATAAAAGCAATTTCAAAAAAATATAAATTTAATAGCAAAATTGCTAAAGTATTTGTTGAAAATTTAAAATACTATGAATATTGTGATAGGCTAATGTATTGCAAAATAAATAAAATAGTTTTTAAAATTTATGATAAATATTTTAGATTTAAACGAAGACTAAGAGTTAAATTTGGAGTTTAATACTTATTAACATAATGCTTTGATTAAAGATTATTATGCTCATTTTATTTACTTGTAGCGATGGCAATCTGACAAATAAGCTAAAACTATATAGTAAAAACTACTACATAATAAGTTAGATAGTGAGATTAAAGCCCTAAACCTCCCACCCATCTAATGCATTTTGTAGCGTATCAATCGTAGTTTCTACCATTCCAGCCAAGCTAAAAAAGTAATACCCATGCTGGCGTACATATTCAAAAATTTTCTTATCACGATCGCCTTTATTATTTTCAGGTTTTACCATTAGCGCCATAAATTCTAGCTCTTGATGAATACAAAAGTTATATGCGGTATACATATAGACATCATTAAAGACTTTATCACTCTGTAGTGTCGCCTTTAGTCGCTCGATTCTATCTTTTAACTCATAAAATTTAGCATATCGTGGCTCCTTGTTAGCGGCTAAATCTCTATCGGCACTCTCTACTAGCTTGCTAATTTTCTTAAATAGTTCAGTAATTAATGCTTGTCTATCCTTGCCAACTTTGATGAAATTTTCTATTATTGCTCTTTGTTCGCTTAGTTTTTGTTGGCTAAGTTTAGGTGAAATAGGCTCTGGTTTTATCAGCTCTTTTTTAACTCCAGCACCTATTAATTGGCTTACAAGCTCACCAAAAGGCATCTCAATAGCTCCTTTAATCCTAGAGCCGCCCTCAGTAGCATTATATACTTTTACATCTGTATAGGCATTTAAAGCATCAATCATCGCTTCAAAATAGTTTCTAAAAAGATCCCAGGTTTTAGTGGATTTTACCTGCGTTTTGCCGCCGTAGCCTAGCACGGTTGTGATATTTGGTGTATACTCTTTAGAGGCGATAGTAGGTGAGGTCTCGCCAAATACCATTCCCTTAGCATGTGTGGTACCATCGCTTGCCATTGCTAAATCTTGCCCGATAAATATGATTTGTTTACAGCCTAGTTCTATAGCCAAATCAAATGCAAAATGCGCTGTACTAGGACCTTTACACATATAGTTTTTACTATCCTCGCCTAGGGCGTACTCAAATTTAAGTGGCTTATGAGCAAAAACTGCATTTCTACCTTTTAAAAGTCCGATGGTATTTGGATGAATAAGTGAACTAGCTACAAAGGTTATACCATTATCAAATTCACTCGCTTTAGAATTAAAAAATTCACCACTTTCAACAATTCTCTCCATTGTAGTAACAAAATCTGGCTTAAGGTTATTAAGCTTTAATATCGGATATGAAGCATCAGCAGCGATAAGAATAGCATATGGCGCAACCTCTCTTAAAAGCTCAAGCTGCTTAGTTAGACTAGGTCCAGTAGAGACTATGATGGCGGTTTTATTGCGGTTAGTATTTAGATTTAAAACATCTTTTAGGCTATAATTGGCATAAAAATGCGGCATATTTGCTACGACATGCTTCATCCCTATAAGGGTATCTTCGGCTGAAGTTCCGGCTGATTTGATACCTAAAAGCTGGGTGTTTAGTAGGCTTTTATTTATAGCATTTGCGCTAGATTCATAATTTTTAGCATAGTAATCATTATAGATATGAAAGTTATAACTTCGAACATTATAAATAACATCTTTTGAGCCACAAATTATATGTAGATATGACTCATTTAAGTAGCTAGTACAAAGTGGCACAAAGCGATTCTCACGCATATCTTTGCTAAAATCATTTAGATGAAGTACTATAAAAAATATCTCAATCTCAGGCTCAAATACTATAATTTTTTTATGATTTTTATTTTCTAGTAGGGCTTTGTAGAAGTTGCCATTACCAAGACCATAGAAAAATAGCGATGGATAAAGAGAATACTCTTTTTTAAATTTGTTTAGCATATCGTTAGTATGAGATGCTGGCGAGCCGCTATAAAGTGGCTCTTTAGTGTGAGTGTTGATTATATTGATATCTAGGCTACTTTTACCAGCAAATACATCAAATTTACTATTGCTTTTTAAGTCATAAACTGCCTTTGCTAGGTTGAAATTTATCTGACAAAGGGCAATTATATTATTTATAAATAGTGTTGTTCCGCCATTTGCTCTTATATCTTTATCGATTGCTTGGTGAAACTCTTTAACTGCATTTGGGTCAACTTGGTGGTTGTAATTTTTATTAAATATATTATCCATTCCATCGCCTTATTAGATTGTGTTTGATTTTTAAGCTATCTAGCCATTTAGCTATTATGAAATTTTCAGCCTCATCAATGCTGCTAGGCTGAGTGTAATATCCTAAAATTGGTGGAACAATCCCAACGCCAATACTAGCAAGTTCGGCCATCTGGCGTAATGATATAGCATTTAATGGTGTTTCACGCACAGCTAGGACTAAATTTTTGCGCTCTTTTAGCATTACTGCAGCTGCTCTTAAAAGAAGATTATCGCTAATACCGCAGCTGATTTTAGCTAAAGTATTTATAGAACAAGGCGCAACTATCATAGCATCAAACATCGCTGAGCCGCTAGCTGGAGCTGCGCTAATATCATTTATATCATAAATTTGAATTTTGCTATCAATTTTTTGGCTTAAATTCTCTTTTTGCATAGATAGTGTAGCGTTTTGAGTTATAATTAGGTTAGTATCTACGCCTAGAGAATTTGCATTATTTGCTAGCTTGATTCCAAGGTGAGCGCCACTGGCTCCGCTGATTGCTACTATTAGCTTCACTCTATTATATGTCCTACGAATTTAGAGTAATTATCTATTATATCTTTACCTTTTCTAAAGCCTAGAGCGCACCCTTCAAAGGCAAAAAACATTCCAGCTTGATAGCTATCGCCGTTTTCATCTTTAGCAAAATCAGCAAACTCTTGATATAAAAATTTGCCACTTGCATACTCTCCATCATTTTGTATCTCTATGCTACCATCGCTATTTATTATAGATACATTTGCACCCTCTCTGGCTAAAAATGGCTTTTTGACCTGTTTTTTACCCTTTAATGGCTCAAAGCTTGATTCTAGAAGTAGCGGATGATTAGGATATAAATCCCATAAAATTTTCATAATTCCTTTACTTTGAAATAATAAAGTATAGGCTGGATTTAAGATTATAGCCTTTTGGTTTTTGATTATGTTTTTTATGATTAGTGCTAGGTCGCTCTCATCAATAGCAATCATCTCCCATGGAATTAGTTTAAACCAATACTCCCAGTTTTGCTCATTCCAAAATATCCCATTTTCATCATCAAAGCTCACTTCGCTAGCAAAGGCAAAATCACACTCAAATCCAGCATCTCTAGCTGCAGATTCTAGCAATCTTGTAGTATTTTCATCTTCAACACTTCCGGCTATAGAGCTAAAGAGAATCTTCCAACCTTCATAATATTCATCAAATGCGCTAGTATCTTCTTGAAGCGTTACAAGGCGTTTGAAATTCTCTACTAAAGCCTCATATACATCATTAAACTGAGCTGCTTCATCAAGATTGTTAAATTTAAGCATTGCCCATTGGATTATTGCTGTTTCAAAAAGACTCGTAGGCGTATCGGCGTTAAATTCAATTAATTTAATAGGCTTACCATCTACGCCACCAGCTAAATCAAATCTACCATAAATATGCCAATGAACATCATTTTCCCAGCTAGCTTTAATAGTATCAACTAGATTAAATGGAATCCCAAGCTCATGGAATAGATCATTATTAATAACATACTCAGCAGCCGCTACATACATATCATATAGCTCATTTGTCGCTTCATAAAAGGCCTCGGCTTCATCTTGGGTTATGCTTACTAGCTCATTAGATATATATCTGCTACCATCAAGATCGGTATGCCAGCCAAATCCGATACTCTCTAAATATCCATTATCAAGTGGTTTAATTTTTTTAAGCTTCACTTTTGTCCTTTTAATAGATTGATTTTAAATGCTTATTATATTTTAATAAATTAAATTTGAGCTATATTTTATAAATGATTTTACTATAGTTTTTTATCATTGTAAGGAGTCTAAAAAGTGTGGTAATTTGTAGCAACAATCAAATATTTTACTTATTTTTATATTAAATCTAAATTTTATATAAAATTTACTGAATTTAGATAATAATATTTAATTTTGCTAAATTTAGGCTCTCTTTTTTATCTCAAGTCTCTCAAAGTCAAACTCATCAGGGTGATTTATAGCATAATTAAACTTATTTCTATCAATTTTTTTATCCCAGATTCCTACGATTAGACAAGCGACTGCATTGCCACAGAGATTTCCCACCGCACGCATCTCACTCATAAATTTATCAACCCCAAGTAGCACCGTCACAGTTACCACAGGTATGACATCATGCATAGAACCAAGCGTCCCAGCTAACACCACAAATCCAGATCCCGTTACGCCCACAGCGCCCTTACTAGTAACCATTAAAATCAGTAAAATACTAAGCAAATGTGAAAAACTAAGCTCTATATCAAAAGCTTGAGCCAAAAATATAACGCAAGATGATAGATAAATATTTGTACAATCTAGGTTAAAAGAGTAGCCAAAAGGGGTGATTACGCCGACGCAGCCTTTGTGAATTCCGGCACTTTCTAGCTTTTTCATAAGTGGAGCTAAGGCGACTTCGCTTGAGCTAGTAGCGAAGACAACTAGCACCTCTTTTGCGATAAAGCGCATAAATTTAAATATATTTACCTTAGCTAAGTAGCAAATCACGCCAAGCACAACAAAGATAAATATCAAACACGATACTAGCATAGTCCCAAGCAGACTTAGCATACCAATGAGACTCTCAATCCCAAATTTACCGATGAGATAGGCCATCGCACAATACGCCGCTAAAGGGCTAAGCCACATAAAAATACTAAGGATTTTTAGCACCCAGTGTTGGGCTTTTTCAATAGGTTTTATGAAAAAATCTTTAATTTTCTTTGGTGCGAAGCTTAACGCAATTGCTGAAATTAAAGCCATGAAAAGCACTTGAAGTGTATTAGCTTTGATAAATGGGGTGATAACGATACTTAGGGCTAAAAGGGCATTTTTAAACACACCTAAAACAAAGCCAAATCCGCTAAGCGTACTTAAATCATCATAGGCAAAAAGCGGAGTTTTTGGCACTGCGTTTGCTAGTATCGACCAGATCGAGCCTACATCTTTTGAGACCCCAGAGAATTTCTCTACGCTACTAGGATCAAAGGAGTTAGCATCTAAATGCATTCCTACACCAGGCTCTAATAATAGCGAACCTAAAATACCAACAGCCAAAGCCACCGTGCTAACTACTTCAAAGTATATAAAGCCCTTTAAACCTATACTTCCAAGGTCTTTCAAGCTCTCTAAACCCACAATGCCAGCAATAATAGTAAGAAAGATAATGGGCCCTACCATCCACTTTAAAATCATGATAAAATAGTCAATTCCAAATTTACTATCAATGCCAATTTGCGGAAAAAAATAACCTACGAAAATACCAAGCACTATTGCTAAAACAACCCAAAATGCAAGATTTTTAAACACTCCAAGCATACTAAAACCTTAAAAAATAGAAAATTCTAGCACAATAAAACTTAAATTTAGCAAGAAATCAAGGTGAATTTCAGATATAACTATATCATCGTAAAAATCAATATCGCATTACAAATCAAAATAATTTATTATCTATGTCTTTAAAGCCATAGGCCAATCTCTGTGGTATAATCTGAAATTTCATATGAAATCACCAAAAAATGAGTTTAATAGCAATATTATAAATATTTTTTAGCTAATTTTATAAAAATAAATTTAAATTTAACAACTGCTAAACAATTTAGACTTATAATATTCCCTTATTATTTTAAGGAGAAATTATGAAAAAATTAGCCCTAGTCTGTCTGTGTGCTTATGCGCTCAATGCTGCTTCGTTTAATGCGCCTATGAGTGAGTATATAACAGAGCTAAAATCCGAGGCTCTAAAGCTAGATCCAAATTTTAAAGATTTTGATGCTTTAAGGGGTGAGAAAATCTTCACAACTAAGCATATAGGCAAAAATTCTCAAGAGCTTTCTTGCCAAAGTTGCCATGGTAACGACCTCAAAAAAGAAGCTACCAATATATTCACTAACAAAATTATCCCACCTCTCTCGCCAAGTGTTAATCCATCTAGGCTAAGCGATGTCAAAGAGGTGAAAAAATGGCTAAAAAGAAATTTCAAAGATGTCTATTTAAGAGAGGGAACCGCCATAGAAAAGGGCGATGTCTTATACTATCTAATCAAACAATAAAGGATAAAAAATGAGATTTTTACTATTTGTATTTATAGCGATTTTAAGCTTAGAAGCAAAGGGGCCAGATGTAAGGCCGGTTGATAATGAGCTATATAAAAAAGAGTGTGCCACCTGTCATTACGGCTATCAGCCTGGACTTTTACCGACCCAGTCGTGGGAGTTTATAATGCAAAATTTAGAAAACCACTATGGGAGCGATGCGAGCATTGATGATGAAACGAACAAAAGCATTCTTAGCTATCTTTTGGCAAATGCTAGTCAAAATGCGATGAACTATAAAAGAAGTGCGAAAATCACAAATTCCCTAGAAAACGGCGTTTTATACAAGTCAATAACTGAAATTCCATATCATATCAAAAAGCATAGAAAGATAGAAAAATGGATGATAACGCAAAAAGAGGTCAAAACTCTATCTAACTGCACCGCCTGTCACAAAAAAGCCGATCAAGGCATCTATGGCGATGATAGCGTGAATATACCAAATTACGGGGTTTGGCGTGATTAAAAGCTATATTTGGAGTTTTGCGGCGAGATTTTCCCATCTTGCCTTGATACTTAGCTTTGCTCTTGCTTATGTGTTTAGCGAATTTGATGATTTAGTGTATTTTCACGCTGCTTTTGGCGTGATATTTGGTGTGGCGATCGTATTTAGGATAGTTTGGGGATTTGTAGGGACAAAATACTCTAAATTTAGCGATTTTAAATTCCAAGGATTAATTAGCTATTTTGGCTCATTTTTGGGTAAAAAAGAGAGATTTATCGGTCATAATCCCGCTTCAAGTATAGCAATTATCATGATATTGGCTCTTGGATTTGTTTGTGTGGTATCTGGATTGGTGCTTTATGGAGTGGATAAAAATAGTGGAATTTTCGCTTTTTTATACGATAGTTATGCGAAATTTGAATTTACAAAATCCATCCACGAATTATCAGCAAATACACTTTTGTTTGTAGCGATTATCCATATTTGTGGGGCTTTGATAGATAAGTTTATACACAAAAATGATTCTGTAAATTCCATGATAACAGGCTATAAGCTCACTCAAAATGATGAGAGCATAAGAGCAAATTTAGCTCAAAAAATATTTTGTTTTGTCTGGATTTTGGCTATTATCGCAATATTTTTATATATCTTTAATAAAGATAATTTTATCTTAAAATCTCACGCTTTAAAAGTAGATTATAGCGCGCAAAATGCCGTATTTGCCAAAGAGTGCGGTAGCTGCCATATGATCTATGCGCCATTTTTGTTGCCTAAAAAATCGTGGGAGATTATGATGGCAAATTTAGAAGATCACTTTGGTGATGATGCTAGTGTAGATGAAGAGACAAACAAAGAGATATTAAATTTCCTAAGATCCAATTCGGCTGAACAAAAAGGCAATAAAACAGCATTTAATATACTAAAATATGCTCAAAACGACCAAAATATCGCCATCACTCAAAATTCATATTGGATAAAAAAGCATAGAAAAATAGATGAAAAAATATTTTCAAAGAGCGATATCAAATCCAAAGCAAATTGCGCAGCTTGTCATAAGGGGATCGAAAATGGGATAATTAGCGTGATTGAGTATGAAAAGATAAGATAATTTTTTAATTTAATTTAATTTAATGCTATAAATCGCCGCTTTGTTCATCTGATAGTGATAAATTTAGAAAATAGATTTTAAACTATTAAACACTTTGGGCGATTTTTTCCATCTTAACTAGTAGTTTTGATCGCTCATTATCATCTACATTTCCATATAATAGCTGATTCATCGCTTGCATAAAGTCAAATGTAGCAAAGAGTTTGGCGTCATTATTTGCCTCTTTGGTGGCATTTGAGATGGCTGAGTTTATATCGCTAGAGTTGTTTTTTATCCCTTCTAAATTTTGTAAAATTTCATCAAATTTGCCACTTTCATCAAATTTGGCTTGATTTGTGGCTATTTTTATTAATTTTGTGGTTAGCTCATTGTCTATTGTCATATTCTAGCCTTGTATTGTGAATTTGCACAACACAAGCAAATTTTAGACCAAAATATCAACCGCCAGTGGCTTGGGTTGAGCCACTTCCGCTTCCACCACCGAAAAATCCGCTTCTAGCGTTGCTACCGGCTTTTGTAGCAGAAGTTGCGGTGGAGGCTTTGTTAAAGCTATTTACACTTCTGTTGTATGCGCTTGGGTTGTTGTATGCGCCTTGGCGTGAGTTTTGGTAGGTTGGGTTATTAAAGAGTTTTGAGCCGATCCAACTACCTATGATCGCACCAGCCGCACTAGCTAGGATCGCTTCGCCTAGACCTAAGCCACCATTTCCGCTACTTAAATTTGAGTTTGTCAGACCGCTTGTGCCGGCGTCTATTTTGGCGTTTTCTTCTTGAAGAAGTTTGTCTATTTCAGCTTGGCTTAATAATCTTTCGCTCATTACGCCATTGGCATCGCTCTCACGCAAAAATACTCTAGTATCATTGCTTGGGAATTCATCTGCTATTTTATAGCTTCCATCACTTGTTTTTTCTATAAATACGGTTGCGCCTTGTTTTTGGATAGTTTGGGCTGTGTTTGTGCTATCAGACTCGCCACATCCTGCTAAACCAAATGCTATTATAGCGCCCACACCGCTAGCTATGCTTATATCTTTTAATCTTTTGATATGCTTCATCTTTACCCTTTAAATTAAAGTGAAATTATAAAAATATAGATTAAATTCAAATTTAACTTATCCCATATTTTATCTTATACTCGCCAAATTCATTTTTAGCAAATATATCTTTGTTATAGTGTTTTTCTATAATTTGCCAAAATTTGGATTTGCTAATGCCTATAAAATTACAAAAATCCTCCACACATCTAGGGTCTAGTGCGTGGTCTCTCTCTTTGACTAGCTTTATTGCTTTATCTCTACTCATCAGTCCATATCTAACTAGCCTAGCAGCGTAGTCAGTAGCCATGGCGTGGCCAAATTTAGGATATTTCATCCAAGCATGGACGATATATGCTACGCTATCTACTTGATCGAAATCCTCTACAGTGTGAGCTCTATCCCATTCGCTCTTTAAATCGCTAAAGCCTCTGCTTTTAGCAAAGATATAATTAGAGTATGAATTCCACTTGATAAAATAGCTTAGATATATAGGTTCAAGGCTATCTATATCCAAATTTGAGCTATTTGGGTCATAGAATAATTGTAGATCTTTAAGGTCTATATCTACGCCACTTAAATCAATATCACTTGCTACGCCATTTAAAAATATATCTTTAGCACTTGGAGTCTCTACTGCGTCGCTACCACCATACTCGTAGCTCACATTTTCGCCATATACCAAAAGCGGAGTATTAAATTTCGCCGCCATGGCAAATGGATAACTATATATAAGGCGATCTATATACCATGTTGGTTTGCCGTATTTTTCAAATGTGTAGAGCATTAGGGCTTTTTGGGTTTTGATATTTGGTTTTAAAGATATTATATGACAACCAAATTCTTCGCTTAAATTTCTTAAATTACTCTTACCAGCTTTTGTCATTGTGAAGTTATCCTCAACGCTAAAAAGCACCGGATTCATCCCTAAAACCTCTTTCATTATATGGACTTGAAAGTGGCTATCCTTACCACCACTTACAGCAATAGCGCAGTCATAGTCATTTTTGCCATTTCGGCCTCTGTGCTTATCGCATAAAGCTTCAAGCTCTTTAAATCTAGATTTGTAATCGATATTTTTCTTATTTTCGTGATTTATACACGCACTACATTTAACTCTTCCATCATCTAAGGTAGTAAATTTAATCCCCGGTCTGCTATCAGGCATAACGCAAAAATCACAATATCGCATTACCCCCCCCCTAAAATTTTTATTCATCTGTAAATCCTTTTTAAATTATTTAAATTTGAAGTTGCGTTTAAAAGCAACATATCAGCTATAACTAGCCTTGCCATTGCCGTAGCTACCACGCTCCCACGCACTCCAATACATGGATCATGTCTGCCACGCAGCTGGCATATCGTCTCATCACCATTTAAATTTAGAGTTGGTTGAGCCTTAAAAATACTCGGCGTTGGCTTAAAATAGCTCTTAATCACAATATCGCTTCCATTGCTAATACCGCCTAAAATCCCGCCACAATGATTGGTTATAAAGCCACTTTTATCCATATAATCATTATTTTGACTTCCAAGCATATTAGCCACGCTTATCCCATCTCCTATCTCTACGCCCTTTACTCCATTTATCCCCATCATAGCGCTAGCTAAGGCAGCATCAAGCTTATTATATAGCACTTCGCCTAGTCCAGCGGGGGCGTTTTTGATGATAGTTAAAACACTAGCCCCAAGGCTATCATTAGAATTTTTGGTATTTAATATTAGCTCTTTAGCACTCTCTTCTGTGGCTTCATCAGCCCAAAAAATCTCACTAGAATTCGCAAATTCAAAGTCGATTTTATCAGCTTTTATATCGCCAATTTGCCTTACGCAACTTTGGATATCTATATTAAATTCTCTTAAAAGCAACCCCGCAAACGCTCCACCAGCAACCCTTGCTACACTCTCTCTAGCACTACTTCTGCCACCACCCCTATGATCTCTAATCCCAAATTTAGCAAAATATGTATAATCAGCATGCCCTGGGCGAAATAGATCTTTGATATTATCATAATCTTTGGAGTGTTGAGAGGTATTAGCCACTATAAAGCCAATAGGACAACCGGTGGTAAAACCATCATAAATTCCGCTTAAAATCTCTATCTTATCACTCTCTTTTCTTGAAGTGGCGTATTTGCCACCGGGGCGACGCCTATCAAGCTCACTTTGGATAAAGCTCATATTGACTTTAATGCCGGCTGGAATTCCATCTATAACCCCACCTATAGCTACGCCGTGACTTTCGCCAAATGTGCTTAATCTAAATTTAGTCCCAAATGTATTCAATAGCTATCCTTTCATTGAATTTAATATCTCTAAAGCCTTTAAAGCGCAAGCCTGCTCGGCTGATTTTTTGCTATTTCCTATGGCTCTTGCGATCTCTTTGCCCTCTAATATCACCGCCATTTCAAAGCTCTTTTTATGATCTGGTCCACTTGAGCTTATTAGCTCATATTTTGGTGCTAAACCTATCTTGGCTTGAGTGAGCTCTTGAAGAGTTGTTTTGTAATCTTTAGTTAGATTTAAGCTGATATCGGGGAAATTTGCTTCTAATAAAGCTATAAATATGCTCTTCACTTTTTCTAATCCACTCTCTAAATATATAGCCCCCATCAAGGCTTCTAAAGCATCGCTTATTAGGCTTTGTTTCTCTCTGCCGCCGTTATTTTCTTCAGCGGTTGAAAGATATAAAAACTCGCCAAGTCTTAGCTCTTTGGCTATCTTAGCAAGGCTATCTTCATTGACTAGTGAGGCTCTCAATTTGCTTAGGTCGCCTTCGCTTTTGCCTTTAAATTTGTGATATAGATACTCCCCTACTATCAAGTCTAGCACCGCATCACCTAAAAACTCAAGCCGTTCGTTATTAATAGAGCTTTTGATGCTTTTGTGAGTTATGGCCTCTTTTAACAAATTTATATTTTTAAATTTATATTTTAAAAGCTTTTGAATCTCTCTTAGTTTATCCATAATAATCCTTTTTAATCCTTTGTAAGCTTCATCGCTGCATCTTTGGCTAGTTTGTCACATAACTCATTTTGTGGATGGCCGGCGTGGGCTTTGATCCAATGGGCTTTGACTTTGTGAATTTGAGTTAATCTATCTATCTCTTGCCAAAGCTCTATATTTTTGACATTTTTAAAGCTCTTTTTCTTCCATCCATCTAGCCAAGAGTTAATCCCATTTGCAGCGTAACTACTATCGGTGTAGAGATTGACAATACAAGGCTCTTTTAGGGCTTTTAAGCCATTGATGATGGCCAAAAGCTCCATTTGGTTATTTGTAGTATCTCTTATGGCTCCGCTATCATTTTTGGTATATTTTTCATACTCTAAGATATAGGCCCAGCCGCCATTTCCAGGATTATTTAAGCAACTACCATCGCTAAAAAGAGATACTATTTTCATCGCTCTCCTTTATAACATTTGGGATAATAGCGCAACTCCCTAGCCTAGCGCAGTGATTACACCGATAAAAAAATAGAGGATATGAGCCTTTACACTCCTTACAGATATAGTTAAAACTTAAAGTAGCATTAAGGTTATTATCCCTAGCGACCTTTAAAAGATTTAGATTAAAATCAGTGATTTGAGCGTTATTTAGCCCCTTAGCGCCATAAAGTTCTTTATACTCATCACCATCTAAAACTCCATCATTTAGATACAAAATATCTAGGCAGTGAGCTAAATCTGGCTTTATATTTATTAAATTTACATCCTTGCCATTTATGATAAAAAGCTCTAAAATCATACGACTAACTAGCTTAAAATCATTAGCAAATTTAGCCATTTTAGCAACTTTTTGTTCAAATTCCATTTGGCTATTTTTAAGCTTTAGCGCCTTTGTATAGGCAATCTCTTGGGCAACATCTACGCCTTGTTCTTGTAATGCATCAAGCACTTCTAGGCTCTTATCGTGTAATCTAAGCTTTTCAAATCCAAGCCCAAGGTGACTAAGCGCATCAATATTTTTAGGACTAATCTTAATAGCTTCTAAAAATACTTCTATAGAGCGCTGCATAAATCCAGCTTTTAAATAGGCTTTACCTAAATTTAAAAATATTAACTCTTTTTGAGATTTTGTGATTGCTTTTTGAAGAGCGATTAGATAAATGGCTATAGCTTTATTAAACTCTCCGCTTCTAGCAAAAATTCCAGCAAGTGCATTAAGTGAACCTGAATCAATATCAAGGCGAATTAGCATATCTTGATATTTTTGGTCTAGATTGCTTTGAGATTGAAATTTATTGACAAATTTATCTATGCTATTTTTTTGATCTTTAAGCGAAAAAACTCCCCAAAAATAGCTAAAAATAGCCACCAAAAGAAGCACGCTAAAAAGCACAATAAGTCCAAAAATAGGATCTCTATACTCAATGAAAAAAAAGTCCAAACTAAACTACCTTGCTAAATTTAATGGCGATTATAGCTAAATCAATGTATAATCTCGCTTATGATATCTAAAAATAGTATAGAAAATTTAAAAAATATAGTTGATATTGCTGATGTTGTAGGCAGTTATATACCGCTTAAAAAATCTGGTGCAAATTTTGTATGTGTCTGTCCATTTCATAATGACAAGCATCCATCAATGTCTATAAGTCCTAGCAAAGGGATATATCATTGCTTTTCATGTAAGGCCGGTGGAGATGCGATTAAGTTTGTAATGGAGTATGAGAAGCTAGGATATGCTGAGGCTATTGAAAAATTAGCAAGCATATATAATGTCGCATTAGAATATACAAGCAGCAAAAATGAACCAAAGATAGATAAGAAAATTTTAGAGAATTTAAATTTGCATTATAAGACGCTTTTGTATAAAAATCCTGAAGCTCTAAACTATCTAAAAAGTCGCTCCATCACTGATTCTATCATAGAAAAATGGGAGCTTGGTTGGGCGGCATCTTCGCAAAATACACTAAATTTACTTCAAAATGAAAATATCGAGCCAAAAGAGGCCTTAGAAGTAGGCGCTATAAAAGAGAATGAAAATGGATATTACGCTAGTTTTATCAATCGCATAACATTCCCTATATACAATCATCTTGGGAGTTTAGTAGGCTTTGGAGGTCGCACCATTAGCGATAATCCGGCTAAATATATCAATAGCCCACAAAGCCAAATTTTTGATAAATCTAAGATATTTTACGGATATGACAAGGCCAAAAGCGAGATATATAGATCTCAATCAATGGTGATTTGTGAGGGTTATATGGATTGCATTATGCTACATGCTGCTGGGGTAAATAACGCTGTAGCAGTGCTTGGCACGGCTCTAACTCAAAAGCATATCCCATTAATCAAAAGGGGTGATATCAAGGTTACTTTAAGCTTTGATAGCGACGCAGCCGGAGTTAATGCGGCCTTTAAAAGCTCAAAATTGCTAGTAGAGCATCAAATCGATGGTAAAGTTGTCTTAATCAGCGGTGGTAAAGACCCAGCCGAGCTAGTAGCAAGTGGCAAGGAGATGGAGCTAAAAGAGATATTAAAAGGTGGAATGGAGCTTGGGGAGTTTTATATAACTCAACTTGTAAAAAATTTAAATCCCAAAACCCCAATAGAGATAGCAAAATCACTAAAAGCTATTCAAGAGTTTAGCTTTGGTTTAAATCCAATTGTAGCTGATGCGTATGTGCCTTTAGTATCTACACTTTTAAGGATCGATCCGGGCTCATTTAGACTAAGTAAGACTACAAAAAGAAGAGATAATTCAAATTTAGCAAAAACTCAAACAAATACTCAAATTCAAAATCTTCCAGTTATAGAAAAAAAGGATATCGCAGAGCTATCAATTTTAAAAAATATGCTTAAAAATCCTGAGTATTGTCAGATTGTAGAGCAGTATTATGGGGTTGAAATTTTTAAAGATAAGGCTACATATAGAGCAGTTGTAGGTTCGCAAAGTCAAAATAATGAGCATATAAGAGAGCTAGAGTTAAGCCAAAATTTAGAAGAGTATAAGAGTGTAAATGAGCTTCATAATGCTATTAGGCCACTTGCTATTAGGTATTATGAAGGGCTTTTAAAGGGTGGCGGGCTTAGTATCGAAGAGATTATCGAGTGTAAAAAAAGAATATCAATTTTAAAAGGAAAAAGATGAAAAGAAAGTGTTTAGCACTATTTAGCGGCGGGCTTGATAGTATGCTAGCTATAAAATTAATTACAATGCAAGGTATTGAGGTTCATGCTTTAAATATAGATATAGGATTTGGCTCAGACCCAGTTAAAAATGAAACTCTAGCCAAAAGAGCAGCGATGGCAGGGGCTACATTTGAGAGTGTAAATGTGCGTAGCAAATATCTCCAAGATGTGCTATTTAATCCTAAATTTGGATATGGGAAGCAGTTTAATCCATGTATTGATTGCCATGGATTTATGTTTAGAACGGCTATTTCTATGCTTGATGATTATAACGCTAGTTTTGTAATTAGTGGAGAAGTCGTAGGCCAAAGACCGATGAGTCAGCGAAATGATGCGATGGTACATGTCAAAAATCTAGCCGATGATAAAGATGATATCGTGCTTAGACCATTATGCGCTAAGCTTTTAAAGCCGACAATGCCAGAGCGTGAAGGCTGGGTAGATAGAGAAAAATTGCTAGGATTAAATGGTCGTGGTAGAAACGCTCAGCTAAATTTGGCTAAAGAGTTTGGATTTGATGAGTTTGAAAGCCCTGGTGGAGGCTGTCCATATACGATGGAGGGCTTTAGTAATAGAATTAGGGATTTTATCAAATTTGATAATAATATGAGTGAAGATGACCTTCAAAGCCTAAGATATGGCAGGCATTTAAGGCTACCAGATGGCGCTAAAATGATAATTGGCAGGGATCAAAATGATAATGAAAAGCTTGAAGCTTTAAAACTTCAAAAGATGGATAGTATAAATTATGATGGAATTATAGGAGCGCATAGTTTTATAGATAAAAATGCAAGTGATTTAGATAGAGCTTTGGCTGCAAAATTAGCAATTAGTTATTGCAAAAGCGAACCAAATGTAGTGTATAAAGCCAAAATAGGTGATAAGATTATAGAAGCTACAAAATGCGATAAGAGTGAAGCTGCAAAATATTTTATCTAGGATTGGCGTGGGTAAATTTCAAAAAGTTTATATAGAAATTGGCGATGTTTGTGGGTGCGAGTGTAGCTTTTGTCCATCTCTAAATTTAGCTAAATTTGGCTCTATGGATTTGGGGCTTTATGAGCAGATTTTGTCACAGATAAGGGGCAAGACAAGGGCGATTTGCCTTCATCTATTAGGCGATCCGCTAGCGAATTTAAATCTAAATAAATATCTAAGCTTAGCTTATGATAAGGGCTTTAAAATAGATCTAGTCACAACGGGTAAATACCTTAGAAAGCATGATTTTAGCACACTTAGTAAGGCTCATCAAATTTCATTTTCTCTAAGTGCCTTTGTAGATAAAAATGCTAAATTTAGCAAGAATCATATAGATGATTTACTAGCTTTTTGTCAATTTACTCAAGAGATAAAAAGTGAAATTTTTATCAATTTTAGAATCCAAAAATTTATGATAAATGAGCCTAAATTTGAGATGATTAAGGCTAAATTTGAGCAGTTTTTTGGAGTGAAAATTGGTTGTAATGAGAGTAGAGTTCGCCTAGCTTATAAGATATTTTTGGTTTTTAAAGAGTATTTTGAGTGGAGAGAGCCAA
The DNA here is from genome assembly GCF_002139915.1 of Campylobacter devanensis. NCBI lineage: Bacteria > Pseudomonadati > Campylobacterota > Epsilonproteobacteria > Campylobacterales > Campylobacteraceae > Campylobacter > Campylobacter devanensis. The sequence goes on from NZ_CP018788.1 coordinate 155,445, forward strand.
ACTCACAAAATCCAAGTAAATATTGCCACGGCCTAATCTCACAAATCGGCATTAAAAGTAGCGGAATCGTGGTGCCTTGTTGCGTAGATGCTAGCGCTAGTATAAACTTAGGCAATATCGGCCAAAATAGCCTAAATGAGATAATAAATTCCCCAAAAGCTAAGGCTATAATAGATGGATTTAAACAAGGAAAAGCGATAGAAAATCTATGCCAAAAATGCGAGTATAAGGCGAATTTGGATTAAATCGCTTATTGTTTTGAAAATTTTCAAATCACAATAAACTCATTCTTATCCAAGATAAAATTCAAATTATTTAAGCAAAATTTAAATCCACCACTAAAATTTAACTTTTTAAATTAATTTTAAGCCAGAGAGCCTTAAATTTCAGCCCTCTAACCTTTTTAAACCTAGCAAATTTAATCTATAAAATCTCTATAAATTCACTAAAAATTCGCCCTTATATGTGCTTTATAGTTACTAATATACTCATCAATCTTTGGATTTTTAACTACATCATTACAAATAAAGCTAGGTAGCGCCTTCATACCGCAAAACTCCATTGCCTTATGCATAGCAAAGGTTACGCCATCGCACCCACGCCCTTCAAAAAACTCATTTTTGTCATTAAAGGCAGTAATTGGCGCATTCCAAGTGGTGCTTATCATGTATTTTTTATTTATAGCAAGTCCGCCTGTGCCATATCCGTGCTCAGGGTCGCTTGCGTGCCTGCCATCGCTTTTTAGCAGGTTTGCTGCTGCTGCCATGAAAACTTCATCAAGGTATTTTTTTACTATCCAAGGCTCACTCATCCACCAGCCAGGATATTGCCAGATTATCACGTCACTTTCTAGCACTTTTTTTACCTCAGTTTCTATGTCGTAGCCATCATCTATTTTGGTACGGATAACCTCATATCCCTTAGCCTCTAGCTCGCTACTTGCTACATCGCAAAGCAAGGTGCTTAGCTTGCCGCCACTACTACCAAAATTTTTACCACCATCTAAAATTAATACTTTCATTTTTGCTCCTTTATAGTTTTTATGAGTTTGGCTGGCACGCCTGCTACTATGCTCATAGGCGGCACATCCTTGCTCACCACAGCCCCAGCAGCCACCACGGCACCATCGCCTATGCTAACGCCGCCTAAAATCGTAGCATTTGAGCCTATCCACACATTTGCGCCGATTTTTATCGCCTCCATGTGTAAATCACCCCTATGCTCTGGCAACAAATCGTGATTTAGCGTAGCTAGCACGCAAGCATGCCCTATTAGCGTATTATCGCCTATATAAATTCCGCCTTGGTCTTGGAAATGACAAGCGCCATTTATAAATACATTTTTGCCAAGGTGAATATTTCTGCCAAAGTCGCTATAAAAGGGCAAAAACACTCGCAAACTTTCATTTTTAGGCTCTTTTGTAATTTTGGCAAAAAATTCTCTTATTTTTTCTTCACTGCGCCATTTTTTATTCATTTTAGCGCAGAGTTTGCGAGTTTTTGCGCTGATTTCGCACATGAGAGTAAACTCAGCACTTTTAGAGCTTAATTTGCCCCCAGAGTTTAGAAGTTCAAAAAGTCTAGCATTAAGTTCTTTTTTACTCATTTTCTAAGCCTAAAAGCTCTTTGGATCGATCACGAAGCGATATCTAGCTCTTTTTGCTACTACATCACGCCAAGCCTGATTTATCTGTTCGCCAGTGATTTTTACTATATTTGGGCGAACTCCAGCTTTAGCGCAAAACTCAGCCATTTCCGCAGTCTCTTTCATACCACCAATTAAACTAGCATTTAAATTTACTTTTGTGCTAGCTAGATTTAAGGTTTGGGTTTTTTGGCTGAAATTTATAGGCATACCAACTAGAGTGAAATTACCAAAAGGCTTAACCATCGCAATATATGGCTCCATCTCAAATTCATAAGGAATAGTGCTAAGCGCAAAATCAAATTTAGCCCTAAACGGTGCTAAATCATCGCTACTTTTTACTAGCACGGCTTTTGCGCCCCAGCTCTTTATATCTTTGATTTTACTCTTAGTAGTTGTAAATGCTGTTACCTCCGCACCCTTAGCAATAGCGATTTTAATCCCAAGATGCCCTAGGCCGCCAATACCGATGATCGCTACATTATCACCTTTTTTCATATATTTCATTATAGGCGAGTAGGTGGTGATTCCAGCGCACATTAGCGGTGCTGCCTCATCCCAGCTAAGCTCATTTGGGATATGGATAGCAAAATGCGAATTTACAACAAAATAATCGCTATATCCGCCCTGACTTATGCCAGTAGGCTCTTTAGGATATGGATGCCCGTAGGTAAAAATCGTATTTGGGCTGTATTGCTCCTCGCTCCCAGCCGTAGCGATATCTGTGTTATCTACCATGCAACCTACGCCTGCTCTATCACCGATTTTGAAGTTTTTGACATTTTTACCCACTTCACGCACTAGACCCACTATCTCATGACCGGGTACTTGTGGATAAATTTGCTTACCCCAATGCCCTAACTCTGTGTGTATATCGCTATGGCAGATACTAGTAGCCATCACTTCTATTAAGATATCATCATCACCAACAGCTCTACGCTCAAATCTCCATGGCCTTAGCTCACCACTCTCATCAAAAGCCGCCCAACCTTTACAAGCGATATTTGGCTTATTTGCTGCGCCAAAAATATTTGTACCAGCACCGATTGCTACGCCAGCAACGGCTGCTTTTGCTAGGAATTCCCTGCGCTCTTTGTTTTCGATTTCACTCATTTTTTGCTCCTTTAAAAAGATATGAAAAATTATAAAACATTACACCAAGTGTAAGTCAAGAGGTTTTGAAAAATTTTAGTAGAATTTCATTATTTTTAGCGTTAAGCATTCAATAAGAAAAAATAGTTTACAATAAAGAGTTTATTTATAAAAATTGGCTATTTTTATTTTGAAAGTAGAAATATGAAAGATATTTTAAATTATAAAAATTATTCTTATAACAATTTTTCATATTTACACGGTATGACAGCTTATTTAGCAATGTTTCCGCCTAATATTCCAAATTATTTAATAAATAATTTTTCACAAATAGGTGATTTAATTTTAGATCCATTTTCTGGCAGAGGAACAACTCCTTTTGAGGCTTGTAGGAACGGAAGAATTGGTATTGGGAATGATTTAAATCCATTAGCATTTTGCCTTACAAAAAGCAAAATTAATTTACCAAAAATTTCTAATATATTAAAAAGAATAAGCTTATTAAAGAATCTTTATTATGAGCAAGAAGAATATTATATTAATTCAGTAAATCTTATTGCTGAAGACATAAAGATGCTTTATGAGGAAACAACCACATTGCCTCAATTGTTTTTTTTGAAAAATACCTTAAATAGACATAGAAAAGTTGATAATTTTATACTGGCAGTTTTGACTGGAATAATGCATGGAAAACATAGAAAAGATGGAACATCTATTTATTGCAGTATTGATATGCCAAACACTTTTAGCATGTCACCAAACTACATAAAAAAATTTATTGAAACACATAGATTGCAAAAAATAAAGCAAAATGTTTTTGATCTATTGGCAGATAGAGTAAATAAACTTTTTAGAATAAAAAATTATGATGAATCTAGGATGAATGAATATTCTAAAGGTTATTGCTTTAATAAAGATGCTATAGAATGTAGTAATGCTATTTTAAAAAAATATGGCAAAAATAGCATTCAACTTATAGTGACATCGCCTCCGTATTTAAAAAATATAAACTATGGAAAATATAATTGGATTAGACTTTGGCTTTTAAATGAAGATGTAAAAAAAGTAGATACAGATGTAAGCATTTATCATCAAGCGCAAAAAATTAGGGGCATTAAAGACAATTTGCCATTTAAACAATATGCTATCTACATGCAAAATCTTTTTAATAGTTGGTATGATATATTAAAGCTAGGTTCCTATGCTTTTGTTGTAATAGGAGATGTTGAAAAACAAAATTTGGCTAATGATACTTGGAATTTTATCGAAAATAATGGGGGTTGTAAATTAAAGTATATAGATATAATAGCAGATAATATAGAGGAAAAATGTCTTAAAAAAGTTACAAGAATTTGGGGTAAGAAAAGTGGTAAAGCCACTAAAATAGATAGAATATTAATTTTGAAAAAGGAGATATAATGTCGATTGTAGATTCAATCAATAAAAATGTAAAAATAGGTTTTTTTGAAAGCATTAAACAGGATAAAAATTTTGTAGGTAAGCTATATGATTTAAACTATGAAATAGCAAATGTTTTGGTAAATGATTACCAAAAAAATAATGTTCATGGAATTCCACATGGATCTTTACTAATGGCTATTTATGATAATGAAAATACTAAAAATATAGAAGGAATTTTATTAAGAGTAATAGATGTAGCGGATATTCCACAGAAAAAAGAAATAGTTGCTAGCATGACAGATGGATTTATAGCCCAAAAAAATATTGAGGAAAATGCTAACCCTGACCCATATACTAAAAACTTTTATCAGTTTAGCGGATTGCGTTGTAGGACACTAGGAACTTTTTCTTATGATAAAGATAAGAAACTAGTCTTTGGAACTGATGTTGAGAATTTCTTAAGTCCGCATAATTATCAAGTATATAAACCAGAAAAAGAGCAATTAAAAATTATAGTGAATGAAAATGCTAAATTAAATAATGATGAGGCAACAGAAATTATTGGAGAACTTAGATATTCATCTAGTAAGTCCTATGATTTAGATGGTCTATATGCTCCAGAAGTATTGTTACGTACTAATGATATAGTAGCTAGAAGAACAGCATTTTTTGGTATGACGAGAACTGGAAAATCTAATACTATAAAGATTATAATAAGTGCAATACAAAAATTAAATAAACAAAGAAATGAAAAAATTGGGCAAATAATTTTTGATATAAATGGTGAATATACATTTAAAAATGAGCAAGATGATTGTTGTATATATGATAAATTTTCAAATAATGCTGTAAGATTTACTACTTCGCTAAAAAAAGCAAATGATTATGAAGATGTTAATATTATACAATACAATTTTTATAATGATGATACCTTAGAAGAATCATTTAACTTATTGTCAGATGAGGTTATGGGTGTTAAAAATGCAGATTATTTTTCAGCATTTTTTAACGTAAAATTATTTGAAGATATAGAAGATAGAAATTCAACAGAATATAGGAATCAGCAAAGAAAAAGAGCTTTGTATAAATGTATACTAAAAAAAGCAAATTTTGATGTTCCTAGTAATTACAAAATATATTTTTCAGGATTTACCGGTGGTCAGCCTGTAAATAGTGGTGGCTTAACAATAGATGAAGCAATTAAATATTTTGATAAAGTAGATTTAAATTCTATAGACGAAAAATACAAAAAAGATGAAGATTGGAATATTATGTTTAAAGTATTTAAAGGCACAAATGCTTCCGGTTTTAAAGCATTAATGAGACATAAATATTTACATTCACAATTTGGTAGAGAAGACTACAAGCAAAAGATAGATGCTTTATTAAGAGTAGGTAAAATAGTTTTGGTAGATTTATCTAATGCTTCTACAGAAACACAACAAAAATATATAGATAAGTTATGTACTTATATATTTAGTCATTCTATGGATAAATTTACAAATGGGGAAAAGCCAGAATATATACAAATGTATTTTGAGGAAGCTCATAATATTTTTCCAAAAGATGATAAAGATTTGAAAAATATATATAATCGTTTAGCAAAAGAAGGAGCAAAATTACAAATCGGCATAAGCTATTCTACACAAGAAGTAAGTTCAATTTCTCCTAGCATTTTAAAAAATACACAAAATTGGTTTATATCACATTTAAATAATAAAGAAGAAATTAAAAAACTTAATAGTTATTACGATTTTGAAGATTTTTCAAATAACATTTTGAGAAATAGCGATGTAGGTTTTGCTAGAGTAAAAACTTATTCTAATAATTTTATTATACCTGTACAAATAAATAAATTTGAAAAATAGGAAATTTTATGGGATATCTGGGAGAAAAAGCATCAAAATTCGCGCATCAGTATGTAATAGAAAGTCCTTTGGTAAAGAATTTTTTATCTCGTTGTGATAGAACAAGTGAAAAAACGCCAGAAAAAATTGATCAAAAGAATTTTGTAGTAGATATAGACTCTATAAAATCTGAGATATCAAATGAGTTAAATAGAGTTGTTACAGTAGATGCTGGGTATCAAGAAATTATTTTAGATGATAGTTATCCAACGAATAGATTATGTTATTATAGCATTGGAATTCTTTGCTTTTCAGTAAAAGATCTTGATAATTTAGAAGAACAGCACACAATTAACCCAAATGATGTAGGCAGGTTAAAAAATATAGATCGCTTTCATTTCGTATTGCCTGTGCAAAATATTAAATTAAAACAAAAAGATTTTATAACCACTATAAGAGAAACCATTTATCAATCTTTTAAAGACAATAAATTAGGTGGTGAAACAGAAGATTCTAGTAATTCGCTTTTAAATACGATAAAATGGCTAATATTTAAATCTTATGCAAATGGAGATGGAAGTATAGAAATTCGTTGCCCATCTTGCGGACACTCATCTCAATTTAAAAATAAAACCAATTTTTATGCTGATAGTAAAAATGATTTTACAGATTGCGATTGCGGAGAAAGAATTTATATAACCGATTGTTTTCAAATGTATGATTTGATAGATGAGATAAACGGATCTGGACCTATTATTTCATATGTAATGAGTGCTTTTGAAGTGGTGTTAATTTTTACTTTAATCAGATATGCTTTAGAAAATAATTCAAAATGGCTCAGCGAAACTCTTTTTATAAAAGATGGATCTTTGGCTTTATTTAGCAAATTGGATGATTTTTCATACAAGGTAATTAGACCTTTTTTGCAATTTATGTATGAAAAATCTAAAAATGAAAAAACAAGCTATATTAACTTAATAGGTCTCGAAAAAAGCGGAATGTTTATGGAACATTTAAGAAATACAGAAGCAACGATTAATGAAAATACTATACTTACTCCCAGTATTGATTATATAAAAAAGTTTATCACAGGAGATAACAAAACAAATTTTGGAGAAAGAACATATTTTGGCATAAAGTCTTTTGTTAAAAAGAATAAAGATTTAGCATTTGTGCTTGACATCTCTATACCTTTTGGCACAAATGCTCAATATGGAAAATATATAGAAAATCCAAATATAAATGATTGTTTAAACATTCAAAATATTTTACAATTATTATTTAAATTGAAGTGCAATATGTATGATAAATCATTTATTCCTATTGCAATTCTAAATAAACTCGTATCATTATCTAGCGTACCAGGCAAAAAAATATTGACTATGTTTACAAAAGATGAATTATTGTGACACTAAAAGCTATGATAGTATTGTAAAGTTATAGGTAATAATATTTTTTTGCTCATTAACTCTTTTTTTTAGAATCAAGCTGAGGAATGCTAAGGAATTCTAGAATTCCCTAAGCTATTTTTCTATCTTACAGATAGCCTTATTTTTGCATCACCTGTGCCTAGTAGCTTTTTTAGTTCATCTTTGCTTATGCCATCTAATTTGCCAAGGCGAGTTAAGAGCCATGAGTTTGTATCGTAGGCTAGCACAAAAGTTTGACCGCTATAAAGAATTATATCGCAAGGCTGCATTGTGATTTGCTCATCATTTCGTGGTAGTGGTGATGGAAGTTTGCCGCTTTTTTCAAAGCCACCATAATCACTAGCATTTATAATGATATCGCCTTTTTCTAGCTCTTTATATAGAGCCTTAGCCGAGCTATTTTCAGCCAAAACAGCCTTTAACTTTTGCTCTTTTATGGTAACAAAAATCTCCATTTTCTCTCCTAAAACAAAGCTAAAAAGACAAAAAAGCGATAAAATCACTCGCATTTTTTGCCACCTTTGGCGTGTGGGTCGCTTTTGGCTTTTATGGCAGTTTCGTAGAATTCAATTTTTTTATCCACGCAATCAAGCGCTGATTTTATCTCATCAAGCTCATTTAAAATTCTGCTTTTTTCTTCTTTTATCATCGCTAGGCGAATTTCTAGCGTGCTATCGCCTTTGATAGCTAAATTTATATACTCTCTAAGCCGTTTAACGCTCATACCCATTTTACGAAAACGCACAACCCATTCTACCCACTCTATATCGCTCTTGCTAAAATACCTAATACCGCTAGGGCTATGCTCAACCAAAGGAAAAAGCCCATTATCACACCAATAACGCAAAGTGCGTGGGCTTACGCCTGTTTTTTGTGAGACTTCTATGATTGTGTATGCCATTATTTGCTAGCCTCTATTACAGCGGCGGTGGCATTTAGTGAGCGTGGATAGCCTATAAGAGCGATATTTGCGTTGATTAGGGCGATTAATTTTTCTTTATTTAAACCTTGAAGAAAAATAGCTTTTGCGTGAGCTTTCATCTGTGCTGATGTATCTCCTTGAGCAGCTAAAAGAAAAAATGTGATAATCTCACGCTCGTCTAGGCTTAAAATCTCAGTTCTAGTGTAATAATCCCCAAAGCAATTTTGGCTTAAATACCTGCCGATTTGTGCGTAGTCGCCACTCATACTCTGCGTAGTAGCACTGCCAAAAAGCTCTATTTGTAAATTTTGCCCATTTTTAAGTCTATTTTCATCACTTTCTAGGGCAAAATCTGTGATTTTAACCCCTTTACGCTTATAAATTTCACTTGTAACAAAGATAAATTCCCTAATCCTAGCCATACCAAGATAAGCCGTGCTTTGGCGTAAAAGCTCCATTATCTCATCAGCTTTTAACTCACTTTTTTCTACTCTTTCTTGCCATAGTCTAACTGAACCAGATGCTATTATCGCAGCTAGATTACTAAGCTCAATTTGCCTAGGGCTAAGCCCAGCTTTTATACTGTCATTTTTACTACTTTTCTCAAAGTTTTCAAATATCGCTTTAAGCGTTGTATCTTCTATATCTGCACTCATCAAAACACCCCCAAACACCGCAAAAACAGCTAAAATCTTTTTCATTGAAGTTCTCTTAAAGCACTTTCAAACTCTTCGTCGCTTACTTTTTCTAGCCAAGTGGTTTTATTTGGCATTCCCATGACTGAAATGTGTGCCATTTGCGTGGTTTTGCCACCTGCGTGAAAATGTTTAGCGTCGCTATCTATTTTGATAATTGAGCCGGGCTGTGCTTTTATGGCTTTTTGCCCCTCTATTTTTACTACGCCCTCGCCACTTAGGATGATTAGCAGCTGACCCTTTTCGTGTGTGTGCCAATGCGTGCGAGAACAAGGCTCGAAAGTTACTAAACTAGCATTAGCACTTCTGCCACCCTGTGCATCATCAAAGGTATTTAGATAGGTAGTGCCGGTGAAGTATTTGCTATACGGATTTATCTCACCACGCTCAAATGGCAAATCCTGCGAAAAAGCCGCAGCAGCTGCGCTAAGAGTTAAAATAGTTTTTTTCATTTTGCTTCCTTTTTTAAAAGTTTAGCAAAAATTATAAAACATTACACCAAGTGTAAGTCAAGAAAATTTAGAAAAATGTTGTAAAAATATGATTAATTTTGCTAAAGTGTTGGCTTAAGCTAGTGGTCATAAATACGCAAAAGCTCTTAGAGATTATATGATATTTTAGCAAAGCATCACAGCGATAAAATCTTAAAAATAATAATAATTTGAGTTTAAAATAGCTTTTGGCTTCTGTGATAAAATTAGTGTAATTTTTATATCAAACATTGGTTTTATAAGTCATCTTTAATACACTTAAAGAGTGCTATATTAAGCTACAATCTATTTTTGCTGATTTTCATCTATATAATAAAATAATTTTAACTTAAAAATTTACTATTTATATAATTTTGGTTAAATTTAGCCAAAACTAAATTTAACCATAGAGAATTTATCTAGTTTTTTGTAAAGCCTTAGTTAGATAGCTCTCTGTGCTAGTAGAAATATCAATCATAGGATAAAGATAGAAAATTCCGTGCGAAGTAAAACCAGAATTTGTATTTGCCAACTCATTTTGACTTAACTCATCATAAAGCGCATACTCAGGTTCTACTAAAAATTCAATCAAACCAATACTATCAAAAAGTACTTCATTTGAGCCAAAAAGATTCAGCTCAAATGACTATTTAAATTTAAAAACCAAGGACGAATTAGAAGCACTTATAGCGAGGCAATGACTCTAATACAAACACAGTTTTGCCCTGGTGTCGGAGCAAACTCGCTACTTTCATCAATATCAACAATTTTAAAGCCATTTTGGATTAAATTTGCTTTAAATATATCTTGGTCTATAAATCGTCGGTAGTGACCATCGCTGATGAACTCACGCTTGCTAATGGCTTTGCCAATACCAAATTTACTATCATTTATACTTCTAGCCTCTACAACAAAAAGACCGCTAGACTTAAGTAAATTTTTGACATTTTTTATCAGCCCTTGCTCAGCGATATCATCAATAGCATGTAGCGTAAAACGGCTATAGCATATATCAAATTTATCTTTTAGGTTAAGTGGCGCAGTAAAATCAGCACAAATCCAGCTAGCTTTTTGGTTTTGTTTTTGCAAACTCTCAATAGCAATATGCGAACCATCGATAGCTACAACATCAATACCTTTAGCGTTAAAGTATAAAGAATCCCTACCATTACCACAGCCAAATTCGATCAAGCTTGCTTTGTTTTTATTGCGCAAAAAATTATCAAATATAAATTTAGCAAATTTGCTAGGCTCTTTAATCTCATCGTGTTCTAAGCTATAAAACTCATCCCAATATGCACTATCTCTAAGCATTACTCACCGCCCCAAAAGTATCACGCCCCAAGCTAGCACCGCCGTGCAAATAGATATAAATACAGCCGCACTCCCACAATCCTTAGCTACCTTAGCTAGTGGATGAAAATCAGGACTAACAAGATCTATACAAGCCTCAATAGCGCTATTTACGCACTCCATTGCAAGGATAAAAAGCAAGCTCATTCCAAGTATAATCTGCTCTATGCTACTAAGTGGCAAAAACCAAATAGCTATAAATAAAGGAGTAATAATAAATAACTCAATTTTAAATGAGCGCTCATTTTTCCACATTGCGGCTAATCCGCTAAGTGCGTAAATAGTATTACTATAAAAGTGATATTTAGGTTTCATTTAACTCCTTTTAGCGATACCCTTTCTTTTTAGCCCCGGCTAAAATCACCTTAACTTGCGGATCATAAAAGGCTTTGGTGCTGCTATTTGTATTATAATCATCGCCTTCATTCCAAGTTAGCAGATCTATATCTACTTTTTTGCCATTTTTATCTATTTTGAATTTAGCTTCTTTTACAAAATCATAAAGATAATAAGCAAAACTCAAGGCCGATATATTTCCGCTTTGAATGATTTGATTAATCTGAGCTATAATTATATCTTTTTTATCGTTTAAATCTTCTTTAGAGTAGTATGGAACATAATAGCTAGTATAATATCCACTTTGTTTAAACGGCTTTAAGGATTGGTAATTTGAGCTTTCTATAATCAAATTTGATTTATCAAATTTAATCTCATCGCAGATTTTATCTAGCTCTTTTAGGGCTTATTTTTCATTTTCTTTGGTTAGATTTTTAAAATCTAGCCAAATATGTGGGCTATGCCCCCCCCCATTTTGATTGTTAGTGATTTGAAGCATATCTTTTAAATTTAAACCAATGCTATATTTCTTGCCATCATGCCCAACATCAAAATAACCATCTATAAAATGCACATCAATCTCAAAATTTTGATAAATATTTTTAAAATCTGCCAATTTTTTTGGCTCATTTGTTCTATGTAGCCAAATTTTACTTGGTGAAGCAAATGGATAATCAATTTTTAACTCTTTATCATAATCTTTTCCAGAAAAAATTCTAATCCTATTAGCATCAAATTCATCGCTAAACAGACTCCTACTAAGATCCAAGTCATTGCTAAAAATACCCAAAATATCCATAAATCCATGTATAAAATCATCACTCATAAATGGCTTATTTTGGGCTTTTTGGATCTTTTGTATTAGTTGTGGATTGCTAGATTTAAATTTATCGCTTAGATATATCATAAATGGAATTTCAATCATATATCTAGATGCCATAGTGGAGGTATGCCCTTTAAACTCTCTAAAATCATATACTTCATCAGCATGATCGCTAATATAAAAGATAATCGCATTTTCATCTTTATAGAGTTTAAAAATTTCACTTACTACATAGTCATTATAGGCTATAGCATTGATATAGTTTAGCTTCTCTTTTAGCCCTTTATTGCTGATTTTATCACCATTTGGATAGATATCTAAATTGGCATTTTTAAGCTCATCCATATCAAAATATCTTACATTTTTGTTATTTTTATCAAATCTATTAGCGTAAGCCATATGTGTCCCCATAAGGTGAAATATATGAAATTCCCTATCAGCTTTGACTCTGTATTTGCTATACACTTCTAATAACTTTTCATCAAAATCATTTTTTAACTCAAGACTAGTGCCAACCCTAGTAAATTCTCTAATATCAGCCCTACTAGATATAACCTCAGGTATATTACCAAATACAGATACGGCTTCTTGATTGCTAAACCATTGTGTTTTATATCCGGCGATTTTCATTAAATCTATGATATTCATATGCTCATACCATTTGGAGCTTTGGCTATTTTCATAGTTACTAAATGTTAAAAGCTTAGCCAAGGCCGGATTAGTATGCGACTCAGGCGCAATGGTATCACTAAACTCAAAGAGATTGCCACTAGCTTTTAAAGCGTTTAAATTTGGCGTGGTATCAAGTTTAAATCCATATAAGCTTTGGTAGTTTCTTTGAGTTGATTCACTAATGATTAATACCACTTTTGGAATTTGGCTTTTTATAGTTAGGTTATAATCTTGTTTCATTTGTGTATCTAGGATTTTGGCTAACTTTTTAAATTCATTTAGATAGCTATTTTGCTCTGTGATTGTATCTTTGATAGTTACAAACCATCCACCAAGGATAAATTTATTAGGCTCTAGGTATCTTGTCCCTTTGGAGAAAATGACAATTGATATGATGAGAAAAAGAGCGAAATATATTTTAGGATTTAATGGTTTTGGGCTAAATTTTATAGGAAAATAGAAAAACAAAATAGAAACCCCAATAAACCCAAACACCGCCAAAGCTACATTAAAACTAAAATAGCTTTGCATAAACTCAATCGCCTCATTAGGCTCAGTAGAGAGAAAAGTATCAAAGAATATAGGATTTAAAATGTTTGAAAAATTCATAACCAAAAATATCTCAACAACACCGATAATAGCGTAGATAAAGACAAAGCTAAGTTCTAAAATATTTTTGAGTTTAACAGGCAAGAAGCTAAAAAGATAAAATAAGCAAAAAACTAATCCAAAAGTTTGATAAAATATCTTAATAAAGTGCTTTATACTCCCCCCCTATACTTAACTCTAGCAGAGACAAAAGCATAGCATTGATAATAGCAATATACCAAATTCTACGATTTAATATCACATTAAACCTCCTTAATGTGTGAAATTTTGAGCCAGAATTATATCTAAAATAAATTTAATATTACAACTAAATAATCATAAATTTAAGTTATAAATAAAATATATTTTATATTAAATTTGATAAAATAATGGGTCTAAAATCCCATAATTAGGCGGTCAAATGTCCTCTAAGCAACTATCTTTAAAAGCCCTTAGCGTGCCTATATTTTTTGAATTATTTTTGCGGTATTTATCGCTTATTATCAACACCTTAATGGTCGCAGCGCACTCAAATTTCTTAGTTGGTGCTATGGGTGCGGGTAATCAAATTTTAGATATTTTTATCACGATTTTTACCTTTTTAAGTATTGGTTGTTCTGTAGTTATAACTCAAGCTATCGGCGCTAGAGATAAAATTTTAGCCCGCAAAGCCATCCATCAAAGCCTATTTTTAAACTCTATTTTAGGCTTAATTTGTGCTGCTGGGATAGTGTGGCATGGTGAGTTGATTTTGGAGCTAATGAATGTCCCAAAAGAGCTAATGGCTCAAAGCTCAATCTATCTATATATGCTTGGAATTTGCCTATTTTTTGATGCGGTTGGGATAGTTTTAGCGTCGATAATTAGGGTTTATAATAGAGCTTATAGCGTTATGTTTGTTACTATTTTGATGGATGGAGTTACGCTTATTGGCAATTATTATGTATTAAATTTCACCCAAAGTGAGCTTTTTGGTGTTGGATTATCCACTATAATTGGCCGTGTGGTGGCTATAATTATTTTGATATTTATACTCATTTATATACTGAAATTTATACCTAAATTTAGCGAATTTATCAAGCTTGAAAGAGCCGTTATAAGCAAAATTATCAAAATTGGCGGCTGGGCAGCTGGGGAGAATCTACTTTGGATAGTCCAATACACAATCGCATTTGGTTTTGTCGCTAGTTTGGGCAAAGAGAATTTAAGCGTCCAAACTATTTATTTTCAAATTTCGCTATTTATAATGTTGATAGGTCAAGCAATCAGCGTGGCAAATGAGATTATAATTGGCAAATTAGTCGGCGCCAAAAAGCTACAAATAGCATATAAACACACTTGGCGAGCCTTGTATGTTAGCGTTTTGGCGTCATTTTTGGTAGCATTTGCTAGCTTTTTAGCCCAAGATGAGACAATGAACGCACTAAATTTAAATCCAAGCTTAAAAGAGCTGATGATACCGCTATTTACGCTATCAATCTTCCTTGAAGTAGTAAGGACATTTAATATCATAATGGTAAATTCACTTCGTGCTAGTGGCGATGCGAAATTTTGCTTTTTTAGTGGAGTGGTGTTTATGTTTGGGGTTTCGTTGCCTGTGGGATATATTTTATGTTTTAATTTTGGGCTTGGCATTTTGGGAGTTTGGATTGGATTTTGTGCTGATGAGGCGCTTCGTGGATTTGTAAATTCTTGGCGTTGGAAGAGCAAAAAGTGGCAAACCAAAGCCGTTGTATAAAATAAGATAAAAAATATATTAATTAAAATTAAACTAAATTTAGACGAAAAAAATGCGAATATTGAGCCTTTAAACCATCGTAAAATCGGAATTTAAGTTTATTTTTATTGACAAACAAATTAAATTTCATTACAATTTCATTTACATTTTTATCTTTTTGGGGAAGGAGGATAAAGTGCAAAGTAGTAGTAAAAACTCTACATTTATGTGGTTTTTAGTTGTTGTAGTTATCATTATCGTAGCTGCTGGATATACTTTTTACAATGCTAAAGGTATGTCGTATTTTAGCGATGATAGTGCCGCCTGTAATAACTGCCATGTCATGAATGATGTATATGCTAGTTGGCGTAAAAGCGCCCACTCAAGAGAGATAAACGGCAAGCCAATAGCAAGCTGTAATGACTGCCATTTGCCTAATGAATTTGTAGATAAATGGATAGCCAAAGCCCAAAGTGGCGTATCTCACGCTTATGCATTTACCTTTAAGCTAGATGATTTACCGCAAAATTTCACTGCAACTAAAATGAGTAAAAATATGGTTCAAGCAAACTGCGTTCGCTGCCACTCTCAAATGGTATCAGTAGTGGTAAATCCAACAACAAAGATAAATCATGCTAATGAACAGCTAAGCTGTGTTAAATGTCACGCTAGTGTAGGCCACACTCGTGGATTTTAGGCTGATTTATGAACTTTGGCAACAAAGTAAATTTAATTTCACAGAAAGGATATAGAGTATGAAAAAGGCTCTTTTGGCGATATTAGCCATTATTGTTTTGATCGGCTTTGTTTTATTTAACAAAGACATCTCAAGCAAAAAAGCTCAGCCTGATATGGCTGGTGCAGTCTCTAAAGATGTGGTGACTATGAGTGATGATGATCCACGCTTTAATGTCTGGGGTAAAAATTTCCCTGAACATATGGATATGTATCAAACAGTCGAAACCGAAGCACCGTTTGAGACTGAATTTGGCGGTAATCACTCTTATTCTAAATTGATTAGATATCCGCAACTTACAATTTTATGGGCGGGATATCCATTTTCAATAGATGCAAATGAAGAGCGTGGCCACTTCTGGATTCAAGTAGATCAAATGGATACAGCAAGAAACAATAAAGATTTCTTAAATTCACATGGTTTTGCTGCTTTTAATGGTCAGCCAGCTGCTTGTATGAATTGTCATAGTGGTTGGACAAAATGGCTAGAAAATAACGCTGCTTTGGGTGATACTCCTCGTGAAAAATGGGTTTCATTTAATAGTGCTAAATACTGGACAATGGTCAAAAATATACCAGCATTAGAAGGCATCACAGAAAATAGCCCAGAACACAGCGGCCCTCACGGCGGTAAAAGAATGGGTGTTGCCTGTGCTGATTGCCATGTACCAAATACAATGGAACTTCGTGTAACTCGTACAGCTCTAATTAACGCTTTGACAAAATGGAGAGGCTATGAGCCAGATCCTGTAACAGGTGTGAAAGCTACTAGAAGTGAGATGAGAAGCTTAGTTTGTGCGCAATGCCATGTTGAGTACTATTTCCGCCCAACAGGTGAAAAAGTCAAAACTATCGGTGAATCAATCGCTAGTGATACAGATAAAAAATGGTGGAACGGCACTCAAAAAACTTATGATGAATTCGATAGCTGGAGAGATGGCAACAAAGCTACTGAAATTGAAGTTGCAGGTATTGAGCTAGTATTCCCATGGAAACAATGGGGCAAAAATAAACCATTTAGAATTGAGATGTTTGATGAGTATTATGACGAGAATGTAACTCGCTCTATATTCCCACAAGATTGGGCTCACAAAATTACAAAAGCACCAATGCTAAAAATCCAACACCCAGAAACAGAGCTATACTCAAGCTCAGTTCACGCAGCAAATGGTGTAAGTTGTGCTGATTGCCACATGCCATATGTAAGAAAAGGCTCAAGCAAAGTGACAAATCACAATGTTACTTCTCCGCTTAAAGATATTAACGCTGCTTGTAAAAGCTGCCACACTCAAAGCGAAGAGTATTTAAAAGCGCAAATTCAAGATATCCAAAGATCAATCGCATTTGACCTAAGATCAGTAGAATACGCTACAGTAAGCCTAATCAACGATATCAAAAATATGCGTGATAGACTAGCTGCACTTCCTGAGTTCCAAACAGATGGAAAAGCAGATGACAAAAAAATCTCTGCAGTATTAAAAGAGGTTTTAGAACTACACAGAAAAGGCCAAATGAGAGGCGACTTCGTAGGTGCTGAAAACTCAACTGGTTTCCACAGTCCAAGAGAAGCTAGTAGAATGCTACTTCAAGCGCTAGAAATGGCTAGAATGGGTCAAACTAAACTAGCTGAAATAGCGCTACAATACGGATTTAGCGATTTTAAAACTAGCAATTTAGGTTTTGAAGATATCCAAAAGTTAAATCCAGGTGAAATTCGCTACAAAGTAGATCTAAACGACGCTCGCCAAAGCACAGCTAAAGGTCATAAAGCTGGTGATAGATATTATGAACATGATAATATCAATGATGGCCCAAATGCGAAACTTTTAGAGCTAGACAAAAACAACAAACCTTATAATCATAAGGTACTTGACTAATCTATAAGCTAGATAGGGCGGGGCTTAGGCTCCGCCTCTTATATTTATAAATCAAATTTCATTCTATTAAATCTAATAATCATAATACAACTATTATCACTTTTTATATTAATAAAAAAGAATTTATATGTTCATAATTTTGATAATTAATATTATTATAAGTCTTCTTTAGCTACTATTTTGCAATTAAATCAACAAAAGGAAAAATAGATGAAAAAATTACTTTTAACTGCGGCTTTTGCTTGTATGGCTTTAGCTAATGAGATAAATTTATATAGTGGCAAAGGTCTAGATCCAAAACTTGCTAATATGTTTGAATCCCAAACGGGAATTAAAATAAATATCATAAAAGATAAAGAACAAATGGCTAAAATGAACGCACCAGACTCTAAGGCTGATCTATTTATGGGTATGGATGTAAGTACATTTGCCAAATTACAAAATGATAGCAAGCTTGCTCCAGCTAAATCTAAAATTATAGATAGTATCGTTCCAGCAAATTTAAAAGATGAAAATAATGAATGGATAGGGTTATCTAAAAGAGCTAGAGTAATTGTCTATAACAAAAAGGCAATTGATCCAAAACTAATCCAAAATTACGAAGATTTAGCAAAACCAGAGCTAAAAGGCAAGCTATTAATGCGAACATCAAATGTCTCATTTAATAGATCCTTACTAGCTTTTATCATTGCAAATGATGGCGAAGATAAAGCCAAAGAGTGGGCCAAAGGCACTCTAAATAACCTAGCTAGAGATCCAAAAGGCGGCGATAGAGAACAGGCTCGTGGCGTATATGAAGGAATTGGAGCAGTAGGCGTGATGAATAGCTACTATATTATCACGCTACTAAATTCTAAAAAGCAAAGCGATCAAGAAACGGCCAAGAGTCTAGGCGTAATATTCCCTAATCAAGATGGCCGTGGAACGCATATTAATATCACTGGAATCGCTCTTTTAAAATCTAGCCAAAACAAAGACGCAGCAATTAAATTTATCGAATTTATGCTAAGCAAAGAGGCTCAAGAGATTTTAGTATCTACAAGCCACGAATACCCAGTAAATAAAGATGCCAAACCAAGTAAAGAGATTGCAGCATTAGGCAAATTCAAAGAAGATAGCATATCGCTTAATAAAGTTGCTAATGAGCTAGAAAACGCACAAAAAATCTATAAAGAACTAGGTTGGAAGTAATCTAACACCATTAAAAGCATTATACTAGTAAGCTGTGGTGATTTTATATTTTTATGGTGCAACTAGCCACGGCTAAAGCCTTGCTTTGTGGAATTTGTTTTAAATTTGCTTTTTTATTATATTTAGTAATTCCACAAGGCAAACCCATTATATCCTATTTTTTTTAAGATCTTTTTTATGATTTAAATTTGGCATATCATTAAATAGGTGTAACAATCTTACGCCATTACACAAAATGCCTCAAAAATTAAAATTTGGAATGCTATTTGCTTAATAAGCCAAAATTAAAATAAATTCTAACACAAAGGATAAATTATGATGGGAGCATTATGGT
The DNA here is from genome assembly GCF_002139915.1 of Campylobacter devanensis. NCBI lineage: Bacteria > Pseudomonadati > Campylobacterota > Epsilonproteobacteria > Campylobacterales > Campylobacteraceae > Campylobacter > Campylobacter devanensis. The sequence continues at coordinate 174,572 of NZ_CP018788.1, forward strand.
CTGGAGTTACTGGTCTTCAGGCACACCAAGTAGCGATGGATGTCGAAGGTAACAACATCGCCAATGTAAATACCGTAGGCTTTAAATACTCTCGTGCGAGTTTTGCTGATCTATTTAGCCAAACTCAAAAGGTAGCCACCGCCCCACAAGGCGACCTAGGTGGTAAAAACTCTATGCAAATTGGCCTAGGCTCCACGGTTAATACAGTTACTAAAATCTTTAAACAAGGTACAATCCAAACTACTGATAAACAAAGCGATATGGCTATCCAAGGCGATGGGTTTTTTGTCGTATCAGCTGATGGTGGCAAGACCTATATGTATACTAGAAATGGCGACTTCAGCCTAGACTCTAAAGGTAATTTCGTAGATCGTAACGGCTATGTAGTCCAAGGCTGGATGAGAAACGAAGATACCGGCACCATCGATCCTACTAGCCCATTAAGCAATATCATAATAGAACCTGGTATGGCTATGGAGGCTAATCCTACTAGTGAGCTAGCTATAATAGCCAATCTAAACTCAGGCTCAAACATCGGAGCTAAAAACTCACCTATCTATACTCTAGACCATTATAATGATTTTTTAGATGCTAATGGTAATGGTCTATGGGAAGATGGCGAAACTAAGAATCCAAATGACCTAAGCAACAACACCTACTACATAAACTCAAATAAAGAAGTAGCAGTAAAAGAAGCCGGCGTAGACCTAGGTGTAGTATTTAACGGCTCAGGTGAAGGGCTAAACCTAAGAGAGGGCCAAGGTATATGGGTTAGCTACGCTGATGCAAAGGCTACATTTGGCGAACTTCCAAATAATGCTGGGCAAGGCACTAACAAATATAAGCTACATATCTCAATCAACGGTATAGAGATACCAGCTACTGAGTTAACTAAGATGGATGAAGTAGTTAAAAAGATAAATGACTATACGCCTCAAACTGGAGTTATAGCTACTTTAAATGGTGATAAAGGAATTCAGCTAACAAATACAAATAACCAAGGCACTACCGATGCTACTAAAAATATCAAGATTAAAAAGCTAGAAGACGATACCACATCTATCCGGACAACTAGCGTAATCACAGCCTATAAGTATACCTACTCTTCAGGCGCTGGAAAGACTGCTGATCATAATTACAATGACGGAGCTGCTAGAGTGGTAAAGACTACAGAGGATCTAAGGCGTGCTATGCAAACAGATGCTAGAGAGTATGTCAATTATAGTGGCTCTAATGTCTCAAATGCCGTAAATGGTGCAACATATATCACAAATAAAATATTAGGCATTATTGACGCAGCCGGAAATGTACAAACAGCTAAACAAAATGTACGAAATCAAATACAAAGAGCATTACAAGACGGACAAGCTACATTTAATGGTTTTAAAAATAATGGTGCCATAACAGAACCGATTTCTGAAGCTGCAGTAGGCGTAATGGTAAGTATATTAAATTCATCAGATCAAATAATGCAAAATCAGCAAATCACCACTATAAATGATCTAAAAGAAGCTATAAGAGAGTTAGTAACTAATGACAAATTGGCTGAATTCGCCTCAAGAGAGTGGGATTCTCCACTAGATGCTGATGGTGATGGTAACTTTAATAACAATACTGCAAATGATTTGCCTGCCCCAGAAGCAGATGGTTCTCATGCTAATGGCACATATAGAGATATAAACCTAAATGATGGTGTGCAAGTAACTGTAAATGAAAAAGGACAATTTGTCTTTAGAAATCCAGCTGGTGATGCAAGCTACGGCCAAAATGATGGACACACTATAGTCAATCAAAATCAACAAGGTGGCACAAAGGTAGAAGATAGCGCAGATGCCTACACTGATACCAATGGTCAAAAGAAAACCCCAGCAAATGCAGACACATACACCAACGACTACGCTATGCAAATAGCAGTAAGCGGCTATAGTAATGCAGCTCAAAATGTAAATGAAAACTCAGCTCTAGCTGATGTATTTAAGGCTCTTGGCGGGAGTCTGGCCACAGGTACAGGTGAAAAGGTATCGAGCAACCTAACAATGTCTAGCCATGCAGCTACCACTGAGATATATGATAGCCTAGGGTCTAAGCATGAGATTAAATTTGAGTGGAGAAAGGTAAGCTACAGTCCAGAAAATGGAACCGAGTGGTCAGTCCTAATCCAAGTCCCAGAACCAGGTGTACTAAATACTGATGGTAGCGGATTTTCTAATGTAGTATCTGGTTCAGCTAGATTTAATAATGATGGAACCTTGCTAGGATTTACACCTACTACTTTATCATTTACGGCAAATAACGGCTCAGCACCAGGACAAGGTATAGAGCTAAACTTTGGTAAAATCGGTGACTCTAATGGCCTAAGAAGTAACGACAACCCAAGCGCTACTGATAATATAATCCAAGATGGCTATACTGCTGGTAACCTAGTAGGTACTAGAATTGATGAGGCTGGTACTATCATAGGTAGCTTTAGCAATGGTAGAAGCTTTGGACTAGCACAAGTAAGCCTAGCAGTCTTTAGTAATAACGAAGGCTTAGAGAGTAGATCTGGAAATATCTTTAGTCAGACTGCCAATAGTGGCGATCCTATCTTTGGCGCAGCTGGAACTAGCAGGCGTGGGACTATTACAGCAAGTGCTTTAGAGATGAGTAACGTGGATTTAAGTAGGGCGCTAACTCAGCTAATCGTAGTCCAAAGAGGCTACCAAGCCAACTCTAAAACAATAACCACAAGCGACCAGATGCTTACTAGCTTATTACAAATCAAACAGTAGGCTTGATAACATTGCGGGGTTTCCCCGCTTTTATCGATATAGAGCTTTTGCTAAATATTTAGCAATATTTTGAGTTTAAACCCTTACTACGCTAAAATTAACCTAATTCATTGGAAATCATTATACCGCAATTGAAATCAAAAATAATCAAAAAACTAATAAAGTATGATAAAAAGGGAATTGAAACGAATTATAAAAGATTGATTGAAACTTAAAAAAGCTTAATTGGTGGAGTTAAGCACAGCCAAAGCAAAAAGCGACTTAAAAAGAAGATTTAACATATTTATCCTTAAGAAGTGAATTTTGGGTATTATTTTACAATTTTAAATACAATATTTGGTTAAATTTGGCTTTCTTGCGGCGAGGTTGATTAAAATTCGCCGCAAAAAATGGCGGCGGATTAAGCTAGATTGCTTATTGGTTCATCATTTATATAGGATTTTAAGATATCTTTTAGCTTTGTATCTAGCTCTTGGGGTTCTATGATTTTGATATATGGGATCCAAGCTTTTATAATGTTTAATAGCTCATCATCAAAAGCAAACTCTACATCTAGCAAAATTCCGTTTTCATCATCTTTGATTAATTTGTAGCTTTTAAATACTTGCTTACGCTCAAAATACTCCCTAGCCTTGGGCAAAACTAGGATTTTAGCGTTTTTTAGGCTAGTGCTAAACCATTTGAGATTATTAGATTCTATCCGCTTTAAAAATGTATTTGAGGGGGTAAAGTGCTGGTCTAGTGGCTTGTAGCTTTTGATTTTAGATAGGGTAAAGTGCTTTAATTTGGCCTTTTCATCACCTAGGAGATACCAGACGCCAGCTGTATTTATGAGCTTATAGGGCTTGATGGTGCGCTGTGAGTCATTGTAGTAAAAGCTGATCACGCAGTGCTCTAAAATAGCATCGCTTAGGAGTTCAAATAGATCTTTTAACTCTTTGGAGTCTTGCTTTGGTTCGCTTGATACGATAAGGCTTTTAGAGATTGTGGTGCTTAGTATATCAGCTATCATTGGGGTGTCTAGCTTGGGGTATAGATCGGCTACACCGCTTCTTTTAGCGAAGGTTTTGATATCCCCAAAGCTTAGCAATCCATCTTCGTATTCTGTGCGTGAGATATAGTATTTTCCATCTTTGCCTTTTTGTATATCTACGGCGCAATACTCTTTTAAGCGTGCTATGTCTCTTTGTAAGGTTCGCAAACTAAGATTAAACTCACTGCAAAGCTCGCTAGGATTTAGCCCTTGACCCAGATATAGCATTTTGAGCATTATCATGAGTCTGCGGATCATATTTTCGCCATTTGAGCCATTGGAATTCATCGGCCGCCTTTGAGTTTGCCTATGAGTTTATCTATGAAATTTCCGCTAGAAGGGATCATTATTGTATTGCATTTTGGGCAGGAATAAAAATTTATCACACAGCCAGCGGTGATCACCTTTTTCTTGCCACATTTTGGGCATTTTAGGGTTTGGATATGTGGGACAAAGCCGTTCATTTTCTCTCCTTTTTTAAATTTGTTTTGAGCGATCTATTTTGGACTCTTTGTATAGGGCGTTTAGCTTGGATTTTAACTCCAAACAAGTTATCAAAATACTCTCTTGACCTATGCCTAAAATCGCATTTCTGATCTTTTGGGTCTCTTTTATGGTGGCGTTTTTGCCGTGGATATTTTCGTTTCTAATATCTTTTAAAATATGCATAAAATTAAGTATTTTATAATAAAAGCCATTTTTTATGTCATTTGGGACTAGGTTTTCAAAGGTGCTAGATATCTCGCTTTGCTTCATCAAATAGCCATATGAGCCTAAATTTGGTTTATGTGTGAAAATATCTTTTAGCTGATATTTGATCCCTTGGACATCATATCTGATGGTTAAAAGTCCAGAATTATTATAACACAAATAGGCAAAAAGAGCTTTAAAAAGAGAGTAAAATTCTCTCTCAACGCTCTTAGAATACTTCACCAAAATAGAGCTAAAATCATTTGACATATTTTTTTGGTTTTGTATGTATTCGATCTCGGCCAAAACTACCGCATCTATGGTATCGCTCATCAGTTTATCGATATTTGTGCCAAAGCAGTATCTAGATAGGGTTTTTTTGGTTTTTAGATATTTTTTGGTTTTATAGATATCTGTGTGGTGTAGGGTTTCATCTTCGAAATAGTTTTGGTCTTGGTCGATGATGAGCGGATATACATAGTTATTGCCATATAGGGCGTAGGTGTGATTATCACGCAAAGGCAAGGTGATACGGGACAAAAAATAATCCCTCACACTCTCAAATTCATTTCTATAAATTTCACGCATATCTGTGATAACAAACCAGCTCTCTACTAGCAAATTTTGCTCTTGATAATATTTAGGCGCTATGGGGGTGTGGTCATCGCTACTGATCTTTACCACCTTAGCGACATATAAATTTGAATAATCCGTGATAAAAAGCTGAGTGAAGCTATCAGGATTTGTATCACTATATATCTTTTCTAATTCGCCCTTAAAGGGGTGTGGCATATTGTTGTTTTTGACTCGCACCTTGCCAAATGCCACCTTGCCACACTCTTTTAGGAGTTCTAAATGCTCCTTTATCAAATCGCTATTATATCTTGGGTTGTATAGGATTAGGAGGTTATGCATAATTTATCCTTTTATCTCTTGAGCTTTTGCTTTCATAAGCTATTTTACTTCAAAGTTGAAAAAACCAGTTTTTTGGACAGCAGAGTTTGCCTCTTGGATGGCCTTTGTACTGCCTTTTGGTTTTTTGGGCAAGTCATCATCACCATCTAAATCAATGGTTTTTCTAAGGTCACTTAATTGCTCTATATCTTTTGTGGTGATTTTGTTAGCATCAGCATCCCAATCATACACAGCACCAAAAATAGCATCAATAGAACTTTTAAGCTCTTTAAAAGCCTTTGTTAGCTCTTTGAGAAGTTTTTTACACTCATCGCTATAAGTGCTACTAAATATGCTTTTTAGATTTTTAGCGTATTGATCTACTTTAAAAGTATGTTCTTCGTTTTCTTCATCATCGATATATGCCATCTCTATGGTTATAGAGTGTAAAACTGAGAAAATTCTGTCATTATCATCTTGCTTTTTTACCAAAGCTTTTTCGTAGCTTTGATATACTCTTATTAGATTTGTCATTACATTTTCTTGGCTTTTTGAGTGCTTATTGTTTATTTGAGAGAGGATAAAGTCAAATAAAGAAAGCTTATGATATCCATACTCTTCTATATCCGTTGAGCTATATAGGCTAATTCCCTCATACTCTATACCCTCCATATCTAGGGTATCTTTTAGATTTTCTAGCACTTCATCTAAATCGCTTTTAGGTCTTTTATCAGCTTTTGTTATTATGAAATATAGCTTTTTGTTCTCTAATCCTATTGAATTTAAAAACTTTATATCGCTTTCAGTGATATTGCCCCCACTTGCATCACAAGATATGAGCCAAAGCAAGCTTGAAGAGTTAGCTAGAAATTCTTTAGCTGTATTGAAATCTTGGGCTCTGTTGCCATCGCTATTTGGATTGTATCCTGGGGTATCTATAAAGCAGATATTTTGGTATTTAGGGTCATTAAACTCACTGCTAACTACTAAAAAAGGTAAAATATCTTTTAGATTAAAGCTAAAATTTAGTCTATTATCTGCATTGTGTGTAAGACGAGAGAGAATATCAGGGGCAATTTTGCCTAGATTTGCCACTCCATTGTTTTTAGAAATTCCGATAATCTGGTCTTTATCGCTTGACATTACATAGCTTGGAATTGCTGTTGTAGGGTCTATAGAGATAGGTAGTTGGATATCTTTTGATTTTAAAAAGCTATTTACAAAAGCTGATTTGCCTGCGCTAAATCCACCGCCAACTGCTATAACATGCTTTGAAAAAAGCTCAGCATAAGCTGCGATAATAGCCATTTCACTCTCAATAGCTTTTAAATTTAATACCAAATCTCTTTCGTTTTCTACGGCTATTTTTTTGGTAATATCATAAAAGTTATTTAGATATTTATTGAAACTGCTTAGAGTTTGATTGTTTGGCTTGGCTGATAAAATTTCGTTTATTATTTGTAGTTCTTGCATTGTCTCTCCTATTAATTATTCTTTATACCATTTTGGTAGTCGTTTTTTATTTGGTAGTTGTTGTTTAGCAACAGCACCCCTAGCAGCACCAACAGCACTCAAAAGACCAGCAGCAAACGTATCGACAACATCAGCTCCACTAAAAAACATATTTTCCATATTCTTTACATTAGATACATCCCAGTTATCGAGCGGTTGGTTAAAGCTAGTGGCACCAGCGAACATATAGCTCATATCAGTTACATTAGATACATCCCAGTTATCGAGCGGTTGGTTAAAGCTAGTGGCACCAGCGAACATATAGCTCATATCAGTTACATTAGATACATCCCAGTTATCGAGCGGTTGGTTAAAGCTAGTGGCATTGTAGAACATATAGCCCATATCAGTTACTTTAGACACATTCCAGCTAGATATATCTGAGTTAAAATTTACAGCACCAGCGAACATATAGTTCATATTGGTTACATTAGATACATCCCAGTTAGATATATCTGAGTTAAAATTTTCAATACCTATGAACATATTTCTCATATTTGTTACATGAGATACATCCCACTCCTCTATACCGCTAAAATCGCTTCTTTGACTATCTTTAAATAACTCATACAAATCACTCACTTCGCTTATATCTATCTCGCTTAGCTTTACACTCTCATGGGAGACTAGCTCTCTAAGCTCTTCATTGGTTTTTGGGTGGTATTTATACTCAGCACTACTTGCTTTTTTAAGCTTTTCATTTACTGGTTGATTTTGTATTATATTTTCTAACTCTTTGGCTTTTAGGATTTCGTTATTAACCTCTTTGAGTGGTAGAGTGTAGCTACTAAGTGATAACTCTATATCATTTTGGCTTAAAAATGGATTTTTGATACTCGCTTTGGCTTTTTGAAACTCGGCTTCTATATTGTTTTTTAGATTATTAGCCTTTGTGATTTGATCTTTGGAAATTTGTAGATATTTGTTTTTATCATTATTATCTACTTTTTTTGGTTTGCCGTTTGGAGAGTATAGGTTTTTTTCTATTAGATTTTTAAGATTTAAATTATCTTCTTTTAAAGCCTTTAATTCACTATCGAAATTTGAATTTTCATTTAAAACATTAAAGAGAATTTTCTCTATTATTGCTTTATCTTCTTCACTACTCCAAAGTAAGTGAGCTAGAAGAGCTAGATCGTATCTCTCCACTGCATCTCTATCACTTAGTAAAGCAGCAGTTTGGAGTAGCTCAGCGCACTGCTTCCAGCGTCTGTCTGATATATAGATAGGTTTATACTCATCACTAGATAAAAGCTTCTTGCGATACTCTTTATCTTGGTTTAGTAGTTGGATTTGGGATTTTAGATCGCAGATTAGATCCATTGTGTTTTGCTCGAATTTTATATCTTGGGATTTGATGGCTATCTGCTCTAATTCAGTAATGCTAAAAGGCTCTAAGGGCTTTATATCATTGGATTTTTTGCTTTTGAAAAGCTTTTTGAAATTCTCACGCTCTTCTAATGGCTTTACAAAATACCTTAAAATCATCCTATCATATAGGGCTTCTAGACCTTGATTATCTGGTGGAAACTCATTACTAGCACAGACTACGCCTTTTAATGGGACTTTAATATCTTTATTACCATCTCTATAAATTCTTTCATTTATTATAGTAAGTAGTGTATTTAAGATAGCTGGTGAGCTCTTCCATATCTCATCTAAAAAAGCAAAATGAGCAGTTGGCAAGTATCCATCTGTTTTTCTTGTTAGATTATTTTTTTTAAGTTCTGCTATGTCTATTGGCCCAAATATCTCTTCTGGTGTTGAAAATCTATTCATCAAATAGGCAAAAAAGCCGTTATTTGACTCTTTACTTTCATCTTGTGAATTATCTGTGATTTTAAATGCTAGGCTAGCTCTCCTTGCTATCATAGATTTAGCAGTTCCAGGAGGTCCATAGAGAAATATAGACTTCCCAGCAAACATAGATAGTAATACTAGTTTTAGGCACTCTTCTCTTTCGAATAAGCCAGAGCTTAGCTCTTTTATGATATTTTCTATTTTGGTTTTATACACTAATCATCCTTCATTTGTTGTTTTAATTCACATAGAATGCGAATATTTTTTGTATTTGAGTCATAGACCCAATGCTTGTCAAAAAAATCCTTTTTGCCAGAATTGCCATCGACATCTAGTAGATAGAATTTGTTTTTTTGTTTGCGTTTTTCTTCTATTTGTTTGTGTAGGTTGCTGTCTATGTAGCCAAAGTCCCCATCGCTAATTACTAATAAATCAGAGTTTTTGTAATTTTCTTTGTTCATCTGCTCTACACCTACTCTAAGTCCAGCACCTACATCGGTTCCGCCATTAAAGCTTAGCTCCAAAAAATCATTAATTTTATTTATCCCCATAGCTCCGCTCATATCGGTACATATAGTGCTAGTGCTAAAATTGATTAAATAGCAATTTCTATTTTCTTTTTTAGCCTTAGCAGTTAGCATAAGGGTGATGGCCTTGGCTATGGTCTCAGGGCTGCCTTGCATAGATCCGCTAGTATCTACGCATATGATTATAGGACCCTTTTGGTCTTCTTTTTTGCGCTCTTTTTCTATCTCCTTTTCTATCTCTTTTTGGCCCTCTTCTTGGTTGCTTATAAGGCCTTGTTTTTCGAAACAAAATAGCCTATTTTCTATATATTTCAAATCAAACAAAAGCTCCAAATCCTCATCATCCAAAAGCGACATCTCTTGTGGGACGATATTTTCTAAATCATTGCCTAGAGTGATACCTATAATCTCTTCTTTATATCGTTTTGTAGGTGTGGTCTGCGTGTAAGAATATGCGGTTAATTCCATGATTTTTTCTTTATATAGCTCTTTTTCTTCATTTTGCATACGCCCCAAAATATCGCAAATATCCATAAGAGCTTTATTGTTTTTAATCATATTAAAATAATTTAAAATTTGAGCTATGCTATATCTGTTTAGATTGCCTTTTTGGTTGCCAAAGCCTTTTGAGCTTGCTGCTATATCACTTAGATCGCCGAAGTCGCCTAGCACCTTTTTTTGGTATTTTAGGTCGCCTAGATTGTCTAAATTTAAGGCGTTATTGACCATATCTACCGCATCGCCAAATAGCCCATTCTCACCGAAAAGCTCTGGCGCTTGCTTCTCTAGCTCTTTGGCTTTTAGCATAGCGTCAAACCACGCTTGCATACGCTTAAGAAAGTCATTGCTCATAGAGTTTTTGGTATTTTCTACCCATTTTTGGGTTTTTTCATCTAGGGTATCGCTCCATTTGCTTATAGTGAAATTTCTTAGCTTTGAGATCTCATCAAATTTAATTTTTGGATCATCGGCTGATTTATCTGGATTTTTCGGATTTAAAATTTCATTTTTATTTTGCTCTATAAAATCAATTTTTTGATTTGGATTGAACTTTTTAAAGCTAGACAAATCATCTTGAATTTGCTTTTCTAAGCCCTCTAGGGAGTTTGAATTTTTCATACATTTATGCTCAAAAAGCGTTAATTTCTCCTCTTCAAAAAGGTGGATTGGCTAGCTTGGCCTCTATCTGCTTTGTCTCTTCTTCTAGACTCTCATCAAATTTCGCTTTTATCTCTGGGTCTTCTAAGAGACCGTGAGTGTTTAATGTATTGTTATTTTCTTTTTTCATCGTTTCTACTCATACCATCGTGGTAGGGGATTTTGGGCGGAGCCTTCAAAGGCTAAAGTTTTATTTACATTTATCGATATTTTCCAAGATGCTAGTGGCTGGTTAAATGATTTAGCATTATAAAACATTCTACTGATATTTATCACATTAGATACATTCCAATCATTTAAAAACTGATTAAACGACTCATTACCTAAAAACATACCGCTCATATCAGTTACACTGGATACATCCCAGTTATTTAGTGGTTGGTTAAAGATGGTTGGTGTTTTATTGTTATAAAAAAATCCAAAACTTGTATTATTATATGTTGTAGCAAACATACCGCTCATATTTGTTACTTTAGATACATCCCAGTTATTTAGCGGTTGGTTGAACCTAAAGGCACCTTGAAACATACCGCTCATATCAGTTACATTAGATACATCCCAGTTATCGAGCGGTTGGTTAAAGCTAGTGGCATTGTAGAACATATAGCCCATATCAGTTACTTTAGACACATTCCAGCTAGATATATCTGAGTTAAAATTTACAGCACCAGCGAACATATAGTTCATATTGGTTACATTAGATACATCCCAGTTAGATATATCTGAGTTAAAATTTTCAATACCTATGAACATATTTCTCATATTTGTTACATGAGATACATCCCACTCCTCTATACCGCTAAAATCGCTTCTTTGACTATCTTTAAATAACTCATACAAATCACTCACTTCGCTTATATCTATCTCGCTTAGCTTTACACTCTCATGGGAGACTAGCTCTCTAAGCTCTTCATTGGTTTTTGGGTGGTATTTATACTCAGCACTACTTGCTTTTTTAAGCTTTTCATTTACTGGTTGATTTTGTATTATATTTTCTAACTCTTTGGCTTTTAGGATTTCGTTATTAACCTCTTTGAGTGGTAGAGTGTAGCTACTAAGTGATAACTCTATATCATTTTGGCTTAAAAATGGATTTTTGATACTCGCTTTGGCTTTTTGAAACTCGGCTTCTATATTGTTTTTTAGATTATTAGCCTTTGTGATTTGATCTTTGGAAATTTGTAGATATTTGTTTTTATCATTATTATCTACTTTTTTTGGTTTGCCGTTTGGAGAGTATAGGTTTTTTTCTATTAGATTTTTAAGATTTAAATTATCTTCTTTTAAAGCCTTTAATTCACTATCGAAATTTGAATTTTCATTTAAAACATTAAAGAGAATTTTCTCTATTATTGCTTTATCTTCTTCACTACTCCAAAGTAAGTGAGCTAGAAGAGCTAGATCGTATCTCTCCACTGCATCTCTATCACTTAGTAAAGCAGCAGTTTGGAGTAGCTCAGCGCACTGCTTCCAGCGTCTGTCTGATATATAGATAGGTTTATACTCATCACTAGATAAAAGCTTCTTGCGATACTCTTTATCTTGGTTTAGTAGTTGGATTTGGGATTTTAGATCGCAGATTAGATCCATTGTGTTTTGCTCGAATTTTATATCTTGGGATTTGATGGCTATCTGCTCTAATTCAGTAATGCTAAAAGGCTCTAAGGGCTTTATATCATTGGATTTTTTGCTTTTGAAAAGCTTTTTGAAATTCTCACGCTCTTCTAATGGCTTTACAAAATACCTTAAAATCATCCTATCATATAGGGCTTCTAGACCTTGATTATCTGGTGGAAACTCATTACTAGCACAGACTACGCCTTTTAATGGGACTTTAATATCTTTATTACCATCTCTATAAATTCTTTCATTTATTATAGTAAGTAGTGTATTTAAGATAGCTGGTGAGCTCTTCCATATCTCATCTAAAAAAGCAAAATGAGCAGTTGGCAAGTATCCATCTGTTTTTCTTGTTAGATTATTTTTTTTAAGTTCTGCTATGTCTATTGGCCCAAATATCTCTTCTGGTGTTGAAAATCTATTCATCAAATAGGCAAAAAAGCCGTTATTTGACTCTTTACTTTCATCTTGTGAATTATCTGTGATTTTAAATGCTAGGCTAGCTCTCCTTGCTATCATAGATTTAGCAGTTCCAGGAGGTCCATAGAGAAATATAGACTTCCCAGCAAACATAGATAGTAATACTAGTTTTAGGCACTCTTCTCTTTCGAATAAGCCGCTTTTTAAAGTTTCTATAGTCTCTTTTATGCGTTTTTCATAGTTTGGCATATTTATCCTTCTATTTGGTTTAGTTGGTCTAAAATGGATCTATATCTGGCTAGGCTAGACTCTTTATCTTGGGCATCTTTGGCTAGTTGCTCTATCTTTTCTTCATAAGAGTTTATGAATTTATCACCTATATTAGCATTTGAAATAGCTTTATCAAGAGTAGCGCAAATTGCTTTTATATCAGCGTTTGTTCTACTTCTTAGCTCACTTTGAAAGCTTTCAAGCGCATTTAAAAACTCATCACGCTCATAGCCCACTAGTTTGCCTGATTTTTGCAAGGCGGCAGGCAAGGTAGTATCATAGCTAAACTCAGGTAATGAAATATTTGCTATTATATTTCTTACACTTTGCTTTATCATATCAGCGTCCAAGGCTTCATCTCCTACGCTTTCTTGAAGTGAAGTTAGCAGGTCTTTTAAAATAGTTTTTTTCCACATTCTTATATTGTCGCTATATACATCTCCTAGTATATTGCTTATTTCTATAACAGCATCTTGAGCTGCTGTGCGAAGTGATGAAGCATTTAAAGTATCTATTGATACTTGATAATTTACATCTTTATATTTTTTCCACAAAAAACCTAGCACACGACCATCTTCAACCCTTTTGGTTTTTGTTACAGTCTCAGAGCCTTTTGCATTTTCACTAGCACTTGAAATGCCACCAAAAAGAGCTTTTATTTGAGTGTTTAGCTTTTCTTTTAGCTTTGAGCTTAGCTCAGCTCCGCTATCTTCAAAGGCTGCGTTTGCGTTTATTACCACCTTTGATTTTACGCTTTTGATTTTTTCGATTTGCGCTTTTAGCTCCTCTATATCAGTTGAGTTTAGCACTTCTATTTTTTTATTTATTATCGCACCAATTTCATTTTTGTATTGATTTAATGCGCTTTTTTTACTAGAAATAAAATCATCCATTATACCTTTAATGATTTCATCTTTTTCTTTGCGAACATTTTCTAGCACTTTTAAAATCTCATCTATATTTGAGAGCTTTTTGAGATTTGATATAGCTGTTTCTTTATTAGAAAAATAATCAGGATAATGCTTTTTAAATAAGCCCAAAGCATGAGTAGCATTTTCATCTTGTAAATTATCATAATTATTTATGATCTCTGTGCTTATACCAGAGCTATAAAGCACATTAAAGCGAGTTAATTGCTCATATATTTTATCATTATAAGAGCTTTTTTTATTTTCAAATACAGTTTTTTGTTGTCTTGAAAGTGGAGTAAGTGCTCTTTGAATAGCCTCATCTAATACTCCATTTCCTATTATCTCTGGTGCACTTAGCTGTAAGTCAAACTGCGATGCTACTATGTGAAACTCTTTAATTCCATTTTTTTCATTTACATTGCTTAAAAGCTCCAAATCAACATCATTTAAAAACTGCCCAGCAGGAGATACCAAAAATACTACATCGCACTTAGCAATAAGTTCTTTTGTGCGATCCTCTCTTGATACGATAGGATCATTTACGCCTGGAGTATCTATGATTTTTACATCTTTTAGCATCTCTTCGTTTAATTTAAGCGTGATTGATTTTGTAAAAGGCGTGTATTCACCACTAGAGCCTACATAGTTTTTTAGTTTTTCATTTAGTTCATCATAGCTAGAGCAAGTCAATATTTCTTTCTCTCCAATAGAACTAGCATTTATACCACTTTTCTTTATTTGCTCATATTGCTCATAATAAGCATAAAGAGAAACTTCGTCTTTTAGTTTTTTAATAGCATCTTTTCTAGCCGATTCTTGTAGCTTGCTATCGCTTTCGCCTTTTCTATTGTTTTGTTTTAATTCAGTAAATTTTGCATTTTGATGATCTTCTAAAATCTTTTGGCAAGTAGCATGATTTGATTTTATTGTTTCTATTTCATCTTGGCTATAATACTCTATGCTTGCTTCAAACCTATCACCATACTCTAAAACAGTAAGTGCCGCAGTCATCGGAGTAGCAGCCTTTGGCAATACATTTTGCCCTTTAAAAACAAGAGCATTTAAAAGTGAGCTTTTCCCAGCTTTCACACGACCTAAAATTCCTATTTTTAAATCTCTTTCTGGCTCCATTTTTTCATCAAGCGCCTCTTTTAGCTCAGCACTTGGCCTTATGCCGTGTTCTTTTTCGATACCTTGAAGCTCGCCTACTAGGTCATTTTCTTGCACTAGATTTTCTAGTGTCTGGCTCATTTTTAGTAGATTTTCCATTTTTTCTCCTTTTTAGATATTTTTGATTAGAGCTTGGATCTCGACTCTTCTATCTTCAAGATATGAAATTTTATCTTCTACTTCACTTATTGCTAGTTCTTTTTCTTTTTGGGCGTTTTTTATCTCATCTTCTTTTTCTGACATTTTTTGAGTAAATTCTTGGCTTATTGCGTTTATTATCTCGTTTGTTGTTTTGGCGAAATATTCATTTAGCTTAGGGCGAATTTGGGATAATATGCTAGGGATTACTTCGTTTCGGACTTGTTCTTTTACGGCTTCTAGCCTTTTTGAGTCTGCTATTTTGCCAAAGATTCCAGGCAAAATAGCAAAAACAGCACTTAAAATTGTCCCTACTATCGGATTTATAGTAAAGCCTATTTTAGCCAAGGCTTGAGTGGCTAATGCTCCACCACCTATACCTATTGCACTACTTACTAATGCACTACTTGATTTTTTATTGATATCGCTGTTTAATAGAGTATTTGCGACAAAACAAGCCCCAGAGACAATCTCTTTTAACCCATCGGCCCAAGTCTGTATATCAGAGGCTTTCATATCTATATTGCCTATACTAAGCTTGAAGTTATCAATCACATTTTGTTGGATACCGCTTAATCTCTTTTGAATTTCAGATGGTAGAACCGAGTTTATAATATTATTTATAGCGCTTTGTATATCTCCACCATTTAGCGCAGATTGGGCTAGTGTGGTGGCGTTGTTACTAAGTGCGGAGCTAACGACGCCAATGATGCCTTCTATATTGGTATCATTGTATTTGCTATTGGCGTTATCTATGGCTTTTTTCTTTTCTATCTCTATTTGAGATATACCATTTTTTAGCTCATCGATAGCATTTATAGCATCTTGTTTATCATATCTTAGAGCTGAAATTGTGGTATTGATGGTAGATTCCATCTCTTTTAAATTCATACTTATATGTGGCTTATAGATACTCTCAAACAGAGATTCTATATCAATATCTTTTAAGATTTTCTCTAATTTTGCTCCCGAATTATCATCTAATAACTCTATATCTTTGCTATATCCAAATTCCATTTCTAGCGTATCTTTGGCATAGCTTTTGATCTGTTCTATATCTCTTTGTGGGAGTAGATTTGTCTTGCTTATACATAGTTGAAATTCCTTGCCTCTTGTGTGAATTCCATTTAATTCTGTGATATAAGTTTTGGTTATGGTCTTTTCATCCACACCTGAGAGCAAAGCGATGAAATACACTCCGCTTGGCATATATCTTGATATCGCCTTATTATGCGTATCAATCGGCGCATTAAATCCAGGCATATCTACCAATACGATAGGATCAATCTCTTTTAATTTTTGATTATTTAAATATAATTTGATGTGGTTATAAGTTTGTGCTTTTTCTTCTACTTTTTTAAGATCTTTTATATCAAAAATCTCTATACTATCATCATCTTTGATTGCTTCTATTTTCTCATCTTGGCTATATCTTAGCTCCGTAGCGATAGCAGTTTGAGGTGTGATACCGATCCCTAAAACCTCAGAGCCTAAAAAGCTATTTATAAGACTTGATTTACCAGAGCTAAATCCGCCGATTACAGGCACCAATAACTCTTGATTTTCAATACTTTTAGTAAGCAGACTTAACTCTTGGATCTTGTCATTTAGACAATCTGTATTTTGAGCGATATTTATGGCTTTATTGCCACATTCAATGTATGATTTTTGTTTGTTTGTCATTATTTCTCCTAAATTGTAAAAAGATTTATAATTATATCCACGCCCTATAAAAATAAGATTATATTTAGGTTAAGAGTATGGATTTAAGCTTTTTATAAGTAAATGATTAATTTTCACCACCCCCATTAGCGTAATCCTAGCCACGCCAAATTCTCATAAATCAAATTTATAAGAGTTTGGCGGATTTGACATCAAAATTTGATTATACCCCCCCCTGTCTTAAAACCTACTGATAAGAGCGCTTTTATCGCTCTTTTTCACCAGTATTGGTATCGCAAGGCTCTGATTGGTTTGTCTCGCAGGCATTGGTATTGAGTGGTTGTGCTTGATCGGCGCCACAAGGCTCTGATTTGTTGGCACCTTCATTAAATCCAGCATTCATAGACATAGCACCAAAAATCTTAAGCAAAGCCTCCCTCATCTCTGGCGATACCTCATTGAGATCTAAAATCGTGCGGTGATCCACCTCTTTGCCTGTGATCTTGGTTTGTAGCTTATCAAGAGCAGTTAGCGTAGTCTCTTCGACTCTCTCAAGCGCATCATAAGACTTCCAAAGACCATTTTCGAATTTATCCAATAAGGTATCTTTGATGGAGTAATCATCGCCATATATCTTTCTGGATTTTTCCACCTCTTTATCTAGCCATTTTTTGGCCATGAAGCCCGCTGCACCTAGTGCGATCGCTGCTATTGCGTATTTTGCTTTCATTGTTTGCTCCTTGTAGGTTGATTTATAGACAGAATTATAACAAAGCCATATGACACAATTTGTCGTTTTATATAAGATTGTGAAATTTTGTGCGGTATTTTGTTTGGTAAATTTAAAAATTTAGATTGGATAAATTTAGAATCTTTGGATTGAGATATCTAGAATTTCAATTCTTTGGTATTTAAAAGGGATTAAAGAATTTAAAAGGGTTCAAAAAAAGGTAAAGCTTAAAAACCCAAATAATATAAATAAGATTTATAAAATTCAAATAATATTTTAGAATTCAAATTTGATATTTGCTATACCATTGATACGTAGTTTCTACCATATCTAAAAGAGGCTTCTACATATGGCCTAGAGCTTATAATACTACCAAAGTCATATCTAGCTAATATACCACACCGATATATCTACTATTTTTTTATCCATATACTTTATAAATAGCTCTTTATATGTATGCTTTTTAGCTCCATTTAATAGATTAAAATCCTTTCCTAACTCATCAAATTTATTTAGTAGCTTAATGGCATCTCCTAGCCTTAAGCACATTATAAATTCCAACTCTAAACTCTTCTAATTTTTATTTATGTTTTTGCCATATTTGTCATAAATAGTAATTGAAAAACCTTGCTTCCTTTAGGATTGATATAAATTTCAAGCTCCTTAGTATTCCCCACAACAGCAAAATATCTTTTATTTATTATCTCTAAAAGCTCGATATCTTTATCACTCAAACAAGCCTTTGAAATATTAGCCATAATAACTCTTTTAATAGTGACTTAATTAGTAGTAAAATTTTTTTGAGAATTAATAGTATTTTTTCAAAATCAATTGAGAAAAAACAGCAATAAAAAACCCTCTCCAAGTATGAAAAATAGGCAATAAAACTGAATAAATAAAAAAGGATTTGAACAGATATAAGATATTAAATGGTGGGTTAAGCTCACCAGTTATATAGTCGTGTAAGTATTATATTATCAGTATTTTAGAAATATAAAATTTATAAAGTAACCTAATAAGTAACTTATTTACTTTTTATTGTTTATTTTTTATTTTTATGGAGAGAGTTAGATTATAGAATTAAAATGATTACTTTTCCCCAACTTTTCCCTACCATAGGGAAAAGTTCCCCAGCTATGTTACCACCGATATTAGAAGGCAATTTTTTTAACCACTTTTCCCTATTTTTTGGTTACTGTGTAAAGAACCAATAAAAAAAGAGGAATTTCTTCTTTATTGGTAGATAAAATCTCAGCCAAATTCTAAATAAATTCCAAAATTTTATATCAAATTTAACAAAACAAGCTATAATTCTACAAAGACTTGCACCTCTATCTCTAGGGGCGGTTAGATTATTTATCTAACAAAATAACTATATAATAAATTGCTTGGAGTGTGTAAGCAACTATCATAATCACTATTTTCAAGTCTTTTAGACTCATTTTGCTATTTTGGATTTTAGTCGCAAGGCTAGGAGACAAAGTAGCTTTTTCATTAGCTTCTATCTTAGATCTTGGTTTGATGGCAGATATAAATTTGGCAGTAAATCAAGCCGATGGTAGGGACGCCCACACCCCCTACACTCAAGCCCAAAGTCTTGACGGGCGACTGGTTCAAAAGAACATTTCATCAGCTATGATTACAATTGTATCACATAATGTTAAATATGATGAGAATGATTGTAAAAAATCAAAAAATTAAAAAGCAGAATTGGAGCATTAATGATGCTATTTATAATAAAATTAATAAAACTTGTTGGAGTTATTAATGAATAAACATAGCGAGTTAGAAATTTTTAAGCTCTGCGAGAGATTAGCAGAGCTTTTAGGTGATAAGGAAGCCATAGCAGATTTGAATATATTATTAGAGCGACATCCTGAGATGTTTGTAGGCAAAGAGCAAGTTTATAATTTAATTAAAAAAGTCATAAATGATCCAGAAATAATTATCAAAAACCCAACTCCAACAAATGATCAAGATTACATTGCAGGTAGTAGATTAAATGAACAAAAAATGGGCGAAATAGATATACACAAAGATGAAAACATTAGTAAGATATATTACACTAATGAAAAAATATTAAAAAAATAGGGCAATTAGATAAAAAAAGAAGTTGTATATAAGAAGCCGATGGTAGGGACGCCCACTTCCTACACTCAAGCCCAAAGTCTTGACGAGCGACTGGTTCAAAAGAACATTTCATCGGCTCTTGCAAAAGCAAGAAGATTATTATATTATAAATTAACTAAAAATCACAAAATCAAGATCTTAGCGGAAATAGATAATGGTTTTTACTGGTAATCAAAAATTTAAATATAGCGAATTTTTTTAATTTTACCAGTAAGAAAAAAGATTTTTTCTTACTGGTATCTTGGCTAAATTTACAACAAACTAGCATAAAATCAAATATTTTATAGTAAAATACAATAAATTTACAAAAATGGATAATTATGAAAAGTTTAACATTTGATGAGATTTACCAGGATTTAAAAAGCCTAGAGTATGATTATTTACAGCCTACACTTGATAGGATACTAGCAGAAGAACCACGATATATAGAGAATTTTAATAAAGTATTTGCAAATTTGACTGATAATGCGTATCTTGAGCTCAAACAATTGTTTATGGAGTTTGGTTTGGATTTTATAGATTTTAATAAGGAAATTCAGGCTAAGAAAAAAGCTATTTGGAAAATTCGATGCTCTTTAAAAGATGGTTATACACTAGTACCGCTTATCGCTTCAGCGACATTTACAGCACTTAATGATTACATAGAGAATTTAAAAAAGCAAAAGGAATTAGGCATACCTATTGTTGATATAGGTAACATTCACGGCAAAGAGACAATTGAGACTTTAAACAAAATTAGCTCTATACTCAATCAAACGAATTCAAATTACAAATATATCAATTTGCAAGCTTTGAAAAATGATTATAATGTAAAATTAGCTCAAATAGCTAAGAAGTATAGGATTAGTCTTGGAAAATTTAGAGCATTTGTAGCTTTTGAGCAAATTTTTAAAACGACAAAAAGCAGTAAAAAAAGAAAAATAAAAATAATTTAGTAAAAAACGCAATAATTTAGATTTTTTATGCTATACTTCCTTTCAAGATTTAGAATTTAATGAAATTCATAAAAATCTAATAATCAAGAAAGGAATTAAGATGGCAGGAATTGATATTCTAAATAGCACTGACTACTTAACAATTAGTGATGTAGAAACTATATATCACATTAAAAGAGCCAATCATGCCAAGCTAAGAATGGCTAAAAATCAAAACCCAAACAATCCGTTTTTATTCTCAAAGATAGGTAAAATCATACTATACAAACGCTCAGATATTGAAAATTTCATAAATGGAAATATAAGGAGATATGATGAAAATGGAATATAATTCCACGCAAAGCGTGGAACAAAACATACACGATATTATATCTAAATTTGGCTTAGAGGCTACTTCTGAAATGATAAATAATACAAAAGATGAGTGGATAATACCAAATTTCTTAGCCCCACAAACTATAACAATGATTTACGCTTCAGCTGGTGCTGGTAAAAGCTTATTTACGCTTTATTTGACTAAATTTTTACTACAAGAGAATAAATTTAGCCAAATCCACTACCTAGATGCAGACAATAGCCCACGAGTGTTAAAAGACCGCAATCTAAATCAAATTCTAGATAGTTTTAAAGATAGCTTTCACTACTACTTTATAGATAAACCAAAAAACGGCGATATTCTAACTAATCTCTCAAAGTCAAACGACTTAGATGGCGTGCTAATTATCATTGATAGTATAAGAAATTTTATCAATGTTGATTTTACCAAAGATGATAAGATAACTAGCTTTTTAGATAAATTACAAAAGTTAAGAAATTTAGGTGCTACAATAATCTTTTTACACCATCAGCCAAAGCAAATTGATGATGAGAATAATAAAGCTTATAAAGGTTCAATAGCCTTTATGGATAGTGTAGATGAAGGTTATTATCTCTCTTTGATTAAAGAGCATAGTATTCTTGGATTAAATGAGTTATTTTTTACTCTTGAGCCACAGAAGTTTAGATTTGATATGGCTATATCAAATTTTATAATCAACACTGATAACTTTGGCTTTAAAAAAGATGATAACTTACTTTTTGCTAGTAATGATATAGCTCGATATACAGCGGAATATGTGATTAAAATTTTGCAAAAACATGCAAATGGATTGCCAAAAAGCAAATTAATCAAAGAGCTAAAAGATTTAGCCTTTAGAGATGATGTCGAAGTGTATCGCAAGAATTCCTTATGGAGATTTATGGATAAATTTAAAAATCGCCTTTGGACTATCACTAGAGAAGCTAAGCATAATACGATAAGATATAAGTTGATAAACTCCCAGTTTTAGCTTTACTAAATTTACTCTACTTTTTAGTGTAGTATTTGAGTATTTATAAATTATTGCTAATAAAACGTAAAAATCAACTTTTATATTTTTTTATTTTGTCAGGATAGCAACTTACGCCAATTTTTGACCACATTTTTTAAAATGAAGTCAAAAAGCATAAGTTGCATTTCTGCGAAGCTCCTAAAAAATTCCACTAAAGAAAAAACTAAATTAACAAATGGTATTAAATAAAAACCTAGCATAACTTTTAAAAATTTTTATATTCATAAATGAACAAAACCAGTTTTAAAATCGATTTAAAATAAATCAAATAGCTTTAAAATATTTAAAACGATTTAAAAGCAAATTTCGCAAGTCAATCTTTAAATTTTTTATTTTTCTTTAGTGAAATTTTTAAGAGCGTCGCAGACTTAGAGTTTTATGCTAAAAATGGCTTGGGGTCATTTTTTTGGCATAAAACCTTATCCTGCCAATCTAAAAAATATAAAAGTCAAAATTTGGACTTTTTGCCTAGAAAAATATAAAACCCAAATTCTTTGCTTTAAATCTAGAGCTAAACTGGTTTGAACAAATTTAAAATTTTGATTGAAATTTATAAAAACCATTAAAGAAAAAATCAAGAAATTTTAAAATTGTTTAACCACTAAATCGCGGTATTATGTAGCAACCGTAAATAACTTCTATAAAATAATCAGATAAAATTATAGCCATATTAATCGCATATAGCAATTGCAGTAAAAAGGGAAAAATATGGCAGAATCTCATGTAATATCGGCTTTAGTAGCTAAACACGCAGATCTTCAAGGCAAGATCAAATCATATCAAGAAGCTATCAAAGAAGAGAGAGATGAAATTTCAACTATCTCAAAAAGTATAAAGATATTTGATCCGAACTACGACTTAAGAAAAATAGCACTCAAGAAAACGAGAGAAAGATATTTTAAGCACAAAGAGTTAACAAAGCTTGTTATAGAGCATATAAAAAGCAACGACAATGTCGATATAAATGAATTAACAGAGTATGTAATGAAAGCAAAAGCTCTGTCGCAAGAGCTTCATAAATCGATATACGGCGGAATTTACACCGTTTTAGAGAATTTAGTCCGTCAATACATAATAGAATGTCGTGTTATAAACGATGCAAAACAATATCGTATAAAAATCCTAAATGCCTAATCTCTCAGCTACTCTATGATTGCCTTGCCAATAACCGCAGAATTCGTTTGAAATTCCACTGTCTAAGCACTTTTTTAAAATGTCTCTAAAGGTAAAGCCGTTGTTAAATCGCCTTGTATCCTCTCGGTAAGCTATCTCATTAGCATAGTTTGACAGATACAATGTGCCTAATTTATGACATTGTCCGTATTGAAGTCTGCAAAATCTTGAATTGTAGCTTTCGCTTTGATTGTTATTCTCTCCGTTTATACCGCAATACTCTACGGAGTGATTAACCACTTTGTGATCGTAATGAGCGATAAAATTTAAATATCCGATATTCTCATCGGTATGCACTTCACTACCTCTTACGATAAATCTATAAGCTATACGACTAAGCTCTATCGGGTTTTCGCTTCTTAAAATAAAAGTTCTCGTGTGATTTGCTCCGATACCGAATTCGCTTCTTTGCCTAAGCGATATAACCACTCTTTTATTAGGCTTATATACCTTTTTACGATCTATTCTCTTTTCTAGTCTATTTCTAGGACGGATATAGCCGTTAACATATACGCCGTCCATTTCGACTACGCCTTGAAACGGTTGCGAATTATCATAATCCATTAAGCTTTCACGAATTTTATGAAGCAATACCCATGCAGTTTTGTATTGAACGTCTAAATCGCGAGAGAGTTGTAATGCCGAAATTCCTTTAGCGGCATTAGCAAATATCGCAATGGCGGTAAGTATAGTCTGAAGTGGTAGCTTATGTCCATGAAAAAATCGTGCCACTAGTAACGCTAAAGAAACTTGCGCACTCCTTGTATTTAAACTGTTTGCGAGAGGCTATGAAGTAAATTTTGCCCCCACTGTCGCAGCAAGGACATACCGGGTTGCCTTTGGTTTCAAACCAGCGAACTTGTCTAAAAGTTGCGATGGCCTGAAAATCGTTCATCTTCGCAATTTTAATAAGAGATAGCTTACGAGCTTTAGCCGATAGTAAAAAGTGTTGTGCTATATTTAATCTCCCTATTTTTATAGTTATATTATACATAATTATACCTATATTGAAGCTTAAAATTCATACATAAAAATATTCATGGTATACATATATACATCTCTTTTATATTTAAAGATATTTAGATATAATACAAGCATTGATATAAAGGGCATAAATATGAAGTTATCGCAAATTTTAAAGAAGACGCATACTCTTATAGAGAGCAAAGAGATACAAAATATTTCGCAACAAGAGATGGCAAATAGACTTGGAGTGTCTTTGCGAACATATACAGAGTGGCTAAGAGATGTTAATCAACCGTTAGCAATGAGGGCTATTTTGGATATGCTTTCACAGCTTAACGATGATGATATTGTAAGAATTGTTAGAACTTGGGAAGCAAGAAAGAGTATATCTAATGTTGCCGAATAAAATCCTTACATATATATCGCTCTTTTCATCTGCTGGGGTCGGTTGTTATGGTTTTAAAGAAGCTGGTTTTGAATGTATAGCCACAAATGAAATTATAGAACGTAGATTAAAAATTCAAATGATAAATAATAAATGTAAATTTCAAAGCGGCTATATATTAGGAGATATAAGAGAAAAAGACATAAAAAAACAAATTAAAAATCAAATAGAAGTTTATAAAAAATTAGGGAATGATAAGGTAGATGTTTTAATAGCAACGCCTCCTTGTCAAGGTATGAGTGTCGCGAATCACAAAAAACAACCCAACGAAATAGATAGGAATTCTCTTGCGGTTGAAAGCGTTAATATGATAGTTGATGTTAAACCTAGATTTTTTATTATAGAAAATGTTTCGAGCTTCTATAAGACTGGTTGTATAGCACAAAATGGTAAAGTTACGCAAATAGGCGATATGATAGAGGCAAATTTGGCTGAGAATTACTGCATATATAATGAGATTATAAATTTTAAAAATTATGGAGGCAATTCATCTCGGACTAGAACTTTGGTTATTGGAGTTTGTAAAGAATTAGCTAATTTCATATCTCCTTTAGAACTTTTCCCTGATTTTACAAAGCAAAAAAGTCTAAAACAAGTTATAGGCCATTTGCGAAATTTGCAATGGGGCGAATTTGATAAAAATGACTTTTTTCATAGCTTTAGAACATATCCAGTACACATGAGAGAGTGGATAAAGGATATAGCCCAAGGGCAGAACGCCTTTGAAAATAAAGATGAGAGAAAACGCCCACATCAAACTATAAATGGCAAAATAGTTCTAAACAAAGCAAAAAACGGCGATAAATATACTAGACAAAAATGGGAATCGGTAGCACCTTGCGTTCATACAAGGAACGACCAACTCGCTAGCCAAAATACTATTCATCCAGTAGACGATAGAGTTTTTTCTATAAGAGAACTTATGCTTATGATGAGCATTCCTGATAATTTTAAGTGGATTGATGCTTCATTAGAACAACTTAACTCTTTAAATGACGATGAAAAAATAAAAACAAGCAAAAAATACGAAATTAATATTCGTCAAAGTATAGGAGAAGCTGTTCCTACTGCAATTTTCAGACAAATAGCCTACAAAATATTAAATTTTATGCGGAAACAAAAGTTAAAACAAAATGAAATTACTAATATAATCGCTAAACATGGCTTAATAAATAACAATAAGTTAAAAGAATACATTATTAGCAATAAAGACAATATAGACGCGGCCTCATTGTCTGCTATTGCCGAGATGTCCAATGCAAAAAGGGAATCTCATTCTGCATACTTTACAAATAGATTTATCGTTAATGAAATAGCCAAGACTCTACCGACTTTTAATAAAAACTCAATTACAATTATTGAACCTAGTGCTGGATGCGGTAATTTCTTGCCTATTATTTTTAAAAAATATGAAAGTGTGGATCATGTAAATTTAAAACTTATTGATATAGATGGTGACAGCTTAGAGATTTTAAAAATACTATATTATGATATAGTCCCAACAAATTTTAATTTAGAGTTTATAAATACAGATTTTATGGAATATGAAGCAAAGGCAGATTTGATAATTGGCAATCCCCCGTTTTCCAAACTATCTAAAAATAGCAAATATAGAGTTCAATTAAGCGATGAAATCAGTAGCTTAGCTGGTGCTTTTTTAGAAAAATCACTTAAAATTTCAGACTATGTGTCCATGATAATGCCGAAAAATTTATTAAATACAAAAGATTATAGAGGCACTAGAGAACTTCTTGCAAAAAAAGGAGTTAGTAATATTTTAGACTTTGGAGAGTTTGGCTTTAATGGAGTATTGATAGAAACTATAAATATAACAACCGGCAAACAAAATGAGATTAATGTCAAATCTCTACCTCTAAGGATTAATTTAAAGCAGAAAAAAAACTATATTTTTGACAAAGACTTGCCATACTGGGTCATTTATAGGAACTTTTTCTTCGATACTATTCTGAGTAAAATGGATTTTGGAATTTTCGATGTTTTTCGCGATAGGCAGCTTACGAATTCAAATACATCCACCAATAAGACAAAGCAGGCCATAAGGGTTTTAAAATCGCGTAATATTGCAGATGATGGAAAAATAATACAAATTGACGGTTATGATAGCTATGTTGAGAAAAACAAACTTGATAAATTTGCCGCATCTAAGTTCTTAAATCGAGATGATGTTTATTTAACCCCAAATATGACGTACAATCCACGTCTTGTAAAAAAAGAAAGTGGTTATGTGGTAAATGGCTCGGTGGCTATCCTTATCCCAAAAATTTCTAAAAATTTAAGCAGTAAACAGCTAAAATATATTTCCAGTAGTGATTTTAGAGAATTTTATAAAATAGCACGCAATTATCAAACAAGAACATTAAATGTTGATAGCGTTAGCTGTTTTTGGTTTGGAGCTTTAAAGGAGGAATATTGTGACGAGAGAGGAAGTTTTTGAATTTTTAAATTCTAGAAATTATGATGTTAGAATTAGTGGCAATGCTAGGTGGATAGATCAAAAATGCACGGCTGACGTAATACTTATAATAGCTGATTGCATCTTACAACACACTGGTTATAACACAGAAACTGAATTCACTGTATCTGATATTTGGCAAGATCAATACACTAAAGATAATGTTGAAGCAATATTTTTAAAGCCAAATCTTGATTCTAATATGGCGAATAATGAATATAATAAATATTTTTCCCAACCTATCAATCTTTTGGAATATAGTGGGGCTTTATTGGATATTGGAACAAATTCGAGGCACAACTACAAAATTAATAATCTTGAACTTTTAGAGTTTATTGCACTTCGGGAGACAAATTCACTATTTTTCTTAACCAACTATATCAGAAAAGTTTTGCAAGATAGTGGAATTTATGACAGTTTTCAAAATTTCTTAGACAATCAAACACATAATGATTTTATACAACTCAAACAAACCTTTATTGACTTTACGATCACTCATACAAGAATCAACAAATGGCTTGAATGCAGACGAATATTTACCAAAATTTTAAATCCTTTAGCTTTCTCCCTACAAAAACTTGGAACAAGAAGAGGATTTCCGTCATCAACACCTATTACATTAGACGAGTTAAGATATAATAGAATAAACTGGAGAGATGAGCTTAGTGGTAAAAGCAAAAATATAACAAGACAAGAATATAATGAGCAACAACAGCAAGTCGACGCTACATCAAGATATAACGTAGAAAGAGCCAAAAGAATTGTAAGACGCTTTAATGCACAATATCACAATTCAGTATCTGAGGTCTTGCAAGATACAGAGTTGGTTAATGCTACGCAGATTCATCATATTTTTCCAGAGTCTGAGTTTCCGTCAATTAGCGACTATATAGAGAATTTGATTGCGCTAACTCCAAATCAACACATCAGTATGGCACATCCAAACAATCAAACAAGATATATTGATAGGGATTTCCAATACATTTGTTTATTAGCAAAAACCAAAACTATAATGAATGACCTTTTAGGCGAATCAAGAACTGAGACATATAATTTTGATAGTTATAAAACTGTTCTAAATACTGGATTAGGAACAGATGATTTTGATGCAATAGAATATTTA
The DNA here is from genome assembly GCF_002139915.1 of Campylobacter devanensis. NCBI lineage: Bacteria > Pseudomonadati > Campylobacterota > Epsilonproteobacteria > Campylobacterales > Campylobacteraceae > Campylobacter > Campylobacter devanensis. The sequence continues at coordinate 202,493 of NZ_CP018788.1, forward strand.
AATTTTGCGTCCTTGTTGGAAAAAATAGATTTATTTTATTCAGACTTTAATACAGATTCTTATGGATACTTATTGGAGCGCAACAGACCATTGTTATAACTTTAAAATATTAAATTATCAAAAATATAGGTGTATTTGCTGCATAATACCGCTAAATCGAGTAGAAAATTTTTTAAATTTGCTACACGTATACACATATAGGGAAAAGTGGTTAAAAAAATTGCCTTCTAATATCGGTGGCAACATAGATGGGTAACTTTTCCCTATGGTAGGGAAAAGTGGGGGAAAAGTCCAAAAAAGTTAGGGAAAAGTAAAATTAAATCCCAAGTGGCTCAATAGAATTTAGATAATCTCCATACCACTGCATTAGCCTAGCTTTTTGTTCTATGGTTGCTTTGTCTCTTTCATATGAGCGTTTTACTGCGTTTAACTCTTTATGAGCTAAAACACTCTCAATTGTTTCTTCGCTTATGCCTAAATTTAAAAGCTCGGCTTTACTTTTAGAGCATATAGTTCTAAAAGTAGCTCTAAATCCGTGTGAAGTAGCAATGCCACTATATCTGTTTTTACTACCCAAATTTCTTATAGCTTTGCTTATTGTATCTCTATGTAGATGTCCGTTTGCATTAAGGGCTGGAAAGACAAATGGGCTATCAATAATTTTAAACATATGTTGTTCTTCTAATATTTTAAGAGCGTAAGAGATTAGTGTAACTTCGTGTACTGATTTAGTTTTCATCTGGTTTGCTGGAATAGTCCAAATTTTATTTTCTAAATCTATATCGCTCCATTTAGCGCTAACTGTATTAAATGGGCGATTAACGCAAAGAATTTGTAAATAGATAGCTCTTTTAGTTGATAAATCAAGCTTATTATCCATCTTTAAATCTATGATAAACTCTTTAATTTTTTCTTTATCGGTTAAGGCTGGAAGTCTAGTATCTACAAATTTATCAAGCGTAAAGCGACTAGCAGTAGGAAATGCTCTATGTAACTCTTTACTTGGGTTATAGGTGATATGCTCATCTCTTTGAGCTAAGCTAAAAACCTTATCAATATCATTGATTAAGCGGTGGATTGTCTCTAATCTTGAAGTGCGTGGGTTATTGGGATTAAAAATAGCATTTAAAACTGCAAAAATATCAGAATATTTTATAGTTTTTATATCTTTATTGCCAAAGCTTGGTAAGATATAGTTTTGGTGTTGTTTGGTTATTTTAGCGATATAGCTTTGGCTTATACCATTTTTTAATTTTTGCTTGATATATGTGTTAAATAAATTTTTATATAGATATTTTTCATCTTTACCCAATATTTTATAGTTTTTATATCTTTATTGCCAAAGCTTGGTAAGATATAGTTTTGGTGTTGTTTGGTTATTTTAGCGATATAGCTTTGGCTTATACCATTTTTTAATTTTTGCTTGATATATGTGTTAAATAAATTTTTATATAGATATTTTTCATCTTTACCCATAATTGTATTTATATCTTTACCGCTCTCAAGCTCTTTTAAAATCTTTAAGGCATCACGCCTAGCTTCAGCTACGCTATAAATGCCTTCTCTAAACTCGCCTATTTTTTTAAATTTATTTCTTTGATATTCTACTGAAAAAGTTTTCATACCACTTGGATTAATCCAAATATAAAGCTCTTTTGGATTACCAACTTTCTTTTTGTATTGTTGAGATAATACTTCTAGGTTTCTTATATCTTTATCTAGCAAATTTGCCTTTGAGATATTTGCCATTCTAATCCTTTTTATAGAAAAACTACGCTAATGATTATCTACTACGCTAATAACTACGCAATTTATTTGGAAATAATTATATCGTAAAAGAAAACAAAAAGAAAAAAATCCTATAAAAGTGCGATTTTATGAGAGTTAAAAGGAAATAAAAAGAAATAAAAGAAACTTAAAATAAACTTAAATGGTGGAGTTAAGCGGGATCGAACCGCCGACCTCTTGAATGCCATTCAAGCGCTCTCCCAGCTGAGCTATAACCCCATTTAAAAAATAGATTGTAATGATACATTTATTTTGCTTATAATTTTATGAAATTTATGAAATTCAATAAATTAGATAAAAATAGATAAAATTTTTTAAAATTTAGTAAAATCAAATTAAATTTTAAGGTTTCTTTTGCTATTATTCAATTTCCAAAATTGATGCGGGGATAGCTCAGGGGTAGAGCACAACCTTGCCAAGGTTGGGGTCGCGAGTTCGAATCTCGTTTCCCGCTCCATATTTAGCCCAGGTGGTGGAATGGTAGACACAAGGGACTTAAAATCCCTCGGAAATTACTTCCGTGCCGGTTCAAGTCCGGCTCTGGGCACCACTAGCATATGGCGACATGGCCAAGTGGTAAGGCAGAAGCCTGCAAAGCTTTTACCCCCAGTTCGAATCTGGGTGTCGCCTCCATATTTACAGGATTTATATGCGTTATATATTTTGTGCTTTTATCTTGTTATTATGCGGATGTTCTAATACTTGGCACGGAGTCAAAGAGGATTCTAAAGATGCCTATGAATGGTCTAAAGAAAAGGTCAATCAAGGTGCTAGCTGGGTAGAACAAAAAACTTCTAAATAATATACTCGGGAGATGGCTGAGTGGTCGAAAGCGGCGGTCTTGAAAACCGTTGAGGTGTGAAAGCCTCCAGGGGTTCGAATCCCTTTCTCCCGGCCACTTTTTGTAATCTACGCTTTTAAGGCTCTTTTTTTATGCGAAGCACTACAAAGATCCATGGATTTGCTAAATTTAAATTAATCATTATTTTAGCCTTTATGTCTAGCATTGCACCGCTATCTACAGATATGTATCTGCCAGCGCTATTGCATGTTCAAAGTAGCTTTTTAGCTAGTGAGTTTCTTACTCAGCTTAGTCTTGCTAGTTTTTTTATAGCATTTGCTTTGGGGCAGCTTATCTATGGTCCTTTAAGTGATACATTTGGGCGTAAAACTCCCTTGATAATTGGAATTTTGATATTTATTGCTTCAAGTCTTGGGTGCGTGCTAGTGGATAATATCTATATTTTTATTACTTTGCGATTTTTTGAAGCGCTTGGCGGTTGTGCTGGTGTGGTGATTGCTAGGGCTATTGTCAATGATAGTTTTGATATCAAAGATGCTGCTGGAGTGTATGCTTTAATGATGGTATTTTCATCACTTGCGCCTATGTTATCGCCGACATTTGGCGGGCTTTTGCTTAGCTATTTTTCGTGGCAAAGTATTTTTGCGGTTCTTTTTATGTTAGGGATTTTGCTACTTGGGTTTATTATTTTTGGACTTAAAGAGACTCAGCCAGTACGAACTAAATTTTCTCATCAAGCTACTATTGCTAGTTATAAATTTGTCCTAAAAGAGCAGATATTTATACTTTATAGTCTGCTTGGCGCATTTGCTTCGGCGGTGCTTTTTGCCTATATTACTGGTTCATCTTTTGTATTTATGGGGCATTTTGGCCTTAATGGGACGCAGTATGGGCTTCTTTTTGGTATTAATGCACTTGGATTTGTGCTATTTGCTAATATTAATGCTAGGCTTACTAGAAATTTTGATTGTCAAAATTTGCTTAAATTTGCCCTATTTATAATGCTTGGAGCGCTTGTAGTAGTAAGCATTGGAGCGCTTTTAGGGCTTGGATTTTGGATTTTTGAGGCTGGAATTTTTGTAGCTATTAGTATGCTTGGATTTATTTTGCCAAATGCTACAACATTAGCAATGGCAAGATTTACAGACCACTCTGGTACCGCCTCAGCTGTGCTTGGGACTATGCAGTTTGGATTAGCTGGGGTAATTGCTTTTGGGGTTGGAGCGCTTGGGGCAAATACTCCGTTATTTCTAGCTCTAGTAATGTTAGTACCGTGTGCTTTAGCAGTTATTTTACGCTTTAAAACAATATAGCTAATATAGATTTTAGCTCTTACTAAAATCTATATTATTTTAATCTTTATATACACACTCAGCAAAGATAAATTTATGCTCATTAGGGAGTGCATTATATATTGCATTTGCTAGATTTCGAATTTCCCAAAGGGCGCTTTTAGAACTTCTTAAGGTTATGAAATTTTGTAAGCTTCTAGCGTTTATACTCCAGCTTAATTCTGTTTTATAGCTCTCTGGAAGGCAGTATTTGGCTATATCTAAGCTTGTGTTTTGGTTTAGAATTTGGCGTAAGTTTTCAAGTGCGTTTATGCTTGCGTTATCTACAAATTCATTGCCAGTTAGCACTATATATCTACTTGCGTTATCAAAGTCATTAGGCTTAAACTCGCTTTCGTTTTTTAGCTCTTTTAATGTGTAGCGCGTGCTTTTTACGCTTAGGCTAGCTATGCGGTGGCGAGCTAACTCTTGGAGGCAAGCTCTGCTAATGCCTTTTATATAAAAGTTATAAAATAGATGCTCTAGCGTGCTTGCGTGTTTGAGTTGATTGCCTACTCTATCGATTAAAGCTAGATCTATTTCGCCGCCATTATCGCCTTTATCGAAGCTTTGCCAGCAGGTACGAATAGCGTTAGAACAAACCCATAGTGGCGTGTGATTTAGCAGTGTTACTTCCATTTTTTGCCCTTATTTATAGATTACTACTTGTTCTAAACTTTGGCGAATTTTAGCTGGTGCTTCTTCATCGCTATATCCTAAAGCAATTACAAGAACAGGTCTAAAATTCTCTCCTAAATTTACAAAATCATTTAATTTATTTGCATCAAAACCAGCTACAATGCAGCTTTTAATACCTAGACTTTGAGCGATATTGACCATATTAGCACTTGCCATATAGCATTGTAGTGATGCGTAGTGCATTAGTTCTTCATCGGTTTGCGGGTTAAACCTTGCTGCGAAGTGATCAAGGGCTTTTTGAAGTCTCTCAGGAGTGCGTGGTTTGCGATCTACTTGAGTTCTTATAAAATCACAACCCTCTTTTAGATCGTTGCGTGCGATGATGATTATAGCGTGGCTACATCCGCTTACTTGGGCTTGATTATTACAGATTTGCCCTAATTCTTTTAAATCGTTTTCTTTGCTAACAACCATAAATTTCCACGGTTCCAAACCGCATGAGCTAGGACTTAATCTAGTAAGATCTAAAATTTCGTTTATAGTCTCTTGATTAATTTTTTGGCCATTAAATTCTCTACATGAATAGCGTTCTTGCATTATTTTCTTCATTGTTTTTTCCTTTTTGGTTTGTGCTGATTTTGATTTGAATTTTGTAGATTATAGCGGTATTTTATCAATAGTTGGTGAATTTGGGTTAATGGATTAAACTCTAATATTTTTGTATAAATTTACTATTGCGAGCTAGATACATAATAATCAAAGATTTTACTATTTGATTATATAATAAATTAAAAGTCAAATTAAGCAGTAGATCTATAAGATTAACTGCTTAATTTAGTTAAGAATTTAACAAGATATTTAGATAAATGCAACTAATAAATCAACCTAAATTTATCTATTTTTTTGCCATTCTTTTGCGTACTGTTGGGTCTAAGTAGCGTTTTCTTACTCTAATATTTATTGGAGTAACTTCTACTAATTCATCTTCTTCAATCCACTCTAAAGCACGCTCTAAGCTTAGTTTGCGTGGTGGGACTAGCTTGATTGCGTCATCGCTTCCGCTAGCTCTTACATTGGTTAGATTTTTACCTTTAATTGGATTTACATCCAAATCATTTGGTCTGCTATGTTCGCCAATAATCATACCTACATAAACTTTTGTTTGCGGATCGCAAAATAGCACCCCACGATCTTGGAGATTAAATAAAGAATAGGCTAGAGCCACGCCATTTTCCATGCTTACTAACGCACCATTGCTTCTATGTTCAACTGTGCCAGTAAGTGGTCTAAACTCTAAAAAGCTGTGATTCATAACACCTTCGCCTTTTGTATCGGTCAAAAATTGACTTCTAAAGCCGATAAGCCCACGAGCTGGAATCTCAAATTCGATTCTAGTTTGACCATCGCCAGTAGGATTCATACTAACCATCTCAGCTTTTCTTTTGCCAAGTTTTTCAATTACTGCTCCAGTACAATCATCTGGTGCATCTATTACAAGTAGCTCAAATGGCTCACATTTTACTCCATCGATCTCTTTTATAATTACTTCTGGCCTACCAAGACAGAACTCAAAGCCCTCTCTTCTCATATTTTCAGCTAGAATTGTAATTTGTAATTCACCACGACCGCTTACTTTAAATTTACCTTCGCCTATATTTTCATATTTCATAGCGATATTGGTTTTCATCTCGCTCTCTAGGCGTTCATCAAGTTTATTTGATGTTACATATTTACCCTCTGTACCTGATAGCGGGCCATCATTTACGCTAAATACTACGCTTAAAGTTGGCTCTTCTATATGAAGTGGATCAAGTGGCATTGGTGAGTTAGGATCTACTACGCTATCTCCTACATCAAGAGCATCAAATCCGGCAATTGCTACGATATCTCCGCTACTTGCTGTATCTATATCTGTGCGTTCAAGTCCTAAAAATCCAATAAGTTTGCTAATTCTACCTGTGGTTTTGCTACCATCTGCTTTAGCTAGCATTACATTTTGGTTTTTGCTAATTGTGCCATTAAAAATTCTTGCAATACCGATTTTACCTACATAATTATCATAATCTAGTGTGAAAACTTGAAGTTGTAGTGGATTTTCATCTTTGCCACTTGGAGCTGGAACATGATTTATAATAGTTTCAAATAAAGGCTCCATATCGGTATTTTCATCTTCTAGCTTATGTTTAGCATAGCCATTTTTTGCTGCAGCATATACGATTGGGAATTCAAGCTGTTCATCATTGGCATCAAGTGCAACAAATAGATCAAAAATCTCATTGATAACTCTATCAGGATCGCCAGCTGGTTTATCGATTTTATTTACTACAACGATTGGGCGAAGACCTAAAGATAGGGCTTTTTTTACAACGAATTTGGTTTGTGGCATTACGCCTTCTTGTGCATCTACAAGAAGTAAAACTCCATCAACCATCTTTAAAACACGCTCAACCTCACCACCAAAGTCGGCGTGTCCTGGAGTGTCGATGATATTGATTTTATAATCTTTATAGCGAATAGCTGTATTTTTGCTAAGAATTGTGATACCACGCTCACGCTCGATATCATTGCTATCCATAACTCTTTCACCTATATTTTGGTGTTCTGTAAATGTGCCTGATTGTTTAAGTAGCTCATCTACCATTGTTGTTTTACCGTGGTCAACGTGTGCGATGACGGCGATATTTCTGATATTTTCCACTAGATTTTCCTTAAATATTTTCAAATTTTTAGGGGCGATTATATCTAAAAGTTGCTAAATTTGCTTTGAATTTAATAAAGATAATATAAAGCCTAAAATTTGGAATAGAATTTGCTATATAAGGCCAAAATTCTTAAACTAGGATAGCAAATGCAAGGTTTAAACGAAGCGCTATTAAGCTCAAGTAATTCCACTCAAGTCCAAAGCAAACCTGTTAAAACTGAACAAAATGAAGGCAATGATAGCTTTTATAAAATGATTGAAAATAGCGTAAAAGAGTATGAAGATTCTAAAGCTTCACAAAACTCTCAAGAAAATAATCAATCAAAATCGCAAGAACAAAGCACCAATCAAACCACACAAGGCTCTAGTACAAACTCTAGCGATAAAACTGCTCAAAACTCTAATCAAACAAATAGCGCTAAAACCGATAGCTCACAAAGCGATAAAATGGTTCAAAATAGCACTTCAAATTCAGCCCAAAGTAGTCAAAATACAGATGAGATTATGCTAGAAAATGCTGATTTTATAACGCTTTTAAGCCTTTTAGAAGCTAGTGATGGTAGCACTAAAACAGGCGCTAATCTGCTAAGTTCAAGCTTAAATAAATTCTTAGCTACTGAACAAAATATCAAAGAGCTAAAAGGGGCTAAAAATCTGCAAGAATTGCTAAATTTAAGTGAAAAATTTGGCCTAGGTCTAAGCAAAATAAAAATCTCAAAAGATGGTCTTGAAGCACTAAAAAATGAGTTTAAAAACCTAAATGCTAAAGGGTTTTTTAATCAAATTACAGCACTAAATCAAGCTATTGATTTAAATGTAATTACTAAAAAAGATATAGAAAAGGCACTTCAAAAAACACAAAAAGATGATAAAAGTGTCTTAAGCAAACTAATGCAAGGTCAAAGTGTAGAACTAAGCGATGATATAAATTCAGTCAAAAAGCTACATCCAGAAGCTAAAATCGATACTCAAAAAATCACCCAAAAGCTTGCTCAAACTGCTGAGCAAAAGCTAAATCAACCTTTTGAGCTAAATAAAGAGATTAAAGATACTAAAACTACTACAACAACTACACCAAATGCTACAAAATCTCAAAGCATATCTAGCATTGATGATTATTTAGCAAATATTATGCAACGAGCAATGAAAGAAAGTAGCGAACAAAGTGCCAAAGCGGCTATGGCAGCTACTACTGATTTAGCTAGTAGCAGTGTAGAGACAAGTTTAAGTGAACAAACCACTCAGGGCATAGAGCCAACTAGCCAAACAAATTCTCAGGTAAAAGATATTGTAAATAGTGCTAAATTAAATGCTAAAGAGTTAAATTTAAGACAGGTTTTTGATAATTTTACAACTCAGCTTCAAGAAAAAATTAGCGAATACAAGCCGCCAATTACAAGATTTCACCTAACGCTAAATCCAGGAAATTTAGGCGAAGTCGAGATTACTCTAATTAATCGTGGCTCAAATTTGCATATAAATTTTAACTCCAACAATCAAACTATGCAGCTATTTATGCAAAACCAGGCTGAATTTAGAACCAGCCTTGTAAATATGGGTTTTAGTGAGTTATCAATGAGCTTTAATGATAATGCTAATAAAGAACAAAGCCAAGGTCAAAATAAAAAGGCAAAATTTGTTAGTGAAGATAGCGAGCTAACAGAAATAGCTCAAAATGAAGAGAGTGTTTTAGAAGTAATACTACCAAAGTATTTCTAAATTTGGAATGCAAATTGCTTTAAAGTAAAAATGTAAGAAAAAATTAGGAGAGCATCATGGCAACATCTATTAATCAAACACCGCAATTTACCACTGATATCTGGGCTGCGAATGAGGCTGCACAAAAGGCTAGCAATGTAACAGGTGGAGTAAATCCAAATTCGCAATTAGATAAAGATGCTTTCTTGAAGCTTTTATTAGTTGAGTTGCAACACCAAGACCCAACCGAGCCGATGGATAGCGCAAAAATGCTAGAACAAACCAGTCAGCTAGCTACAGTTGAAATGCAAGAAAAAACCAACCAAGTTATGAGCCAATTAAGCGCGCAGATGCAAGCAAGTGCTTCACTAAATGCTATGAGTGCATTAGGCAAGATGGCAAATCTAGCTAACTCAGTAGCCAAAGATACGCCATCATCTCAGGTTGATTTTAGTCTATTCTTCCCAGTTGATGCAGTTAGCGGAACAATTGAGATATATGACTCAGTAGGTAATGTCGTTCGTAATGTCAGCATAAGTGATATTAAATCTGGTGTAAATCAATTTAGATGGGATGGTTTAAGCAATAGCGGAGAACCAACACTTCCAGGTGAATATTTAGTAAAAGCTAAATATATAGATGCTAATGGCGGCAATAGAGAGACTGTTTTAGGTCAGTATCCAGTCGAAGCTGTTAAATTTGAAAAAGGCGTAGCATATATCAAAGTTGCTGGTGAGTTTGTAGCGATGGATCAAGTTAGAGAATTTACTGAATCAATTGTACATAATACAGTAAATTCAAATCAAACTAATTCAAGCAATAAAGAAGAAGAATCAGAAGATGAAGATCTAAGTGATAAACCACAAGATGCTAAAGATAAATTAGCTAAAGATGAGAGTCAAAAAGATGAGGTAGTTAAGTCATGATGATAGGATTTTATAATGGCGTAAGTGGTGTAAAGACTGCTGAATTTGGTCATAGTACTATTGGAAATGATATCTCAAATATTAATACAGTTGGCTATAAAAGATCTACAGCAGAGTTTAAAAGTCTATTTTATAGTACTTTAGCAAGTGCATCTAGCTCGCCGGTAAATTCGCAAATCGGACTAGGCTCGACCAAGATGGCTACATCTTTGAATTTCACTCAAGGGAACCTTCAACCTACTGATAATGTTTTTGATATGGCAATTGATGGCGATGGATTTTTTGGGTTAATGGGTGCTAATGGCGAGCAGTATTTTACTAGAAATGGTGAATTTACCAAAGATAGCGATGGAAATTTAGTAAATAGAAGCGGTATGTATCTACTAGGTACAGTCGCTCCGCTAAGTAGCGCAACATTAGGAGAGAGTGCATTAAATAAACTAGGAGTAACAGGTGGAAATGTTGAGGCTTATAGTATCCCAATTGGCGATAGTATTAAGCTAGGTAGCGTAGACTCTCAAGGTAAAATTCAGCTCCCAGATATACTATATACACCATCGTCGCCAACAACACAGGTAAGCTACTCAGGCTATTTAAATTCAACTATTTATACTGAGCCTCGTAGTGTAGAGCTTACTAGTGAGAGTTTTGCAGTTGAAGCTAATAAAGATACTAATAAAATCACTATTACTGGCGATTTAAATTTAACTCCAGAGATCCATCATCCAAATAAAGCTAATAACGAGGTAATGATCACTATCACAGATGCAAAAGGTCAAAGTGTACAAATAAAAGCCTCAACTCAAGCTGATGGAAAATTTTCAGCTGAATTTGACAATAGCAATGCAACGACCAAGTTAGATTTAAATGGTGAACTAACCTACTTAGCTAGTGCAATGGTAAAACAAGAAGTAGCTACTCCGCAGACATTTACTACTGATATTTGGGCGCCAAACGGGGATAAAAATATTTTAAAACTTGAATTTACTAAGCAAGTTCCGCAAGGTCAGCAAATCGCATTTGATGCTGTTGTAAGCGTGATTGGCCCAGATGGAAATATTATCAGTGCTACACAAGGCGAGCTAAGATATAATCAAAAAGGTGCATTAGTTAGTAATACTTTAGGCGCTATTAATAATGGTGGGGCAAATTTAGAACTATCACTAGGAACACCATATAATCCAGCAGTGCCAAATACAGGCTTTGATGGATTAAAGCCAGCTGAGCAAATTAGCGCTGAATTAAGCGTTTCAAAAAATGGCAGATCTGAAGGTTTGCTAACTGAATATACAATGAGTGATAGCGGGGATATTTTGGCCGTTTTTGATAATGGCGATATGGCAACAGTAGCAAAGGTTGCCCTATATCACTTCCAAAACAATCAAGGCCTAAACAAAGCTAGCGAAAATACTTATCAAGCTAGTGCAAATTCAGGTGAGCCAATATTTTATACTAATGCTAATGGCGAAGTGATTTATGGGGCAACGATTCGTAATCATATGCTAGAGATGAGTAATGTGGATTTAGGTGTATCGCTAACTGATATGATCGTGATGCAAAAGATGTTTGATGCTAGCTCAAAATCCATAACAACTGCTGATGAGATGATAAAAAATGCTATAAATTTGAAAAGATAAGAGCTTTGGCGGTTCTTTTATTTTAGAATTCTAAATTTATTTGGAATTCTAAATTTTCTAGAAATTTAAATTCATTTCAATCTCTAATTTCCTAAAACTTGAATTTATCTAAAATTTCAAATTTGCCAAAACACTAAATTTTTAAAATTCTAAGAGTATTTTTGGTCTTAAATTAACTGAAATTAATCTTAAATAAATTAATTAATCTATTTTTATAATTTCATTTTTTTTGATAACCTACCGCCAAAGTTTTGCGGGAGAGATTATGCGGATAAAGGTTAATAAATTTGTTAGAGAGTATTTAGAAGAGCTTAATGTATTAATAATTTATTCAAATGGCAAGATTTGTCGCTACAAAGATGATGAAATGATAAAAGTCCCAGATAGTGGCTTTATGGAAGAATACTCTACTATATATCAAGGTAATAACGCTTGTCAAATGGGGAGTTTTAGCTATTCAAATGCGATTATTCCAAGACTAGATATCAAAATGGGAAGGTATTGCTCTATTGCTGTTGGGTTAAATTTCATAGCAGGAAAGCACCCTTTGGATACTATCTCAACTTCATCTTTTATCTATGATCCAAATTTTTATATCTTTAAAGATGCTAGTATAGAGCGTATCAAAAAGTCCAAAATATCAAAAATCATCTAAGCTACAAACTAGGAAATGCTCTAATACAAGCACATAAACAATGGTATAAAGGCGGATATATCAAATTTATATTTGAAGCCATAAAAATCAAAAAAGAGCATAATAAAACTAAAATATAGCTTTAAATTAAATTAGTGAGATAAAAATTTAAGCTTTTTAAGTAGAATTTCCCTTGCGATAGCAAAACCTTAAATTATATTTAAGGATTATGAGGTGGTGATGAATTTTAATCAAGAAGTCTATAATTTGTTAAGATTGATACCAAAAGGCAAGGTGGTTACATACTCTCAGATTGCGCTGTGTTTGGGTAATGTGAAGTTGGCTAGGGCTGTTGGCAACGCTCTACACAATAATCCCAACCCAAAGCTATACCCTTGCCACAGGGTAGTAAATCGCAAAGGCGAATTATCTAAGGCATTTGCGTTTGGTGGGAGTGGTGCGCAGATGAAAATGCTAGTTGATGAGAATACCCAATTTGATAGATTTAATCGTGTTAGGCTCGATATTTGCGGGTTTGATATTGAGAAATTTATAAAGTCTCAAAACTAGATGAATTGTTATAATCTTAATTTATTATTAAATATTTCTATTAGTTTTAATTTCTAATTTCATTTTTTTTTTTTTTTGATAAACTGCCTGCTTTTGAAATTAAATTTTAAAAGTTGGCAAAATGAAAAATATCATACTTCTTGGCGGTAGCAACTCTGTGATGGTAAATGGGCTACAAAAAGGTCTTAGAGAGTATGCGAATGTGACAAATTTGGCTTTAGGTGGTACTACTTCTTTACAAAATTTATATGAATTAAAACGAGAAAAAAATCAAGAAGCTATTAAAAATGCTGATTTGATAGTAACTGAATCTGTGATTAACGAATTAGATAATCATAATATTATAGAAAACCTTTCTTTAGAGATAATATTTAAAAATTTACAATATTTATACGCAACTTTATATGAGCTTAAAAAGCCGGTTTGTATATTGATTTTACCTTATAGGACTAGAGATTATCAGATAATTATCAATATGCATAGATTTTTGGCTAATTATTTTGGGTTAAATATTATAGATATGCAAAGTTATTATGAAAAAAGCGAGATAATCCAGTTTGGTAATAAATTTGGCGGTCATCAGCTTGCGATAGTTAATCGATATGTCGGCAAAGAGATTGCTAAAAATATTGATTGCTTTAAAGCTTCAAATAAGAATTTAGATCTCAATCTACCTGAATTTAAGATATTAACCCCACAAGATATGAAAAGAGTTGGGAATTTTAAGATTTTTAATCCTAAAAATTCAATGTATGATGAGATTGTTTATAGGCTAGAGAGCGATAATTATTTGAGTTTTGAAGGGTATGAAGGGTATCAAATTATTGGGATGCATGGTTGGAATTTGGAAATCAATGGAGAGATAACAAAATTAAATTGGGCTCAAACAATATCGCATTGTGCTTCTATACATTTAAAAAATAAGGATAAGAATATTGTTAAGCCAACTTCAAAGCTTAATATATTTTGCGAAATACAAGCCGAGCCGATAATAGATAGTAGTTTGATAGTCAAATTTAATGATGAAAATTTAGCAAATAGTGAATCTTATATTAACGCTCGTCCAAATACCACAAATAGCGTATCTTTACCATACTTCGATTTAATCGCATTTTTCTTATGTAAGCCAAATTCAAAAATGAAATTATTTGATTTAAACCTTATCCCAAGTGATAAAGATATAGAGATTGATAGGGATATAGACCGCTCTTATCTGATGCCAAATATCGTATTTTTCAAAGATTCTATGGAGTTTATAGATGAGTATATCGGGCATTTATATCCTAATATCACAAAACACATTGATAGAGTCCTAAGCCCTCAAATCATAAATAGGCTTAAAGAGCAGTTAGCCACGCCATCGCAATCAGCTCAACCATCTCAACCAACTACGCCACAACCAACCCCGCAAGAGCAGATAAACTCACTCAAAGAAGAGATAAATAAAAAAGATAAGGCTATAAAAGAATTTAGCGATAGATTAAGTGCCCAAGAAGCTAGCCTAAAATCAACAAATGAAATTTTACGCAAAAGGGATATGGAGATCAAAAATTTAGAGATAACTAGCCAAAATATCAAAAACCATCTAAGCTACAAACTAGGAAATGCCCTTATAAAAGCTCATAAACAATGGTATAAAGGCGGATATATCAAATTTATATTTGAAGCCATAAAAATCAAAAAAGAGCATAATAAAACTAAAATATAGCTTTAAACCAAATTAGTTAAATTTTTTAAGCTTATATAAGTTGATATAAGCTTAAGATCAAATCTAAGATTTAGCCCCAAAAGGGCTAAATCATCTCACGCTTCTAAAATCGCCCCATTACTTGCATTGGTAACTAGCTTTTGGTATTGTCTTAGCCAGCGACTATCTACCTTTTTACCAGCGTATTTCCACTCTTTTTTTCTAGCGTTAATCTCATCATCGCTTAAGCGAACATTTATGCTGTATTTATCTACATCAATATCGATGATATCGCCATCTTTTAATAATCCTATCATACCGCCCTCAGCAGCTTCAGGGCTTACATGGCCGATACTTAGGCCTCTAGTGGCGCCGCTAAATCTCCCATCAGTAATTAAGGCTACATCAGCCCCAAGCCCACGCCCCATTATAAGGCTAGTTGGGCTTAGCATCTCTTGCATTCCAGGACCTCCTTTTGGCCCTTCGTATCTTAAAACAACCACATCGCCCTTTTTGACCTTGCCGCTACTAATGCCTTCTATGGCTTCATCTTGAGAGTTAAAGCAGATCGCTTTGCCGCTAAATTGTCTTGAACCAACTATTCCAGCAGTTTTTATCACGCAGCCTTGCTCGGCTAAATTGCCAAATAAAATAGCTAGTCCGCCTACTTTTGAGTAGGCGTTTGATACTGTGTGGATGATATTTTGATCCAAAATTTCAGCATTTTTGACCCTATCGCCTAAGCTCTCACCACTTATAGTAAGAGCGTCTAAATTTAGCAATTTATCATCGAATTTAGCTATCTCATTTATAACCGCACTTAGCCCACCAGCCTTGGCTATATCTTCCATGTGCACACTAGGTAGGCTTGGGGCGATTTTGGCTATATGCGGGACACTGCGACTAATGTCATTTAATTTTGCTATATCTAGTGGTGCGCCAGCTTCACGGCTGATAGCTAGCATATGTAAAATTGTATTTGAGCTACCACCCATTGCCATATCTACGACCATTGCGTTGCGGATGGATTTGGTATTTATGATATTTCTGATTTTATATCTCTCATCAAGGGCGATTTGGCAAATTCTTTTCGCAGCTTTTCTGATTAGCTCTTCACGCTCTTTGGTTAGAGCTAGGATAGTTCCATTGCCTTTTAACGCCACGCCCATCGCTTCACAAAGGGTATTCATAGAATTAGCTGTAAACATTCCAGAGCAACTACCGCCACCAGGACAAGCGTTACACTCTATATGTTTAAGCTCTTTTTCATCTATTTGCTTTGTCTCATACGCTCCAACAGCTTCAAAAGCTGAGTTTAAATCCAAGGCCTCACCCCTAAGCCCAACTCCAGCAGCCATTGGCCCACCGCTTATAAATATAGTTGGAACATTTACTCTTAAAGCCCCCATAAGCATTCCAGGGACGATTTTATCGCAGTTTGGCATACAAACTAGCGCATCAAGGCAGTGAGCATTCATCACGGTTTCAACTGAATTTGCTATTATCTCACGGCTTGGGAGAGAGTAGAGCATACCGCCATGCCCCATAGCGATACCATCATCTACGCCGATACAGTTAAACTCAAAAGGCACGCAGCCGTTTTTGCGAATTTCATCTTTTAGGATTTTAGAGTATTTATCTAAGAAAAAATGCCCTGGAATTATCTCTATAAAGCTATTTGCCACGCCTATAAAAGGCTTATCAAAATCCTCATCTCTTAGCCCAGTTGCCCTTAGTAGCGATCTATGCGGGGTTTTGGTATAGCCTTTTTTGATATTGTCACTTCTCATTTTATCTCCTTAATCTATATTCTTTTTTGGCTTACATAGTAAAAATAGATAGATATATCCTACCACTCCAGCGACAAAACTAGCCAGTAATATCGCTAATTTATCAGCGTGATAAAATACCGGGCTATCATTATAAGCCAAAGCGCCTACAAATAAACTCATTGTAAAGCCAATTCCAGTTAATATACAAACTCCATAAAATTGCAGCCAATTTGAACCTTCAGGAAGTTTAGCAAATCCAAGCTTGATAAAGATAAAGCTAAATAAAAATACGCCAAATTGCTTACCAAAAAATAGGCCAAAAAATATACCCATACCGACTGAATTTATAAGCTGTTTAGGATCAACTCCAGCTAGGCTAACTCCAGCATTGACAAAGGCAAAAATCGGCAAGATAAAGTAGCTTGTAACGCCGTGAAGATCCTTTTCAAGGTCTTTTAACATACTTGTGCCAGCACTATCTCTCATAGGGATGAAAAATGCGGCTAAAACTCCAGCTATGGTAGCATGGACACCACTTTTTAACACGCTAAACCAAAGGATTAAGGTAAATAGCAAAAATATCGATTTTTTATTTACTTTTAAGCGGTTTAGGATAAATAAAATAATTAAGCAAATAAATGAAATTCCAAGCGAAGTAGTAGATAGCTCAGTTGTATAAAATAGCGCTATAATCACAATCGCACAAAGATCATCTATAATAGCTAAGGTTAGCAAAAATATCTTTAAAGAGCTAGGCACTCTATTACCAAGAAGCATAAGCACCCCAAGAGCAAAGGCAATATCAGTAGCAGTAGGTATCGCCCATCCTCTTATAGCAAACTCATCACTATAATTAAACCCCCAAAATATAAGAGCAGGACAGATAACTCCGCCAAGGGCACCTATAATCGGTAGGGCTATTTGTCTAGGATTGGATAGCTCACCTTCTACAATTTCACGCTTTAATTCTAATCCCACAACAAAGAAAAATACCGCCATAAGGCCGTCATTTACCCATAAAATCAGCGGTTTAGCTAGGGTAAATTCTCTAAATCCGATGCTAAATTCAGATCTTAAAATCCCTTGATAGAAGTGGCTTAAAATGCCATTTTGAAACACCAAGGCCAAAATCGTAGCAATAATTAGCAAAACGCCGCTAAAGCTCTCATGCTTTACAAAGGTTTTGATAAAATTTAATTTCATTTTTGCTCCTGTCTTATAATCTCTTTTATTAGTAGTTGAGGGATGATTAACCCACGAAATGAATTTTTAGCAATTGTTACTAAGATATCAATACTCTCACCACTTTTTGGTAAGTAGTCAAAGTTAAAAAATATCGCTTCTAGTGTTTTGTTATCTTTTTGCAGTATGATTTTTAGGTGAGATTCCTCCTTGCCAATTTTCTTAGCTGATTTTACCATTGCGCCTTTTAGCTCAAAAAGAGGGCGTGGATTTTTCTGTCCATACGGCTCAAAAAATTCCAAAATCTCTATTAGCTCATAATCAATCGCTTCAGGGTTAATCTGTCCTAAAACCTCATCATTTGTGCTAAAATCATATAGTTCTTGCAAAAAGCAAGATTGATTTATTGCAGTTTTAAATTTGTTTAAATTAGCACTTTCTATCACTATTCCAGCAGCGCCTTTATGCCCGCCATATCCACATAGTAAAGACTCTTGAGAGGCAATTAGTGAAAGAATATCAAATTTACCAACACTCCTAGCGCTACCTTTGGCCTTATCTCCATCTATACTAAAGACAATTGCAGGTTTTTTATACTTTTTAGCCAAGCGACTTGCGACAATTCCGATAACTCCCTCGTGCCACTCATTACCCCATGTAACGATAATATCTTCATTTTCATCTATATCATTTTGGCTAGATTCAAAAAGCGCTTTTTCTTGAGCTTTGCGTGAGGCATTGAATTCGCAAATTTTATCTAGATATCCATTGGCTTCTTTTAAATTTCTAGAGCGTAAAAACTCATATGATATGGTTGCATCATCTATTCTGCCTGCTGAGTTTATTAGCGGAGCAATTAAAAAGCTAATATCATCAAATTCAAATTTTTCTTTATTATAGTAATTTTTTATCGCTTCAAAACAGGCTCTTTTGCTAGAGTTTATCCGTGCTAAACCTAAACGGACTAAAATTCTATTTAAATCTCTTAATTCCATCATATCTGCTATTATAGCTAGAGTTAAAAGATCAAGAAATTTGGCCATATCATAGTTTCTTAGTTCACATACCTCTTTTAGTGCGCCAATTAAATACCATGCTACTTGAGCGCCACAAATTTCGATATTTGGAAATGGGCAGTTAGCTTGCTTTGGATTGATTATTGCATATGCTTCTGGTAGTGTAGGAAGTGGCATATGGTGATCAGTGATGATTAAATCAATCCCTTTTGCTTTACAAATTTTAGCAGCTTCAATAGCGCTAATTCCATTATCTACTGTGATGATTAAAGTGGCATTTTCTAATTCGTTTATAATCTCTTCATTTAATCCGTAGCCATCTTTAAATCTATTTGGAATTTTGATAATAAAGTTAGCAGACATATCAGTTAAAAACTCAGCCATTATAGCTGTGCTTACGATTCCATCTACATCATAATCGCCTACTACTGCTATTAGCTCATCGTTTTGGATGGCTTCTTTGATTCTTTTGGCTGCCTTGAAAGTATCTTTTAACTCACAAGGCAGTGGAATTTCGGAGAGTTTAGTATGGATATCGTTACTAAAACGACTACTTAATAGCTCTTTGATTGCCTCTTTATCTAGCATTTTTATATTCTATTCCAGCTTTTATAAATCCTAGTATTGCAGGGTTTGGCTTGGTTAATCTAGATGTAAATTCTGGATGAAACTGAACGCCTAAGAAAAATGGATGATCTTTGATCTCTACAGCTTCTATAAGTCCATCACTCTCACCGCTTACTATTAGGCCGGCTTTTTCAAATTCGGCTCTATATTTTGGATTTGCTTCATATCTGTGGCGGTGACGCTCTTTGATCTTATTTGCATTATTATAGATTTTTGCTAGTAGTGAGCCTTTTAGCAAGTCGCACTCATATCCGCCAAGTCTCATAGTGCCACCAAGTGGGCTCGTGTGAGTTCTTAGCTGTTTATTTCCATTTGCATCAATAAAGCTATCTATTAGATATATAATAGGATTTTTGCAATTCTCATCAAATTCGATTGAGTTTGCATCTTCTAATTTTAGTACATTTTTAGCAAATTCTATCATGCTAAGTTGCATTCCAAGGCAGATTCCTAGATATGGGATTTTGTTTTCTCTAGCGAATTTGATAGCTTCTATTTTGCCACTTACGCCACGAGGCCCAAAGCCTCCAGCGACCAAGATAGCATCGCAATCTTTTAATGTTTCAGCAACATTATTAGAATCTATTTTTTCACTATCACACCATTGTATATTTACTTTTGTATCTAAATTGGCTCCAGCATGAATAATGCTTTCAGTTAAGCTTTTATAGCTCTCTTTTAAATCTATATATTTGCCCACAAATGCAAGATTAACCTCTGTGCTAGGAGCTATTACTCTTTTTACTAGATTATCCCAGTTTTGCATATTTGGCTTAGGATTTTTAAGATTTAAATTTTGAGCTATTGGCTCAAGGATATTTTGGTTTAAAAAGCTTAATGGGACTTGGTATATGCTTTGCATATCTGGGCTTTCTATGACTGCATTTCTTTCTATACCACAGCTTGCTGCTATTTTATCTTTTAGCTCTCTATTTAGTGGCATTTCAGTACGACAAATGATCATATCTGGGCTAATACCTATGCGTCTTAATTCGCCTACGCTGTGCTGAGTTGGCTTGGTTTTTAGCTCGCCAGCTACCTTGATATATGGCACTAAAGTAAGATGGATAAACATCCCATTTGACTTGCCTACTTCGCTTCTAAGCGCTCTAATAGCCTCTAAAAATGGAAGACCCTCGATATCGCCTACAGTTCCGCCTATTTCTACTATTAAAATATCATTGCCTTCACCAGCTTTTTTAATACGATCTACTATATCGCCTACGATATGTGGGATAACTTGTATAGTCTTTCCTAGGTAATCACCACGACGCTCACGCTCTATAACTGAGCTATAAACCTTACCAGTTGTAAAGTTATTATCTTGAGATAGATCCTCATCTAAAAATCTCTCATAATGCCCTAAATCTAGATCTGTCTCAGCGCCATCATCAGTGACAAAGACCTCGCCATGTTCAAGTGGGCTCATAGTTCCAGGATCGACATTTATATATGGATCTGCTTTTAGCATACTAACCTTATAGCCTACATTTTTAAGCAGTGTAGCAATGCTTGCTGCTGCGATACCTTTGCCTAAACTACTTAATACTCCACCTGTAACAAATATATATTTCGTCTCTTTACTCATAACTATTCCTTGATTAATTGGGCGATTATATCAAAATTATTTTTACTATCTTATTAAAGATTATAATTATTTTTTATATTTTTATAAAACAAATTATCATACAATAAATAATATAGAGTAATTAAGGAAAAGTTATGAAATCAATCAAATTATCACTTATTCTTCCTATATATCTGTTTGGTGTTACAGATTTTGAGCTTATTAATTATAATGATAACAGCGTAAGCGGTGATGGCGTATTTGTTGGGGTTATAGATAGTGCGATAAATAAAGATCACCCTAGCTTATCAGGGCAAATTCAAGATCAAATTTATTCTGGATATAAAGGCGGTGATTATACTCCAGATTTTTCAGTTGATACCCATGGTAGCCATGTAGCTGGGATTATACTAGCTAAGCCAAGTGATGGAGTAAGCGGAGTTGCTACAGATGCCAAGGCTTATGGCGTTCAGATAACTGGGCATAATACCGATGGTTCATCTAAATTTACAGCTCCAAATGTATATGAGTATTTCAAAGATAAGAATATAGCAGCTATTAATAATAGTTGGAATGCTACGGTATATCCGCTATCTGGATTAAATTCGCTTACTAGTTCATCGATTTCATTTCTAAAAAATGCTAATAATCCAAATGATTATATCCCGTTAATTCAAAGAGATTCAACTGCAAGTGATCTTATAAAATTATCTAAAGAGAAGCAAATTCTTAGTGTTTTTGCCTCTGGTAATGAGGGGATTATATCTCCTGGGATTATGGCTTTAGCTCCATATTATGATGAAGAGATCAGATCTATAATTGTAGTAACGGCTCTAGATAGCGCACAAGTTAGCAAGGATAGTGATGGTAAATTTATAGTAACTACAAAAAGAGATGATAATTATGATTATTTAAGCGCTCCTACTACATACTCTAATGGACTAAAGGGTGTTTATAATTTTGGTTTAACAGCACCTGGAACTGGTATTAAGAATGTAAATGCTAGTTATGGTACTACTGATATTTTAACAGGTAAGCTAGATAAGGATTTATATAGAGTCTCTAGCGGCACATCTATGGCAGCCCCTATGGTAACTGGCGCTGCTGCTTTAGTAGCTCAAAAATTTCCATTTATGAGTGGCAAACAAATAGCAGATACCTTGCTCTCTACTGCTAATAAAGATTATATAGGGCCTAAAATTATAGTAAAAGAGACGGTAACTGGAAAAACTCTTTGTGATGGTAATGTTCTTTGTTCTAGCTCAAAGAGATACACAATATTTTATGTAGATAGCAAAATTCCAAAAAACGAAGATGGTAGTGTAAATGAAAAAGCCGTTGAGAAGGATTTATTAAATTCTGGATATTTTGGTATAAATTGGAAATATGATCGTATGAGTGGTATGGCTGCCATTGATGATGAAGACTATCCATGGGTTCAAGAGGTTACGAAAGAGGATCTATTTGGTCAAGGAATTTTAGATATTGATAAGGCTTTAAAAGGTATAGGAATCTTAGATGCAAATAGATTAAGCGATGCAGATGTAAGAAGTGAATTTGGCGAAACTGCGGTATATTACGCGCTAGATACTAAGGGCAGTGATACTGAATTTGGCAATGATATAAGCCAAAGAAAATGGGAGGCTAATACTCATAACCCTGAAGCTAATAATCTACCTAAGAATTTAGATAATTTAAATGTAGGGCTTATCAAATCTGGGAGTGGAGTTTTAACTCTAAGTGGTGCTAATAGCTATGAGGGTGCTACTGTTATAAATGCTGGTGGTATAAGACTACTAAGCAAAGATAGTAAAACAGCACAAATAGCCGGAAGTGTCTATGTCAATAACGGCTCAATTCTAAGCGGTAATGGGGTTATTAAGCAAAATTTAACCAACGATAACTCAATCATTCGCCCTGGCAATGGAGATTTAAGCGATTTAATAGTAGATGGCACATATATGCAAAAAGGTCAAAACTCAAAGCTTATTTTGGACTTTGGCAATGATGATAACTCGCAATTAATTGCTAAAGATTATAGCATTAGTGGTGGAAATTTGGAGTATAATCCATTAGCACAGTATTACACAGTTAATAAAGAGATTAAAATTCAATTAGGTGGTTTGGCTACTCATATAGGTAATTTTGCTAATGTTGAGATAGCTAGTAATAATAGTATTAGTTTTGAGATTAAGCTTGATAGCGATAAAACTACGATAAATAAAGATCCAATCTCCATACCGCCAATCCATGAAACCGAGGTGCCATCTAATCCGCAAAACCCAACTCCACCATCTAGTGAGAATGTAACCCCACCGCAATCAGAACAACCAAATACACCATCACAACCAGTTGCCCCTAGTGAGCCAAATAATAATCAAAACAATAACCAACAAGCTCCTAATAACAACCAAAACAACCAACAAAATGGCAATCAGCAATCCCCTAGCAATAGCCAAAATAGTGGTTCTCAAAGCTCAAATAGCTCTCAAGGTGGCACAACTTCGCCAAGCAACCCACCATCTAGTGAGAATGTAACCCCACCGCAATCAGAACAACCAAATACACCATCACAACCAGTTGCCCCTAGTGAGCCAAATAATAATCAAAACAATAACCAACAAGCTCCTAATAACAACCAAAACAACCAACAAAATGGCAATCAGCAATCCCCTAGCAATAGCCAAAATAGTGGTTCTCAAAGCTCAAATAGCTCTCAAGGTGGCACAACTTCGCCAAGCAACCCACCATCTAGTGAGAATGTAACCCCACCGCAATCAGAACAACCAAATACACCATCACAACCAGTTGCCCCTAGTGAGCCAAATAATAATCAAAACAATAACCAACAAGCTCCTAATAACAACCAAAACAACCAACAAAATGGCAATCAGCAATCCCCTAGCAATAGCCAAAATAGCGGAAGCATAATAGTAACTCCTGTAGTTAAACCAAATGCTTACAATAGCAACTCTACTACGCTTAGTCAAACTATGAGAAATATCAGAAGTAATGTAAATTTAAGTAGTAAATATAATCAATTTTTCAATACCCTTGATAGTAGCGATTCTAATACATATCAAGAGACTATGAGCCGTATAGAGGGTAATTCTGTATTTGATTTAACATCAATTATTACGCAAAATCACACTAGTTTTTACCAAAACAATATGCTCTTTAGCATAAATCCAGTAAGTTCAACTCTATTTTCTTATAACTCAAATCCATACGATAGTGGAATTTTTGTCGCGTCTGTGGCTAGTGATTATGCTATAGATTTGGGATTTGATAGTTTAAAACCAAAAAATTATTGGTATATCAATCCAACTTATAAAAGATATAATGGCAATGGATTTGATGGATATCAAAGCGGCGTAAGTGTGAATTTAGCTCATAAATTAGATGATGGGATTATATCTTATGGAGTTGGGGCTAGTAAGTCTAGCTTGGATTTTGATATTGGTGCAACAGCTAAGAGTTCAAATTTTGATATAGCATTAAATTATACTCACGATTTTGAGAGCTTTAAGCTCCTTAGTGGCGGTTCGTTTATGGTTTCATTTAATGAAAATGAGCGTATAGTAGCTAATACCTTAAGTAGCGATTATAAGAGTTATAGCAGTAGCTTGCAACTTGGTGTAGCTAAGGATTTTAGGCATTATAGTATTGTTGTTACTCCGCTTGGATATTTAGGCTATGGTAAAATTTATCAAGAGAGCTTTAAAGAAAGCGGTGGTATATTTGCTAAAAATTACGATAGTATAAATCACGATTTATACACAGTTGGCTTGGGGTTAAATTTAGCCTATGAAGGTAGCGATGAAAAAAGTAGATATACAGGTTATATTATTTATGAAAGAATGCTAGATGGCTACAATATGGACGCTAGTGCTGAGTTTAATGATTTTAAGGGGCAAAAATTTAGTCAAAGATATCACTTAGATAAAAATAGGTTAAATCTTGGCGTTGGAGCTGAATACACCTTTAATAGTGGTTATTTTGCTAAATTTGGCATTGGTAGCGAGTTTGCTACAACTAGTGATAATTATAATCTCTCAGTTACATTTGGTAAAAGATTTTAATTAAAACCTACTTCATAAATTTAGGCTTTTTAGCCTAAATTTAATTATTAAAAGATATAATCTTACATTTATTTTAAGGAGTTTTTGTGAGATTTATTATTTTTTTTATGTTTTTAGCTAGCTATGCTTTTGGTATTAGTGTTACTGATATGCGTGGTAAAACCGTACAAATTCCATCAAATTTAAATAGAATAGCTACTATTAGCGATGGCTTTGTTGAGAGTGTTATGACTCACCTTGGTGAGATTCGCAGAGTTAGCGCAATTGCGTCTTGGTCGCTAAAGCGTGATTATAGATATAAGATTAAAGGCATAAACGAAGAGCTTGAATTTACTGGATTAAATACTATGAGAGCTATGCATCCATGGCTTGATGCTTTGCCATGCTTTAACTCACCTCAAGGCAATATTATCAACTATGAAACCCTAATGCAATCAGCCCCGCAACTTATTATAGTTCGAGTAGGGGATTGTACTATTGGTGGAGCAGATAAGGCGGCATTAGAAAAAACATTATCTATACTAGAAGCCTCCAAAATTCCTTTAGTTGTACTATACTCGCCTACATATACTAAAAATTTAGCTACGATAAAAGATGAAATGAGAATTATTGGTGAGATTTTTGGAAAGAGTGAGCAAACCTTAAAACTCTATGAGTATTTAGTTGGGATTGAGAATTTAATAAAATCTCGCACCCAAACTGCTACAAATCAGCCAAAAATGCTATATCTAGGCCTAAGTCTAGCAGCTAAGAAAAATGGCGCTAGTGGTATCACATATGGAATTGATACTCCAGAATCTCAGCTCTTAACTACTACTATAAATGCTCAAAACGCATTTAATTTGGCTAAAGGCTCTAGGATAATGATTAGTGCAGAACAGATATATGCGCTTGAACCTGATGTTATATTGCTACCTACATATAATGGCTATCATCCAACATTTGAACTTTATGAAAATGAGAGTTATGCTAATTTACGTGAGTTAAAGGCTGTGCGTCAAAAACGAGTATATTCACTTCCATGGACGCCGATGAACTGCTCAAGGCGTCTAGAATATCCTTTGGAGCTTTTAATAATTGCAAAAGCAGCGCATCCAGATAAATTTGCTGATATAAATATTGGTGAGTTTGCGCTAGAGTTTTACCAAAAATTATATGGGGTAGATATAGAGGCTGCTAAAATGCTTCGTTCAGCACAAATTTTGGATTGGACTGAGCAGTTTTGAGAGTTTTTTTAGTTGTAGTTTTGCTCTTTGTTTTATTAATTTGCGCATCAATTTTTGCCTTGCTGAGTGGAAATTTAGCTCTAAGCGTAGCCGATGTGATGGGCGTGATTGCTTATAAGCTTTTTGGAATAGGAGAGCTAAGTGCAACTGGAGAGATTGTGGTATGGAATCTTAGAGTGCCTAGGATTTTAATAGCGATTTTAGTAGGAGTTTCTTTGGCGTGTGCTGGAGCGATTTATCAAAGTATTTTTAGAAATCCTTTAGTTGAGCCATTTATCTTAGGGGCTAGTTCTGGGGCTAGCTTTGGGGCTAGTCTTGCGATTTTATTGCCAAGCATCTTTTTTTCACTTGAGCTTAGTGCTTTTACTTTTGGACTGTTGGCGGTATTTTTAGCCTATACTTTAGCTTTTGAAAGAGGTGTTACAAATAGTGTTGCACTTGTGCTTTCAGGGGTTATTGTGGGGGCGATTTTTAGCTCGCTTGTTGGAATTATGAAGTATTTAAGCGAGGATGCTCAATTAAGAGAGATTACATTTTGGATGATGGGTGGACTATATCACGCTAGTTGGGATGATATAGCTGTAAATGGACTATTTGGTATACCGTGTTTTATCATTGCTTTTGCTCTTTCGTGGAAGCTAAATTTGCTTAGCCTTGGCGATGAAGAGGCTAGATCACTAGGTGTAAATCCTCAAATTTATAAAGCTATTTTTATCGTTATAGCAACTTTGCTTAGTGCTTTAAGCGTAGCAAGTGTAGGGATTATAGCGTGGATTGGACTAATGATGCCGCATGCTGCTAGAATGCTAGTAGGTGCTGATAATAGAGTGATTTTACCTGTAGCTGGACTGATGGGAGCGATTTATTTGCTGCTTTGTGATACTTTATCTAGGACACTAAGCAGCGGAGAAATTCCTGTAGGGATTATTGTTTCGCTACTTGGGGCGCCGTTTTTACTATGGATTTTAAAGGTTAGAAGTGCAAAACTATTTGGATAAATTTGTAGTTGAAAATCTTAAATTTAGCTATGGAAACAACC
Source organism: Campylobacter devanensis (assembly GCF_002139915.1). NCBI lineage: Bacteria > Pseudomonadati > Campylobacterota > Epsilonproteobacteria > Campylobacterales > Campylobacteraceae > Campylobacter > Campylobacter devanensis. Next base: position 229,417 of record NZ_CP018788.1, read on the forward strand.
AAATTTTGTGTGGAATTTCATTTGAGCTTGAGCGTGAGGATTTGCTTGGATTGATGGGATCAAATGGTAGCGGTAAAACCACATTGATACGTTCTCTTTTGGGATTTTTAAATGCTAGTTATTATGAGTATAAAATATTTGGAAGTGAGTTTAAAAGTCTTAAAATCAGTCAAATTTCAAGATTAATATCCTATGTTCCCCAAGCCCATAATCTACCATTTAATTACACTCTTTTTGATATGGTCTTAATGGGAAAAAGGCCGCATTTTGGCGGGGTTTTTGGTTTTAGTAAAGATGATATAAAAGCTGTAGAAAACGCTATGGATATTGTGGGAATTTTACCTTTAAAAGATAAGAGTTTTAGCTCTCTTAGTGGTGGACAAAAGCAGCTAGGATTAATAGCTAGGGCCATAGCCCAAGACTCGCCTATAATGATTTTAGATGAGCCAACTAGTGCGTTAGATTTTAATAATCAAATTTTGATTTGGAAAACTATGCACGCCTTAGCAAAAAATGGTAAAATTATAATAATTTGTAGCCATGAGCCAAATCATATATTTTGGTTTGCCTCTAAGGTTTTAGCTATTAAAGATGGAAAGGCTTTAGCATTTGGCAAAAGTGAGATAATAAATGAGATTTTATTAGAACAAATTTATGGAGCAAACTATAAAATTTGCTCCTTAGCAAATCAAAAAATAATATACTATTCAATCAATTAATAAAGGAGAAAAAATGGCAAAAGTAGCTGTGATGATGGCAAATGGTTTTGAAGAGATTGAAGCGCTTAGCGTGGTTGATATTTTACGCAGAGCTGGTGTAGAGACTAGTATGGTAGCACTTGATAACTCTTTAGAAGTAAGCGGTGCGCATGGCGTAAGCCTAAGAGCTGATGTATTATTTAATGAGTATGATTTTGCTAGTGCTGATATGATTGTTTTACCTGGAGGGCTTCCTGGAGCAGAGTATCTAGCCAAAAGTGATAAACTTGGTCAAAAATTAAAAGAAGCCAAAGCAAATAACAAGAAGTTAGCAGCTATTTGCGCAGCTCCTTGGGCGCTTAGCACTGCTGAGGTTTTAGGTGAGCATTATACTTGTTATCCAGGATTTGAAGATACAGTAAATCACGCTGGATATAGAGCTGATAAAAATGTCGTAATAGATGGAAACATCATCACCTCAAGAGGTCCAGCTACGGCTATGGAGTTTGCTTTAATGCTTGTTCGTGAGCTATGTGGCGAGCAAAAATATAGCGAACTAAAATCTGGGCTTTTAGCCTAATTTTTAGCTTAAAAAATATAGTTGCATTTTTGTCTTTTTATATTAAATTTGCTAAATTTTTGCTAAATTTAATATAAAAAATTATAGAATATTAAAATTTTTATCTACGGAGGTAATACATTGAGTAGCCAAGAAGATTTTGTAACCATTAAAGTCAAAAAATCAAAACTAAAATATGAAGAAGAGCTTAAAAAACTTCAGGTTGAATTTTTAAAATTTCAAACATATGTTAAAAAAGAGGGCTTAAAAGTCTTAATAATTTTTGAGGGTCGTGATGCTTCTGGTAAGGGCGGTACGATAAAAAGATTAATCGAACACGTAAACCCAAGGGGATGTCGTGTGGTTGCGCTTGAAAAACCAAGTGATGTTGAAAGAACTCAGTGGTATTTCCAACGCTATATCGATCATTTGCCAAGCGCTGGAGAGATTGTAATCTTTGATAGAAGCTGGTATAACAGAGCTGGAGTTGAGCCTGTTATGGGATTTTGTACGCAAGAGGAGCATAGGGAGTTTTTACGCCAAGTTCCTAAATTTGAAGAGATGATAGTAAGCTCAGGGATTATTTTATTTAAGTTTTATTTCTCAGTATCAAAAGATGAGCAAAAAAGACGCTTTAAAGAGCGTAACACTGACCCATTAAAACAGTATAAACTCTCACCAGTTGATGAAAAGAGTCAAGAATTATGGGATCAATATACAATTGCTAAATACTCAATGCTATTAGCTTCAAATACTCCATATGCGCCTTGGTCAATCATTGTAAGCAATGATAAGAAAAAGGCTAGAATAAATGTATTTAAGCATATTTTAAGTAATGTAAATTATGATAACAAAATTAGCCAAAAAGAGCTAAAAGTAGATAATGAAATTTATAGAAGCGGAAGCGCTGAAATCCAAAAAATGGAAGAAAATTTCAACAAAATGGAAGAAAATTTCAACCAAGAACACATTAAAGCTAGGGATTAAGGTTAATTTGTTATAATACAACCTAAAATTTTATCAAGGAAAAATATGTCAAAAGTATGGAAATTCGGTGATAATATTGACACAGATGTCATAATAGCAGCTAGATACCTAAATACTAGCGATCCAGAAATTTTAGCTAAGTATGTAATGGAAGATGCAGATAAAGATTTTAGCTCTAAGGTTAAAGCCGGCGATTGCATTGTAGCTGGTGAAAACTTTGGTTGTGGAAGTAGTCGTGAACACGCTCCAATAGCGATTAAAGCAGCTGGAATAAGTGTCGTAATCGCTAAATCATTTGCTAGGATTTTTTATAGAAATAGCTTTAATACAGGCCTATTGATACTTGAGTGCGCTCAAACTGATAGCATTAATGAAGGCGATGAATTAGAAATTGATTATAGTGGTGGAATTATTAAAAATTTAAGCCAAAATTGCGAGTATAAATTTGAACCAATTCCTGAATTTATGCAAGAACTAGTAAAGTCTGGCGGACTAATTAACTACGCTAAAAGCACTCTTTAAGGATATTTATGAAAAGTTATAATATTTGTGTAATAAAAGGCGATGGAATCGGCCCAGAGATCGCCGATGAGGCTATAAAAGTTCTTGATAGTGTGAGTGCTAAATTTAATTTTGAATTAAATTATGAGTACTATTTGATGGGAGGGGCAGCAATAGATGTCTTTGGTGAGCCTCTTCCTGATGAGACGTTAAATGGCGCTAGAAAGAGTGATGCGGTACTTTTTGGTGCGATTGGTGGCGAAAAATGGGATAATCTACCTAGACATCTTCGCCCAGAGAGTGGGCTATTAAAGCTTAGAAAATCACTAAACGCATATGCAAATTTGCGTCCAGCAATGATATATGATGAGCTTATTAACGCCTCAACATTAAAAGCTGAGGTTATAAAGGGTGTAGATATCTTAGTTGTTAGAGAGCTAACTGGTGGATTATACTTTGGTCAGCCTAGAGAAAAGCTCGAAGATAGAGCCTATAACACAATGACTTATACAGTTAGCGAGATTGAAAGAATTGCTAAAATTGCCTTTGAAGCAGCGATGAAAAGACGTAAAAAAGTTTGTATGGTAGATAAGGCAAATGTACTTGAAACTAGTCAATTATGGCGTGAAGTAACAGCAAAAGTAGCACAAAATTACCCAGATGTAACGCTTGAGTATATGTATGTAGATAATGCAGCTATGCAGCTTGTACGATATCCAACTGGATTTGATGTTATTTTGACTGAAAATTTATTTGGAGATATTTTAAGCGATGAGGCTAGTATGGTTTGTGGCTCTATTGGTCTTCTTCCAAGTGCTTCAATGGGTGGTGATGTAGGAATCTATGAGCCAATTCATGGAAGTGCTCCAGACATAGCTGGACAAGGTATTGCTAATCCTATAGCTATGATTCTTTCAGCTGCAATGATGTTAAGATATGCCTTAGGCGAAAATGAAGCAGCAAACTGCATAGAAAACGCTATAAAAGCTGTATTAAAAGATGGCTATAGAACCAAAGATATCGCTAAATTTGACGCAGTTGAGATCTGTACAACTAGTGAAATCGGCTCAATTATTAGTGACTATATCAAAAAACAATGAGAGGCACAATTACAGAGGCTCTGATTTACGAAAATCAAGGGCTAAGAGATGAGGCTCTAGAGGTTTATAAAAATATTTTAATGCGTGATCCAAACAATCAAGAAGCACGCTCAGCTATTAGACGGCTAAGTGGTCTAAAGCGCAAAAATGGCGAGACAAATGAACAGATGCTAGAGTTTTATCTAAATTTAAAAGAAAACGATGATGCTGGTATAAGAGAATTTAAAAGGTGGTTGATAAAGATATGAGATTAGAAGATATTGCCAAGCTTACTATTGATGAGGTAAATGCTCAACTACAAGGCACAAGCAGTGCTGTGGCTAAAAATGGCTTTATCGTTGAAGAAGCAAGCGATAATGATGAATCTAATGAGTTAAGGCGTGAGTTTGATTTTAATCAAGAACCTCGTCAAACTATGCAGCCCCAGTTTAAAGCTCAAACTATAGCGCAAAAAGAGGCTGCTAAGAAAAATGCTATGGAGATAAAGGAGATGCTAGCTTCTAGAGTCGCATCTATGGATACTTCAGAACCATTAAGATCAAGACCGCAGCCAAAGCCGCAACTCCAACCACAAGCCCAGACAAGGCCACAAGCACAAAAAAATCTTGGATCAAGCGAGATGTTATATCTACAAGGGCTAAAAGAGAGAATTGGCGTGCTATTTGAGGGGCTAAATAGCGCTGATAGTAGTAATAGGGAATTTAGGATGGATATGACGATTAAATTTTTGGAATTTATGCTTGCTAGTATCGACAATAGGCTATCAAATCTCTCAAAATAGCGATTTTGACGAACTTAAAAAATTACTTTTAAACCATACAAAACGAGCCTACTTAGTTGGCGGATCGGTGCGTGATGCTATACTAGGAATTGGCTCAAAAGATTATGATATTGAGATTTACGATATTACGCCAGATAAATTTGATGCCCTGATGCAAGAGTGCGGTGCTGTAGGTGTGGGTAAGAGCTATTTTGTCTATAAGTTAAAAAACTATGATCTAAGTCTGCCACGAACTGAATCTAAAAGCGGATATGGTCATAAGGGTTTTAGTGTAGAGTATTGCAATGATGAACGCATAGCTAGCGCACGCAGAGATTTTACAATAAATTCAATTATGGTAAATATATTTAGCGGTGAGGTATTGGATTTTTGGGGTGGCGTGAGTGATTTAATGGCTAAAAGATTAAGAGTTACTAACCCTAAAACTTTTAGCGATGATAGTTTACGAGTACTTCGTGGAGTTCAGTTTGCTGCTAGATTTGATTTGGTTTGTAATAGCGATAGTCTTAAGATTATGCAAAAAATAGATATAAGCGATTTAAGTGCTAACCGCATATATTTAGAGCTTGAAAAGTTTTTTATAGCTAAATTTAAAAGACGTGCAATGGAGTTACTTAGTGAGCTTGGGCTAGATTTAAAGCTTTTTGGCGTGGAGTTTGATGAGCGATTTATACAACAAATTTCAAATAAAATTCACACTCACAAGGCTTCATTTTTATACCATTTAATTAACTATTATGCTATTGATGGCAAATCTCTTATATCTAGACTTGCTTTGCCAAATTGCTATTCTATATCTTATAAACAGCCATTTTTAAGGCGAGTAAGTAAATTTGAACTACTTAAAATCGCCCTTGATATGCCGCTTTATCAGTGGCTTGGGCTTGATAGCAAGGCTAGAATTAAGATGGCAAAGGATTTGGGAATTTATGATTTTAAATTTTCACCGCATATTGATACTACTATTATCAAGACAACTGGCAAGGCGTATGGTGATGAGCTAAAAAGGCTTAAAATAGAGGCTATAAAGGATTATTTAAATGATTGCAATTGATCTTGGAAGCAACACGATTAGAGCCTGTAAAATGCGTAGATTGGGTAGTGGGAATTTTGAGTGTGAGTATAGCTTTGAGCGGATAGTTGGTTCAGCTCGTGGGCTAAGCCATACTGGATTAGCCATAGATGCTATGGAGCGCATTAGAACAGCAGTGGCTCAGCTTTGTACTGAGGCGTCATTTAGCTCTAGTATAGCAGTAGCGACTGAGGCTTTTAGACAAGCGTCAAATTCTAGCGAATTTTTTAGGGATATTAGAGCTGAATTTGGTATTGAATTTAATATTATTAGTGGTGAAGTTGAAGCATATTTAACTCGTTTAGGTGTAGAAAATCGTGCTAAAATTTTAAATCTTGATCTAAAAGATTCTCTTTTAATCGATCTTGGTGGAGCTAGTACAGAGATTAGTTTTGGCGAGATAAGTCGTAGTTTTAGCTTTGGGATTATCACAGCTCTTGAGAGTAATAAGAGGGCTGAGATATCAATGGCTATAGAGTTTATTAAGCAGTTTAAATTTAACAATATTATTTTAACTTCTGGCGTACCTACAACAGTTGCAGCGCTTAAGCAAGGGTTAAATTATACTAATTATAGAGCAGATTTGATAAATGGAGTGCAGATTAAAAATACAGATTTAAACTGGGCGGCAAATTTGCTAAAAACTACACCAAATAAAGATGAGCTAGTAGGTAAAAATCGTGCCGATTTGATTGTTAAAGGGTGTGAGATTTTATCAAATTTAGTAGGGTTTAACCCGTGTATAGTGATTGATGATGGTTTGCGAGAGGGTCTTTTTATAACAAAAAAATTAAATTTAAAGGAGATAAAATGAGCGTAAAAGCACAAATTTTAAATGATATAAAAGCAGCGATGAAAGCTGGAAATAGTTTTGAGAGAGATACCTTGCGTATGATAAACTCGGCATTTAAGCAGATTGAAGTTGATGAGAGAGTGGAGCTAGATGATGCTAGAATCTTTACAATTTTACAAAGCGAGATTAAGCGTCGCAATGACTCAGCCACGCAGTATAAAAACGGCGGTAGAGATGATTTAGCACAAAAGGAGCTTGGCGAGATAGAGATAATCTCTAGATATCTACCAAAACAGCTTAGCGATGATGAATTGAAGGCGAAAATATCAGAGCTGATAGCGCAAAATAGCTTAAATGGGATTAAGGATTTAGGTGCATTGATGAAGTTAGCCAAAGAGACTATCGGCTCTGCTTGCGATGGTAAGCGTATGAGCGAAGCGGCTAAAAAGGCACTTTCATAATTTAAATTTGCCCCATTTAGGGGCTTTATTATTTGCAGTTATATGTGGCTGTTGCCGATAGGGTTTGGGTATGTTTAGACTCTATTGGCGTTTGGGTTGATTTTAGGTTCGCATATACTGCTGGGTGGCTAGTTCCGGTAAAATCAACGCTATTTAATACACAATTTTTACCAAGCTCATTTGAGTAAAGCTGTGCTTTTTGCATAGCGTTATTTAATACTTTAATGTGTAGTAGCTCGTTATTTTGTGTTGATATGGCATCTGATACTGATGGAGTTATGGCTGGTAGATTAATGCTTATAAACTCATTGTTTTTTAATAGCGTATTTAATTGAGTAATTAAGTTATCATATTTATCAATGCTATTTTTATCAAATTTACATCCAATATCAAAGTTTATAAGCTGTCCGGTGATGATTCTAGCACCATCGTTGTAGCTATAGCTTGGATTTATTGAGTAGGTAGAAGCTTTACAAATTTGACTATCTTTGGCTAATTTTAACGCCTTATCAAGTGTAGCAGTGATAATTTCTAGCTCATTTGGAGCTATTTGGTCTTTGGTACGTAAAGCATTTGTAGATTCTAAGCTAATATTTGCACTAAATTGATCTGGAATAAACTCCACGCTCTGTGTAATTGTGCGATTAAATTTAAGCTCTTTATCGCTAAACTGATTTTGAGATAAAAACTTAGCATCAAATACCACACCAGCGATGAATACTATAAGCACAGCCAAAGCAAAAAGCGACTTAAAAAGAAGATTTAACATATTTATCCTTATTTTTAAAATGATTTAGTATTTTACAACAGATAATATAATGCTAAGTAAAGAGCTAAAAAGTTAAAATTTGCTCTTTACTCTATTATTTTTAAACCTTAATCTGCTCAAGCTCACCCAGCGCCGCAGCGATATCTGCTTTTATCTCTTCTAATATCTCATCTGGAGTTGCTATATTTTCGCTATTTATTACGCTTTGTTCTTTTATCCACGATATATCGAGATTTGTTTTATCTCGCTTTAATATCTCATCTATGTTAAAGCATTTAAATCTCTCACTTTGTTTTCTTTGAGCTAGATTATCGCCATAGCATTGGATAAAATCAGCCAAACTCTCATCATTTAGTGGATTTTCTACAAGAGTAAAATTTTGATTTGTCCTTAGATCATATACCCATACTTGAGTAGTTTTAGGCTCATTACTTGGAGTTAATTTATCAAAAAATAGCACATTTGCCTTTACTCCCTGCGCATAAAAAATCCCAGTAGGCAGACGCAAAATCGTATGTAGATTAAAATCCTTTAAAAGTCGTTGCCTCACTTTCTCGCCAGCTCCGCCCTCAAATAGCACATTATCAGGCAGAACAACAGCTGCTTTACCACCAATTTTTAACACGCTCATTATATGTTGCAAAAAGTTTATCTGTTTATTAGAAGTGCTTACTATGAAATCATCTCTTTCATAGCTTTCGCTTTGAGTATTTACGCTGCCATCATCACCCATAATTTTGGTAGATGATTTTTTGCCAAAAGGTGGATTTGTCAGTACCATATCGTATCTTTGATCGCCTAGACTTAAAAGACTATCGCTTGTTTTTACTGGACTCTCATCACCGCCTATATCATGTAGATATAAATTCATCGCACATAGACTAGTAACTAGTGGCGAAATATCGGTGCCACTTAGTGCTTTTGTTTTTAGATTTTCTAGCTTGGTTTTATCTTTACTACTAGCCCTCATATACTCATACGCTTCTAGCAAAAATCCGCCAGTTCCACACGCTGGGTCATTTATACTCATACCAATTTGTGGCTTCATCACGCTTACTATGGCTTTGATTATTGCTCTTGGGGTAAAATATTGTCCCGCTCCGCCTTTGGTTTCGGTGGCGTTTTTTTGTAATAACCCTTCATAAATCGCCCCTTTGACATCTACATCTAAGCCTAGCCAAGTTTCATTATCTATTAAGCTTACTAGCCGTTTTAGTTTGGCTGGTTCGTTGATTTTATTTTGAGCTTTTTGGTATATAGTGCCTACTATACCACTTTGCTTTGATAGAGTGTTTAAGGCATTGGTGTAAGCAGTTTCTAGCTCACTTCCATCTAAATTTGACAAATTTTGCCATTTACAATGAGAGGGCAAAAGCGACGCAACGCCCAAAAATTTCTCTCTCTCATCATCCATTTTTAAAAATAACAAATAGGTAATTTGGCTTACATAATCTGTATAGCTAACTCCACTATCTCTTAATATACTAGCGTAATTCCATACCTTGCCTATTAACGCACTTTCGCTCATATTTCACTCCTTAACTCTCCGCTAAATGCTTTTTTTAATATACTTTGTTTTAAGTTTTTAGCATTTTGAATGCTTTTATCTATCAAATTTAGAGTTTTATCCACTATTGCAAATCTCCTATCTATCTCAGCCACTATTAAATTTTGCTCTGATAATGGTGGGAGTGGGATTTTAATTTCTTTTATTCTGTAAAGCGCTAATTTTGCCTGTGTTGTAGCTTTTGTAAAAAAAATAATTTGCATTTGTGCTTCATTTGAATTTAAATAATAAACTAAAAATTTCTTATTAGCACCGTTAAAAGTAATTTTAGCTGCATTTTCTGTTAAATTTGCACCATTTAATTCAATAGGTATTGTGCCTACTTTTCCTATTGTGCCTGCTATTGAAATATAAATATCATCACTAGAAATAGTATAATTTTTTATTTTATCTTGTACTTCTTGTGTAATATATTTGATATCTTTTAAATTTACGCTCATATTTTCAAAATCAGCGACCCTAATATATGCAAATTTTGTAGTATCTTTTGAAAATTTTGAATTTGCTGGCAATCTCTTTCCGCCTTTTATTTCAGAAAAATCTCCCAGTTTTTTAACTTCCCAGTGGGTAGGTGAAGTGTTAGGTATCAAATCACCATTAAACGCAGATTTAAGCACGCTTTGTTTATAAAGTTTTAGATTTTCTTTTGCATTTATTAGATTGGTTATAGCATTTTCAATTTTTACAAAACTATCATCTAACTTATCCGCAATAGCCTTTTGCTCTGATAATGGTGGGAGTGGGATTTCAAGTTGTTTAAAATTTGGCACGGTTAATTGTGGTATGCTTGAACCTTCACCACTTGGAATTTTAAATTTTAAAGCATAAGCTAAAAATTTTAAGTCTAAAATATTATCTTTTGGTATTGCGCTTATTAGCCTAACTATTGGACAAAAAGGCTCATTTCTAACACAAACAAAACCTATTGTTCCACGAGCCGAAACTGTAACGGCTTGTTTATTAATAGTAGCATATTTTGTATATCCATAAAGTCCATTGTCTTTTATGCCATTTGAATAAATAGGAATTTTAAAATCATTTGTTTTAATTGGTGAAAATTCTGCTGGTTTATCACCACCTGCTGATATTTTTTCACAAATTTCCCCCAGTTTTTTGACTTCCCAGCCTTTTGGTATTTTATTCATCATTTTGCACTACTTTTAAATTTATCAATTATAAAATCTTTTAATTCCCAATTAAAATTTTTATAGGTTGCACAATTTATATGATTAAATTTTTTTAGCATAGTTACCCCTTTATTTTACGCCACTAAAGCTTGATTTAATTCTATTAGTAAATTCTCAAAGTTATCAAAAAGCGTTTTAGCTTTAAAAATTCCACCCTTATTACCCAAAAAGCTCTGTATGTCTGCTAAATCAAGATAAGAATTGCTTATTATATACTCTTTTATAAGCTCTAAAAATTCGTTTTGTTTTTCATCAAATATTATGCCCTTGTTCTTTTGCCTACCTTTCCATAGTTCAAATCTAGAATTTGCTATGCTGCTAAACTCCCTAAGCTCATCATCAAAACCTAGAGCAAATTTGACTAATTGTATGATATTTGTAAGACACCCCACAATACTTTTGGCGTTATTTTTAACTTTGTCTGGTTTGACTAAAGCGTAAGAATTCCATATTTGAAAACTATCTAGATTGTTAGATTTTAGCTTGTCGTTTAGTTCGTTTATTAACTCATAAGTAAGTTTTCTATTTTTATAATCTTTATTATAGATTATGCTTAGAGCCGTGATCTCATCTTTATTTTCATTGATAAAATCATTAAAATTTGCGATTATTTCATTTGCTTTGTTTTTATTGAATTCCGCATTTATCACACTATCTGGTGAAATATCATCTATATAGAGTTTTGATTTTTGCGATAGATCTAGTAACATTTTACGAAATATAGGCTTATTAAATGGTTTTAAAACTTCATCTTTTTTGGCTATGATTTCATCATTGTTTAAGTTTTGTGTAAGATCTACATCTAAGGTATCTAAAATATCGCTAGCGAGTTGCCCTAGTGTTTTTGAATCTAGTATTTTTGAAATTTGAGTTTTGTCATCATCGCTGATATTGGCTTCTATTCGCACTAGGCGTCCAGCAAGGCTAGAGAGTGTATCATCGCTAGTATCGCCATTAGCCACATTTTCTAAGATTTTAGCTAGACTTATACCTTTTTTGCGTTCAAGTGGTGCTGAAATTGTTTTTTTGCTTTCGCTTACACCTACTGCATCTATGAGATAGAATTTATCTTTGCTTTTAGCATTTGGTGTGATAGTTTGTAAATCATTAGGATTTATGGTGCGAACGCCTCTACCCTTCATCTGTTCGTAATACAAAGATGACTTTACATCACGCATAAAAATCACCACTTCAAGTGGCTTAATATCTGTACCTGTAGCTATCATATCTACAGTAACTGCTATGCGAAAAGTCGGGTCTGTTTTAAAGGCTTTTATTAGTTCTTCTGGTTTTGCGTTGCCGATATTATATGTAATTTTTTTGCAAAAATCATTACCTTGCCCAAAAACTTCTCTAGTTATGCGAGTGATATTTTCAGCGTGATTATCATCTTTAGCAAATATAAGAGTTTTTGGTACAAAGCTAGGCTCACGCTCTGGATAAAGCTCGGTAAAAATAGCATTCTTGTAACATTCTAAAATAGTTTGAATTTGATTTATAGATACTACGGAGCGATCTAGGTCTGTTTTTTGATATTCTAAATTTTCATCTAGGCTTTCATAGTATTTCAATCTAGTTTTTTTGTCCATTACAGGCACCAAAAAGCCTTTTTTGATAGTGTTTCCGTATTCGCTGATTTGAGTTTTGATGCGAAAAATTTCACAATCAACATTTATACCATCTATTATAGAGCGCTCTAGCGGGTATTGACTAACTAAATTCGCACTAAAATATCCTAAAGTCTGCTTAGATGGAGTAGCAGTAAGTCCGATGATAAAGGCGTCAAAATACTCTAAAACCTGTCTCCACTCGCCATAAATACTTCTATGGCATTCATCAACTACGATAAAATCAAAACTCTCAATAGGGATATTTGGATTATAGCTTACTATTCGTTCGCTCTTATTTTCGCTTTTATAGTTTTCATAGGCTGAAATTTCTTCATCTTTTTCATCATAGTATTCATCGCCACTAAGCATAGAATACATACGCTGAATAGTGGTGATAACGACTTTTGCATCTTTATCTATGGTATTTGTATTAAGATGTTGAGTTATATAAACTTCACTAAATTTGCGATTTTCATCATTTAGGTGAAAATTTTCAAATTCATTTTTGGTTTGTTTGCCAAGATTGTTTCTATCTACCAAAAATAACACCCTTTTTGCACCAGCAAATTTAATAAGGCGATAGATAAAATTACATGCTGTAAAAGTTTTGCCAGAGCCGGTTGCCATTTGGATTAAGGCTCTTGGTTTATAATTTTTAAGGGAGTTTTCTAGTGAATTTATGGCATCAAATTGACACTTTCTAAGGTTTGCCATTTGTAGGCTCGGCATAGATAAAATTCTATTTCTTAAAGTATCTTCTCTTAGAATTTTTGCTAAAAAATCAGGGCGATAGAATGCAAAAATTCGTCTAGAACGGCTTTTTTTATCACGCAAATCAGTAAAATAAATCTCAACACCATTGCTTTCAAATAAAAATGGCAACTCATTATCCATATGAGTGCGGACATTTGTAGGTAAATTTTTAGCATAATGACGCGATTGATTTTCTACACCGCTTAGACTAAGACCAGTTTTTTTAGCTTCTATAACGCCGCAAGCTTTGCCATCTATAAAGATAAGATAATCGGCAAAACTACCATCACTCATAGCAAACTCACGAACTACAACGCCACGATCTGCGGTGCGATCAAACTCATCTCTATTTTGCACGATAAACCCAGCTTTAATAAGTAAGGTATCGATATTTTGTCTAGATTTTTGCTCTGGTGTCATTTAAATTTCCTATAAATTTAACTTAACTCAATAGAGTTTTTAGTTTTTATTTTGCAATAGCTCTTATTAATTTTAATAAACTTTGATAGATATTTTTTATTTTATTGAATCTAAATTCACGCTTTACTTTGCAATGCTAAGTGCGATAAATTATCTCTTTTTATGCCTTTAAACTTGCTTAATTTATATTTAATACAATTTTAAAAAGTTTTAAGTTTTATTGTAGCTATAATTTATTAAAAATTCATTTGCACCTTTTTTATATACAGTTATATTGCTCACAGCAAATTTGTGATAAAGCCAATAAATATAAGATTGCTTCACTTCGTTAGCATTAAATTAAAATAATTGAAATAAGGCGATAGCAAAAAACTTAAAAGCTAGTTAAATATGGTTTAAAGTGTGTTTAAAATATTTAAAAAAGTGTTAAAGAGTGATATTGGTGCCTAGGGGGAGACTTGAACTCCCGACCTCCGGCTTATGAGACCAGCGCTCTAACCAGCTGAGCTACCGAGGCACAAAGGATTATGGTGGCTCTAACAGGACTTGAACCTGTGACCCCCACCATGTCAAGGTGATGCTCTACCAACTGAGCTATAGAACCTTTTTGGCTAAAAAGACTAGAATTATACAAATTCAAGCCTTAAATTTGAATAAATTTTTGGGCTTGAATTTAAAATTTATACCAAATTTGCCTTTACAAGCATAGCATAAAGAATCACAAACATAATGATTGTTGGAATTTCGTTATAAATTCTAAAGAATTTACCGCTTTTTGTGCAGCGATTTTCTTTAAATTGTTTCATAAAATATCCTAAACTAAAATGATAAATCACTAAAATCACTACACAAAGTAGCTTCATATGAAAATATCCTTGCTTCATTAGTTCAGGTTTAGCGCCAATTAAAATAAATAATCCTGAAGCTATCGTAATAATCATCGCAATCCATCCAATTCCATGAAATAGTTTGGATTCTTGAATCTTTACAACATCACAAAAGCCGTTATTTGCTATATGTTCAGCATGATAGACAAATAGCCTAGGCAGATAAAAAAGCATCGCCATCCACGATATAAAAGCAGCATAGTGCAACCATTTTAACCATAAATAGGTTTGAAATTCCATATTTTCTCCTTAAATTTTGTGCAAGTTTAGCATATGATTTATAAATGAATTTAAATATTTTTTAAAATTATATCTTTTTGCCTTAGATACTCTTCGTAATTTATAGCACCACTTTTGTAAAGCTCGTAAAGTTTTTCTATATTTTCTAAATTTTTAATATCACTAATACTATGCTGCAATGCGTTTATCTCGTTTATTTTTACCACCCAGCTATGAAGCAAAAAAGCATCAATTAGCCACCATATTAGCCAAAATCCTAAAAATATATAGCCAATTAAAAATATTGTCGTAGCACTTCCAATCCAAAATAGTGTTAACTGCATAACTCCGCTTAAAAACTTTCCGCAGTAAATTCTATGAGCGCTAAAAGCTGATAGAAAAAACCATAACAGATAGGCTATGTAGATATTTCGTCCCATTATTTTGCCTTTTTTTGGATTAAGGTTTGTAGCAAGATTATAGCTACGCCTAAATTTATCATTATATCAGCAAAGTTAAACACAGCAAACTCAAACCACTTATGCCAAAATATATAATCGACTACGCCTGGATGTATGAATCTATCAAAAATATTAGAACATCCACTGCCTAAAATCAAACCAAAAGCCGCTGTGTGCGACTTTAAAAGCTCTTTTTGTTTAATTAAATAAATAGCTAAAAGTGTGATTAATGCAATCTGAAGATATTTTAAATTTCCTTCTAAAAATGCTAACATTGAAAATGCAACGCCTTTATTGTAAACTAGCACCAGATCAATAAAATCGCTTTGCCATCTAAAGCCTTGTAAAAATAGCCATTTGATTAGCTGGTCAGCTGCAAAAATGATAGCAAAATAGCCTAAAAATTGTAAAAATACCTTATTCATTTAATGCTTTTAAAAAGAATTTTTCTACCTCTTCCATCTTTTGAGCGACTAGATTTTCATCCTTGCCCTCTAAGAGTAGTCTAATTAAGTTCTCTGTACCAGAGTAGCGAAATAGTGATCTAATATGGAGTTTTTCTAGTTCGGATTCAAGCTCTTTTATTCCGCTGATCTGATCAAGTGGGCGTTTTTGTACTATTTTTAAATTTGTTAATTTTTGTGGATATGGTTTGATTTTTCCAAATATTTCACTAGCTTTTTTACCACTTTTTAATAAGCATGCACTAACTTGAAGTGCTGAGACTAATCCATCTCCGGTTTTAGAAAAGTCGCTAAATATGATATGGCCGCTTTGTTCGCCTCCAAAGTTTATCCCATGTTCTTTCATCATCTCTAAGACATATTTATCGCCAACATTTGAGCGTTTTAGGGCAATTTTGTGTTTGCTTAAGTAATCATCTAAAGCAGCATTGCTCATCACAGTTGTTACTATTGCTTTTTTGCTTAGCATATTGTTATCATCTAAATAGCTAGCCAATACCCCAAGAAGCGCATCACCATCGACTACTGTACCTTTTTCATCTACTACAACTAGCCTATCAGCATCTCCATCAAATGCAAATCCTATATCAGCTCTAAGTCTTTTAACCTCAGTAGCAAGACTCTCAGGATGCAAAGCGCCGCAATTTTCATTAATATTTGAACCATTTGGTTCATCATTTAAAACGATTATTTCAGCGCCTAATTCGCTAAATACTGTCGGAGCAACTTTATAGGCTGCACCATTTGCTACATCTAGGACAACTCTTAACCCTTTTAAGGTTAGCTCTTTTGGGAAGGAGTTTTTAATATGTACGATATAGCGACCTATTACATCGTCTATTCTTTTGGCGCTTCCGATATCTAGGCCAGTTTTTTGATTGTGTTGGATTAAATCTAGATTAAAGTAAATTTCTTCAATCTCTCTTTCATCGGCTTCAGCTAGTTTATTGCCACTCCCATCAAAAAATTTAATTCCATTATCAAAAAATGGATTGTGACTCGCACTTATCATAATTCCAGCATCACAACGCATATCTTCAGTTAAAAATGCAATAGCAGGAGTTGGCATTGGGCCAATTTGCACTACATCATAGCCAACTGCTGTAAGTCCTGCTACTATAGCAGTTTCTATCATATAGCCACTTTTTCTTGTATCTTTTCCTACTAGAATTTTATTAGTTTTAGAGTGCGCTCTAAAGTAAATTCCAGCAGCCATCGCTAGGCGCATAGCAGTCATTGCATCAAGCTTTTTACCTGCTAATCCTCTTACTCCATCAGTTCCAAATAGCTTCATATCATCCTCATAAATTTGTAAATTTAATCGTATTTTAGCTAAAAATGTTAAACTAACAAAAATAGTGCTAGAGTTGGCTATTTTACTATATTAAAAGATACTTAAATTCAGTTTTAATTAATAATATTTTGGTATAATTCCGAGCTAAAATTATGAAAAAGGTAAGTTATGGCAAATCATAAATCTGCTGAAAAAAGAGCAAGACAAACCATTAAAAGAACAGAGAGAAATAGATTCTACCGTACAAGACTTAAAAATTTAACAAAAGCGGTAAGAGTTGCAGTAGCTAACAACGATAAAGAAGCAGCATTATCAGCATTAAAAGATGTAAATAAAAGCTTCCATAGCTTTGTAAACAAAGGTTTCTTGAAAAAAGAGACAGCTTCTAGAAGAGTTAGCCGCTTAGCAAAATTAGTAAATACATTAGCTGCGTAAGCTAGTTTATGCTCGCACAAAAATTACAACCATTCATAGATCGTTTTAGCGAGATTGAGAGCTTGCTAAGCGATCCATCAGTCATTAGTGATATATCCCGTATGACTGAACTTTCCAAAGAACAGCGAAATTTAGAACCGATTAAAGAAGCTAGTGATAGGTATCTTAGTATCTTATCAAGTATCGAAGAGAATCGTGAATTATTAGGTGATCCTGAGTTGGGTGAGTTGGCTAAAGATGAGCTTAAAACGCTTGAGCCAGCGCTTGAGAGATTAGAAAATGAGATTAGAATTTTACTTATCCCAAAAGATCCAAATGATGATAAAAATATATTTTTAGAGCTTAGAGCAGGTACTGGCGGAGATGAAGCAGCATTATTTGTTGGTGATTTAGCAAATGCATATATGCGCTATACAGAGCAAAGAGGATATAAATTCGAAATTGTTAGTTCTAGCGAGGGAAGTGCTGGCGGATTTAAAGAGATTATTTTGCTAATAAAAGGTGATGGTGCATATTCAAGACTTAAATTTGAAGGCGGTACCCATAGGGTTCAGCGTGTACCTGAAACTGAGTCACAAGGTAGGGTACATACATCTGCTATCACAGTAGCAGTAATGCCAGAAGTGCAAGATAGCGAGATTATTATCAATGAAAATGATCTTAAAATCGATGTAATGCGCAGTAGCGGTCATGGTGGTCAAAGCGTAAATACTACTGACTCGGCTGTAAGAATCACGCATAAACCAACTGGTTTGGTAGTTGTCAACCAAGATGGCAAAAGTCAGCATAAAAACAAAGAAGCCGCAATGAAGGTTTTAAAAGCTAGATTGTATGAGATGCAAGAAAAAGAGCGTCTAGCAGCCCAAAGTCAAGAGAGAAAAGATCAAGTCGGAACAGGCGATAGAAGTGGTAGAATTCGTACATACAACTATCCACAAAATAGAATTAGCGACCATAGGATAAACTTAACTCTATATAGACTTGATGCGATTATGGCCGGAGGGCTATTTGATGAGATTATCGATCCATTAATTGCTGATTATCAAGCAAATGCAATAGCGAGTGCTGGCTTGTGATGGAGTTGCTGCTTTTGGCTGTGGCACTATCGATGGATAGTGCAGCATTAAGCATAGCCAATGGCGCAAGATGTGGAAAATTAAATTTATTTAAAATTAGCAAAATTGCCTTTATTTATGGATTTTTTCAAGCTCTTATGTTGCTTATTGGTTACTTTTTAGGGCTTGAATTTATTAAATATGTCGAAGCTATTGATCATTATATAGCATTTTTTATATTATTTGTTTTAGGCGCTAAGATGATAAAAGATTCTAGAGAAGAAGAGGATCTAGAGTGTAGTATTGATTTGAGTTTAAAACTTTTAATAATTGGGGCGATCGCTACTAGTATAGACGCATTGGCTATTGGTGTAGCGCTTAGCTTTGAGGGTGGTAGTATCGCAGTTAGCTCAATAGTTGTAGGGCTAGTATGTTTTGCTATTTGTATTGTTGCAGTTTATATTGGCAAGTATCTAGGTGAAGCGCTAGAGAAAAAAGCGCTTATTTTGGGTGGGGTTATCCTTATAATTATCGGATTTAAGATTTTATTAACTCATATTTTTTATTTAGATGCTTAGTTGATATAGGCCATTTTTGATCTTTTTTATAACCCTTTTTTGGGTTAGTAAATTTATGGTATCAATGGCCGTTGGTTTGCTGATATTTAGCGTAGCGCATAGCTCTTTTATAGTGTATTTAAATCTCTTATCATCATCTAAATTATCTATGATAAACTCTATAATTTCTGATTTTTTATCCCCTAAAATCATACAAATAACACTTTTATATAGAGCTATATTATCCAAATTTATCTCCATTAATCTTTTTTATACATTATATCTAAGTTTGGATTATAGACGCTTGTTTGGATAGCAAAAAATCCTAGCATAGTGTGAAAAATATTATCATGTGAAAAGCTATTATCTTTTAATATTTTTAAATTTTCTAGCTGATTTTGATCTTTTAGCCATAGCAGTGCTGGGACTTTGGTTTGAAAATCTGGTGCTAAGAAATATGGGGCGCCATGAAGGTAAATGCCATTTTCTCCAAGGCTCTCGCCATGGTCGCTAACATAGAATAATCCGGTTTGCATATCGCTTTGTTCTAGCATATCTACTATTTGATTGACTATATAATCTGTGTATAAAATTGTGTTATCATAGGTATTTACTATCTCTTCATAGGTGCAGTTTTTAAGCGTAGCGGTATCGCAAGTCGGGCTGAATTTAGCAAATTCTTTTGGATATCTTTTGAAATATGTAGGTCCGTGGCTACCTTGGAGATGGATTACTATAAAGCTACTCTCTTTGGCATTTTGAATTCTATTTTGTATCTCTTCAAGCATAACGCCATCATAGCTATCGCCGCCAAAATTTTTGGTATCTTTTAAGCGAGCGCAGACACCTTTGCAATATCCAGAGTTATTTCCTATCCAGCTTACTTTTATCCCAGCAGTCTCTAAGACATCTAGTAAATTTCCGCTATTTTGGGCTATATCAACGGAGAAATTATCTCTATTTAAATTTGAAAACATACAAGGCAAGCTTATAGCAGTTGAGGTCCCGCATGAGCTAAATTTAGAAAAGCTTAAAAGGCCATTTTCTTTTGAGTATGGATTTGTATCATATTTATCATATCCATTTAGTGAGTAGTTGGCTGCCCTAGCAGTTTCACCAGCTACAAAGACAAATAGCTTTTTTGTCTCTTTTGTCTGTTTGGCATCAAGGCCAATAGGATTAAATTCGGCCTTTGGCGATAGGGATTTTATATATTTGTAGCTTGAGTATAGTGGATAAAATGGGGTTGTGTAAAATCTTATTTGATTGTAATTTCTAAAAAATGGGATATAATCTTTGCTTAAAATACCAAAAAGAGAGCCAAAAATCACTAATGAAGAGATTATGAGTATGGTGCGATTTTTTAAGGCTGTTGAGATATTGGTTTTGGTTATTTTGACTTTTATTATCAAAAATACAGCCACAATGGCTAAAAATATCCAAAATATCATATTTAAATTTAATAGATCTTGAACCTCTTTGGCGTCTGTTTGAAGGGCGTTTCTTATCATTTCGTTATCTATGATTACCGAGTAGGCATTCATAAAATAGGCCCCAACAACGCCAACGATGGTTACAAATATTGCTAAAGCCTTTGTGATATAGGGCAAAAATATTAAGCCAAATACAAATACTATTAACGAGTAAAATAGTATCGGTAAGGTTAATAAAGTAGAGATATTTTCAGAGAAATTTAAATTTTCAAACCCAAAGGCAAAAAATTTATAATTTAATGCTGTGATAAATAGGGCAAAATATAGAATAAATTTGTTTGAGCTCAATATAATTTCCTTTGAATTAAATTAAAAAAGATAGATTATATAGTTAATTAGTAATTTAATGATAAAAATATGGTTAATGATTGTAAATTTTAAAAAATATTTTAAAATTTGAATTATAATGAGATTAAAAAAGGATTAAATTTGAGATTGATTTCGTGGAATGTCAATGGGCTTAGGGCTGTTGTAAATAAAGATGGATTTTCGTGGCTTGGTGAGTATAGGCCAGATTTTTTGGCTTTACAGGAGATAAAGGCAAGCGAGGATAAGATACCAGCCGAAATTTATAATCTAGGATTTGAGAATATATCTGTAAATTCAGCTAAAAGAGCGGGGTATTCGGGTGTGATGAGCTTATCAAATTTAAAAACACAAAATCTAAAATCGCAGTTTTTTGATGATGATGAGGGTAGAGTTTTGGAGCATAGATTTGATAATATCCATCTTTTTAATATATATTTCCCAAATGGTCAGCAAGGTGATGAGAGACTAGGGTATAAGATGGATTTTTATGATAAATTTCTAGCTTATATCAATAGTTTGGTTAGTGATGGTAAAGGGGTGATATTTTGCGGTGATGTAAATACCGCTCATAAAGAAATTGATCTAAAAAATCCAAAGGCAAATGCTAAAACTAGTGGATTTTTACCAGTTGAGAGAGCGTGGATAGATAGGGTTATAAAAGCTGGATTTATAGATAGTTTTAGGTTTATAAATGGCGATGTAAAAGATGCGTATTCGTGGTGGAGTTATAAATTTAATGCACGTGCTAAAAATGTCGGCTGGAGGATTGATTATTTTTTTGTCTCGCAAGGGTTAAAAGATAGATTAAAAGATGCTTTTATATTAAGTGATATCGAGGGTAGTGATCACGCTCCAGTTGGGATTGATATTGATTTGTAGGAGAATTTTATGAGTTTAGTTTTGGTTATAGATATTCAAGAGAGATTAACTTCAGCGATGAGTGACGCAGAAGAGTTAGTAGCAAATTCGTTAAAGTTTTTACAAATTGCTAAAGAGCTTGGAATAAAAATCATTGCAACTGAGCAATATCCAAAAGGACTTGGAAATACTATAGATAGTTTAGATTGTTTTATAGATGAAAAATTTCAAAAGATGGAATTTAGCGCTTATAATGCTATAAAAGATCAATTAACAATGGTAAATAATATCTATATAATTGGCATTGAAGCACATATTTGTGTATATCAAACAGCTTTGGATTTAATAAAAAATGGCCATAATGTTACGCTAATTGATGAGTGTATTAGTTCTAGAGATCCAAAAAATAAATCCCTTGCATATGCAAATTTAAAAAATATAAGTGTAAAACCACTTGAAATGGTAGCATTTGAATTACTTAAAAGTGCTGAACACTCAAGCTTTAAGGCTATTTCAAAATTGATAAAATAGTTTTATTATTTTCTTTAGTGATAACAAATTGCCACTAAAGAAAATAAGTTTTACTAATATTGCAAGAGATAAAAGCAGCAGTTAGAACTAACAAATTTAACTATATTTACTCCATATCATAGCTATCTTCTTCGTCTTCATTATCATATGAATAGTCGTTTTCATCATAGTTGTAGCTACGATGGCTATCTTTGTAGCCATCATCGTAGTCATCATACTCATCATAATCTAGATCTTCATTTAGGTCATCATCATATATTTTAGACACTTTTTTCTCCTTTATAAATTTGAATTTTTGGGATGGATTCTATATATAGACTTCTGCTAGGGAAAGCAAAACTCGCATCATCATATCGCTCTACTATCTCCATTATTTTTAGCATTACATCCTCTTTGGTAGCTAGATACTCGCCCCAAATCACGCTTTTGCTAAAGCAATATATCAAAATATTTATAGAGTTATCGCCAAACTCATCAAGTACTACAAAAAGATTGCTCTTATATCCATCTAGGTCATCGACTGAAACCATACTTTGGCGATATTTTATCCGTGCGTCATTGCTATTTAGAGCACTATCTATACCGCTTTTAGCGATGCCGGGGTGATTTAAAAGCATCTGTTTTATATCATTTATGCAGTTTTGGATACTCTCTTTGCTTGTAGTGTAGCTTAGGCCGACTTGCATTTTGATTTGACGACCGACTTTGCGGCGATTCCAGTTTTTGATACTTTCGCTCATAATTTTTGAATTTGGTACAAATACCAAGGCATTATCAAAAGTCCTAATAGTGGTTTTTCTAAGTCCGACTTCTACTACGGTGCCTTCTATCCCAGCACAAACTATCCAATCCCCTTGACTAAATGAGCTATCAAAAAGCAGTAAAATCGAGGCAAAAAAGTTGGCTATAATATCCTTTGTTGCTAATGCTACGGCTAATCCACCAATACCAAGGGAGGCGATAATGGTGCTGATATCAAAGCCAATTTTGCTTAAAATTACCAAAATTGTAATGAGAATAACGATGAAATATAGCACTTTGATTATGAGATTTATCACCTCTTTTCGGCCTGATTTTTGAGCGATTTTAGATAATAGCATTATGCCATATCCATCAAGGGCACCTATCACAAACCACGCTATAACCACGCTATAAGCGATATCGAAGTAGTTTTTCATCTCTATATTTATGGTGGAGGGATAATAGGCAATTATCAAAGACAAATTCAAAGCATAAATAATAAAAAATGTAAATACCGGTAGCCTTATAGCAGCTACAAACTGCTCTTTAAATTGATTTTGCGTGTTTTGATAACGTGATAAGATGGTGATAAATATCCTATAAAGCAAAAGTGAAGTTAGTCTTGGTATTAAGATAAAAAATATACAAACTAAGATTATAATCGCTATTTTGCCGATATTTATAGAATTTGAGTTGAGGTTTAGAGATGAGTTTATCTTGTCAATTACGCTTTGTAAATTTAGGCTAGTTAGTACAAAATTGCTATCAAATAGTTCAGAATTATCCTTTAAATAGTTGAGAATTTCGCTATAAGTTTGCCTTTTTAGCTCTAAGGCGTCTATATCATCTTTATAAATTTGAGTTTGGTCTTGGCTTAGGGCTTTTATCTCTTGGTAGTTTGAGATTTGAATTTGAGTTATAGCATCTATCAAGGCTTCATCTGGAGTTTGGTCGTAGTCTTTGAAGGCTATTGAAATTTGAGACAGAGTTAGGTAGTAAATTTTGTCTAAATTTATAGATGCTAAATTTATTTGAGTTTTGATATAGTGATTAGAGCTAGGCTTATATTTTGCAAGCTCTTTATTTAGTACTTTTATGTATGAGTTTATCTGTGTTTGATTGAAGTCACTACTGCTAGTTATGAGTGCTGGTAGGCTCTTGATAAGGCTATCTTTTTCTTTTTGTAGAATGGATATCTCATCATTAATGCTAGCATTTTGCTCTTTTATTATGGTTAATTGAGAATTTAGCGATATGATTTTATCACTTACGCTAATTAGCTCATTTGATAATAAGATATTACAAAATAGATTAAAAATCAGTAAAAATTTGAGAGTAAATTTCTTCATAGTTGATGCTCTTTTCTAATAATTTAAAGCTTTTTGTAGTGTCATCATAGTTGTATAATTCTCCTGTTTCTATAATGTAGTGCCAACCATATAGTCTTAGCTCTTTGGCTTTGAGCTTGTCTATCACGCCTGGGAAGGTCATGATATTTTGAAGTGAGTTAATGATATTTAGCCTTTCAGTTACCCAAGCTCTTTTGGCTGGTGTTATATTCTTGTCTTTTAAAACTTCAGTTTTGATATCTTCAATTATCATAAGCCACTTTTTGACAATTGGTGTATTAGCTAGCTTATCATCGCTTTGATATAGCGCTTCGCAGCCACCGCAGTTGCTATGTCCGCAAACTATGATATTTTTAATCCCTAGAGTATGTATCGCATACTCAATAGCAGCCGTTGTAGCTAGAAATTCATCTACTAATCTATAATGCGGGACTATATTTGCGATATTTCGCACGACAAATAGCTCACCTGGCAGGGTATTGGTAATCAAATTTGGGACAACTCTAGAATCAGAACAACCGATAAATAGCGTGTGTGGCGCTTGTTTTTTGCTTAGATGTTCAAATAGCTCTTTGTGCTCTATGAAGTTTTCTTCCATGAATTTAACTGCGCCGTTTATTATATTGTGATGCAAATTTGCTCCTATTATTCTATATTATTTGGCAATACCGGCCTAGCTAATAGATAGCCTTGTGCATAGTCTATGCCTAGATTTTTGATAATCTCTAAAATTTGTGGAGTAGAGACAAACTCAGCCACGGTTTCATATCCTTGACGCTTAGCAAAATCTACAATCGTCATTACCACGCTTTGAGCATTTTTGTCAAATGGTAATTTAGATATGATGGAGCCATCTATTTTGATATAATCTATATTTAATTCAAGCATTCTATAGTAGTTAGAATACCCACTACCAAAGTCATCAAGACTAAGTTTACAGCCATAATTTTTAATCTCTTGAATAATTGGGTTTATAGCATCATAATCATCAACCCCTTCACTCTCTAAAATCTCAATGGTAAGATTTTGTGGATTAGAACAGCTATCTAGCTTTTGAATAAATAAATTTTTGACTGGTTCATTCATCATATCTACACTTGAGAGATTGATAGAAAATCTCTTTTTATCCCCAAATCTCTCTAAAAGTTCAAAAGCACGATTGATAACTTGCTTGGTAAGTGCTAGATATAGCGATGTTAGCTTGGCCACACTTAAAAACTCATTTGGATAGTGAATTTGATTTTGTTGATCTAAAATACGAATTAAAATCTCATATGAGCTAATTTTTGGTTTATTTTCTCTAATATCAAATATTCCTTGACACTCGACAATTACTCTATTTTCATTTAAGGCGTATTGAATTAGTCGTGTAATGGTGGCGTTTTTTTGATAGTTTTTCTCTATTGGGTTATCGTGATTATAAAAGCTAAAACTTAAATCTTTATCCTTAGCATCTTGAGCAGCTAAAATAGCTTGAGTTAGTCTATTTAAATTTGGCTTATCTTCATTTGAGCTAATACCAATGGTAATAGAAATATTTGGTAAAATCTCAAATCCGCCCTCAGTCTGAATGGTGATATTTTTGGATTTGAAATATTCTAAAAGATATTTTATATCTTTTTTGATATTATCGCCTTTATACCAGATACAAAACTCATCAAGTTGCATTCTATATGCCATAGCGTCGATTTTATAAGTGCTAATAGCTAGTTTGATAGAGTTGGCAATTGCTACAAATATTAAATCAATTAAATCTGAGCGGTAAAAAAATCTTAAATTTACAAAATCTGTAATCATTAGATAAATTAGTGTGCCATTTTGGTTGGCTTTGATAGCATCATTGAGTGAGGTTAAATTTCTTAATCCTGTGAGATTATCAATATTTGAACTCTCTTGTAGTTGAGCGTTTTTAAAGTTTAATTCCTTACTAGTTAATCTCTCTTTTGTGATATCACGTTTTAGGATTATAGCTCCACTAATATCATTAAATTCATCTAACATTGGTATCGCAACTATATTTTCGTAGATAAGAATTCCATCTTTTGATTTGCTCACAAATTCGTTATATGTTTTAACATCTTTGCTTTGGCAAATTTCATCAAATATATCAGTTCCTTGCATATTCATATTTAATGCACTTAGCTCTTGATTTATAATATCTTCTTGGCTAAAACTGCTTGAATTTATAAATGAATTATTTACACTTGATATTCTTCCAAATTTGTCTAAGATTATTATTTGATTTGGGTTGCTATCAATAAGATAGGCAAGCTGCTTTAGCTTAGCTTTATTACTGCGATTTTGATTGCTTAAAATCCCATTTTTAGTCAAAGCTAAAAATGCTACAACTAGTAAAAATGCTGAACATGTAATAAGCGCATATAAAGCAGAGTTAAAATGCTCTATTGAGTGATTTAGGAGTTGGTCAATTTTGCTTTCAATTTTTAGTGCTTTGTTTTGGATTTTAAGGTTTGGAATAGTGATTAAGTTATCATTTACATGCTGAATTTTGATTAAAAATTCATAATCAAACTGCTCCCTTGGCTCGTTAATTAGCTTGGTTAGATACCTATCAAACTCATCTCTATTAAAATCAGATATAAATCTTGAGTTGATTAACAAAGCATAAGCTTGTGCCATTTGTTTAAAATCTATAGTATTTGGTAGTTCTTTGTTTAGCTCAAATAGACTTTTAGAGATATCTTGACGGATTATATAATAATTTCTAATGATATCATTTCTGGTTTTTAATCTGCTTTTTAATGTGTCTAAAAGTTCAACATGTTCAACATTATAAAATAGTTTTGTAATAACAAAATTTGAGCTGATTTTATCCATTAAAGTGTTGATTTCATTAATACTATTTTCGGTATTTTCAATTGTCGTATGGATATTTTGGAGGTCAATTTGCAGATACAATTCCTCATTTAAGCGCTTTAATTCAGCAAAATCATATAATCGCTCATTTGTTTTTAATAAAATTTGCCCAGTTGATATGATAAAATAAAGGCATACCAAGACAAAAAATATCAATACAATTCTTATAATATTAGTTTTTAAAATATTTGCTTTCAAAATATCATAACTTTCACGCAAGTGGCGATACTCTCACTGATCTCATCACCTTTTGCTAGGTTTATTATCTTGTTTTTTATCTCATCTTTTGTGTAGTTTTGTCCGCTGATTTCTAAATGCCAAGCCAAATTTTCTACCATTTCATCTATATTTTTTGTAACGCTTCTATTTTCGTTTATCTCTTTTGATTGAAATTTAATATTTTTAGAGTTTAAAAAGGCCTCTAATCGTGCTACAGGTGCGGCCATATCGGCTCTTGTATCGGTATCCATAAAAAGCTCTAAAAGGTCGGATTTTCTTGGTTTTAGCCAATTCATATATATATGCGTATTAGCAAGGTTATAAAATATCTCAAAATCCTCATTGCTCCTAAGTGCGGGCGACATAGTCAAAAATGCTATATCAAATTTGCGATCTTTGATATCGTTTATTTGGTTATTTGCGGTTTGTATGTTGGTTATATTGTGTTCTTTGGCGCTTAAGCTTAAAATCTCAAGCATAGAATCACTGATATCTAAGGCCAAAACGCTTTTGCTCATTTTGGCTAAATGTAAGCTATATACGCCAGTTCCAGCGCCTATATCAATTACGCTTTTATCAGCAAAGCTAACCCCGCACTCATCCAAAAAAGCGAAAAATTCCGCCTCAAATGGGCGCATAATGGGGCTAAATTTAGGATATGTTTTGGACTTTTTATTCCAAATTTCACGCATATAACTACCTTAGGATTGTTTGCTAAATTTTATCAATTTTTGCTTTAAATAAATTTAAGTCAAATCAGATATAATTTTACACTTAATTTTACACTTAATTTTATGGAGAAAATATGGTTAGATTTAGCTTGATTTTGGCATTTTTGGTTGGAGTGATTTGGGCTAAGCCGGTAGTTAGTGCAAGTATTTTGCCAACGGCGTTTTTTGTTGAACAAATTGGTGCTAGTAGTGTTGAGGTTAATACGATTGTTCAAGAATTTGCCGATCCGCACTCATTTGAGCCTCGAGCTAGCGATATGAAAAAGCTTGAAAATAGTAATCTTTTCTTTGCAGTTGGAATAGAATATGAGGATGTTTGGTTGCCTAAATTTAGCAAGGCATTTCCAAATTTAAAAGTTATAAAAACTCAAGGCAAAACACCAAAATATGATAAAATCACTCATGATGATCACCACGAACATGGCGATCATAAACATGAAGAACATAAGCATGAATTTGATACCCATATTTGGCTTGACCCTATAATGGTAAAGGAACAATCTAAAATAATTGCTAATGCTTTAAGTCAAAAATATCCACAAAATAGCGAACTCTATAGCCAAAATTTGGATAAATTTAATCAAGAAATTGATAAATTAGATAGTTATATAAAAGATAGTTTAAAAGATTTAAAAAATAGAAAATTTATGGTTTTTCACCCTTCGTGGGGATATTTTGCTAAGCGTTATAATCTAACTCAAATCGCTATAGAATCAGGTGGCAAAGAGCCAAAGCCTGCTGCCCTTGCAAAGCTTATTAAAATGGCAAAGAGTGAAAATATCAAGGTGATTTTCATCTCGCCTGAGTTTAGTCAAAAATCAGCTAAATTAATCGCAGAACAAACTGGCGCAAAGTTAATAGAAATCAATCATTTATCAAAAAATTGGCTTGAAAATATGTATACAATTGCTGATATTTTTAAAAGTTCGCTATGAATATTGAGATTACAAATTTAAGCTTTGGCTATGATGATGGTAATATTTTTAAAAATTTAAATTTTAGCTACCATAGTAGAGATTTTTTAGCAATTATTGGACCAAATGGCGGAGGCAAAAGTACACTTTTAAAGCTAATGCTTGGAATATTAGAGCCACAATCTGGTAAAATTAGTATAGATTCTAAGCCGCCAAAATTAGCAAAAGAACTAATTGGCTATGTTCCGCAGTATATTCCAGTTAATAAAACCTTTCCAATGAGTGTTTTAGAAGTTGTACTGATGGGAAGACTGCGTAGCGGGCTATTTAAGTTCTATTCAAAAGCAGATAAAAATATGGCTATGCAAGCTCTTAAGATGGTAGGTATGCAAGATTTTAGCACCAGGGGAATTGGCGCACTTAGTGGCGGTCAAAGACAAAGGGTTTATATTGCTAGGGCATTAGTAAGCGGGGCTAGGATCTTAATGCTAGATGAGCCAACGGCTAGTATCGATACGCAAGGCCAAGCTCAAATTTATTCTGTATTAAAAGAGATAAACCAATCAAATGTAGGAGTAATTGCCATAAGTCATGATATAAATATGGCTATGAATTTTGCTACTAAAGTCGCCTATGTAAATAGTGGTAGTGTGGTGCTTCATGATATTTCAAATTTGGATAATAGAGAGTTTATAAATCATCTTAGTAAGAGTCATACACATTTTTGCGATGTTGAACTAGCGCTTAATAGTTGTGGTTGTGCTTCACATAAGGAGTAGTAGTGGAGATTTTAAGCTTTAGCTTTATGCAAAATGCTTTAATTGCTGGGATTTTAGTTAGTATAGCGTGTGGTGTGATTGGTTCACTTATTGTGATAAATAAGATGACTTTTATCGCTGGTGGTGTGGCACATGGGGCGTATGGCGGGATTGGAATAGCCTTTTTTTTAGGCGCATCTCCACTTCTTGGAGCGGCTGGGTTTGCAGTAGCAATTGGACTACTTATCGCATTTATTAGTGGACAAAATCGTGATCGAATAGATAGCGTAATTGGTGCTATCTGGGCGTTTGGAATGGCTGTTGGGATTATTTTTGTTGATCTTAGCCCTGGGTATAATGCTGATTTGATGAGCTATCTATTTGGTTCGATTTTAGCTGTAAGCACAGAAGATCTGATATTTATGGGTATTTTGGATGCTATTTTTATAGCTTTTGCTTTGCTTTTTTACACTCAAATTTGTGCTTTTTGCTTTGATAGTGAGTTTGCTAAGCTTCGTGGAGTAAATGTTAACTTTTTATACTATTTAATGAGTGCATTAATCGCACTTTGTGTAGTTAGCACTATTAGGGTTGTAGGGCTTATTTTAGTAATTGCTTTGCTTAGTATTCCACCATATATTGCTGAGAAATTTAGTCCAAATTTGGCCATAATGATGGTTTTATCTGCGATTTTATCAGCTATATTTATATTTTGTGGGTTGATACTTAGCTACTATTTGGATCTAACAAGCGGAGCAGCAATTATCGCAGTAGCTACTGTGGTATTTTTTGTAGTGGAGTTTTGTAAAAGAGGGTGATTAAATCCTCTTCATCATTGTCTCTAACCAAGCTTTATCGAGCCACTGAGTATTATTATCTGAACGGTATTCAAAATTGCTACTTACGGCACGACCTTTTTCTCCAAGCCTATTAATAGCAAAATTAGCCTCTTTATCATAAAATTTAATAGATGGCCCAATTACATAATGATCATCAAATTCCAAGCTGTGCATAGTATCATCAGCACTTATCATTATTTCATGAAGTTTCTCGCCTGGACGAATTCCAATGATTTTAATAGGTAAATTTGGCGCTAGAGTCGCAGCTAAATCAATAATTTTCATAGATGGAATCTTAGGGATAAATAGCTCACCACCTTGCATTCTAGCAAAGTTTTTAAGAACAAATTTGACCCCATCTTCAAGTGTAATCCAAAATCTAGTCATTCTCTCATCTGTGATTGGTAGCTCTTTAGCACCATTTTCTATGAGTTTTTTAAATAGCGGTACCACCGAACCTCTTGAGCCTACAACATTACCATATCTGACGACACTAAACCTAGTTGGGCTTGTGCCTGCGATATTATTGGCTGCTATAAAGAGTTTATCACTTGCAAGTTTAGTAGCACCGTATAAATTTACAGGATTGCACGCTTTATCAGTACTTAGAGCAATTACCTTTTCTACTCTATTTTTTAAACTAGCATTAATTACATTTTGAGCGCCATGAATATTGGTTTTAATACACTCCATTGGATTATATTCTGCGATTGGTACGTGCTTCATAGCAGCAGCATGGATAACAAAATCTACACCATTCATAGCAGTGTTTAGTCTATTTTCATCACGCACGTCACCGATAAAATATCGCATTGATGAGCTTGAAAACTCCTGTGCCATTTCATATTGTTTTAATTCATCTCGTGAGTAGATTATTATTTTGTTTGGTGTATAATTTTCTAGCAATATTTTGGTATATTTTTTACCAAAACTACCAGTTCCACCAGTTATCAAAATATTTTTATTGTTAAACACTGCTATCTCCTAATATTAATGCATCTTAGCTGGAATTACTTTTTTAACCGGAATTTGGTTTAGTTCATAAGTTTTGCC
The DNA here is from genome assembly GCF_002139915.1 of Campylobacter devanensis. Classification (NCBI taxonomy): domain Bacteria; kingdom Pseudomonadati; phylum Campylobacterota; class Epsilonproteobacteria; order Campylobacterales; family Campylobacteraceae; genus Campylobacter; species Campylobacter devanensis. The sequence continues at coordinate 260,719 of NZ_CP018788.1, forward strand.
ATTGCTAAAGGTTAAATTTAAATCTATATTGCTATTTTCATTGATTTGATTTTGAATACCTAAAAACATTATATGAAGTCCACCTGGTTTTAGTTCAACTGATGAATTAGCTGGGATTTTGATACTTGGAATTTGTATCATTTTTTTCATACCATTTTCTTCTATGTGAGTGTGAAGTTCAGTTACTTTACTTATATTACTATTAGCTGAAATTAATTCAACATCGCTATTGCTTGTATTTTGAATTTTCATAAATGCAGCGCTGTTTTTAGCATTTGGTGGAGTTGCTTTGGCATATGGGTCAACTAATAAAACTTCAGCTTGTAAAGTAAGCATAGTTATAGCTGCTAAAGAGAAATATTTGAACATTACAATATCCTTATATAAAAATTTAAATAGGCCAAATTATACAGGAATTTAAATTAATTTTCAACCGATTTTGATATAATTTTGGAATTTAAAAATTTATAAAATTCAAGGAAAAACAGAGTGAAAAAGCTTATTTTGCTACTAATTTCAGCTTGTATGATTGCTGGTGAATTAGAAGACTTATACCTTCAAGGTGGTATCACAGCAGTGCAAAAAAAGATAGAAAAAAATCTTCAAAATCCAGAATACTGGAATAATAATTTAAAAGATATGAACTTGACATACGGCTACTATAGTAATAGCGATAGACTTATTATTGCAGTGGATAAAACTGCAAAGCAAATTTCAATAAATAGATATGAAAATGGTAATATTAAGGTGCTAAAAAGCAATGAGATAATCACTGGATTAATGGGCGAAAAACTAGCCGAGGGTGATCTAAAAACACCTGTAGGCGCATATGAGATTACTCGCAGATTTACCCCACCAACAACATATTATGGGCCAGTTGCCTTTAGTCTTTCATATCCAAATTTATACGATAAGATGCGTAGCAGAACCGGTAGCGGGATTTGGATTCACGGTTATCCGATGGAGGGCGATGTAAGAGAAAACGAAGTAGAAACTAGAGGTTGTGTGGCGATGAAAAATGATCTGTTAATAGCCTTTGAAGATGTCGTAAAAAATAATAAATCCATTGTAATAATTAGTGAAAAAGGCTATCCGCAAGCTTTAACTTCAGATATTGCAGTGATTTTTGCTGGACTTTTTGCGTGGAAAAATGCTTGGACGATAAGCGATTTGGATAGATATTTAAGCTTTTATAGTAGTGATTTTCGCCGTTTTGATGGAATGAAATTAAGCGAATTCTCGGCGATGAAAAAAAGAGTATTTAGTAAGAATGAAAGCAAGATAATTGAATTTAAAAACTTTACAATCGTACCATATCCTAGTACTGATAGTAAAAATATTTATCGTGTGAGCTTTGATGAGAGATATAGAGCTGATACATATAATTTTGATGGGCAAAAGGTGCTATATGTGGCTGTAGAAAATAATAAGATGAAAATATTAATAGAGGAGTAAAAATGAGCGATGATAAAGAGTTAGTTAAAAAGCAAATAGAAGAGTTTTTAGCTGCAAGGGGTAGATTTTTTGAAGTTTTGGATGCGAGTGTGCCTAAAAAGGGTAATAGCACGGCTTTTGACTTTGATGCTTGTAATGAGCCAAGTTTAAAAGCACTATATAAAGAGTTTTACGCATATGATTATGCAGTAAGAAAGATGTTGCCACATATTTATAAAAAATTTGATTTGAGCTTTAATGTCTGAGATCTTACTTTCTAAGAGTGCTTATGAGCATAATCTTACTCAAATTGCTAAAAAAGTAGGCTCTAAAAAACGAATAATTTCTGTATTAAAAGATAATGCTTATGGGCATGGGGCGCTTTTAATGGGGAAAATTGCAAAAGAGTTTGGTATAGAGATAACCTGCGTAAAAAGCGAGATAGAAGCTAGAGAACTAGCTGGATTATTTAAGAGTATTATAGTGCTTTCTCATCTGCCAAATGGCAATGAGAGCGGTGAGTTTATTTATGCTATTAATGATATTAGGGCTTTAGAGATTATTAGGCCTGGTACTCAAATTCATCTTGCTATTGATACTTTAATGCATAGAAACGGTATAGATGTAAGTCAGATTAAAAGTGCTATAGAGATTATTAAAAGACGAAATTTAGATCTAAAGGGTGCTTTTACTCACTTTAGAGCTAGCGATGAGCATGGGGCAGATTACTTCGTGCAAAAAGATAATTTTGAGCTAGCTAAAATTATGATAAGAGAGCTATTTAATAAAGAGCTTATATTTCATTCTCATAACTCTGCAGCAATAGAAAGAGCTAGCGATGTAGGCGATGAGTATGTTCGTGCTGGGATGGCGCAATTTGGATATTCTGGATTTGATGAGAGCTTAGGATTAAAAAAAGTTTTAAAGCTATATGCAAATCGTGTAAGCTCTAGAGTATTAAAAGCTGGTCAAAGCGTGGGCTATGGTGGCGTATTTACGGCTAAAGAAGATATGAATATTGCTACATATGACCTTGGCTATGGAGATGGGTTGCTTCGTTATAATGGCAAAGGCGAGTTATATTTAGCTAATGGCGAGCCAATTTTAGGCAAGATGTCTATGGATAGCTTTAGCTCTATAGATATGGGTGAGAGAATTTGCGTATTTGATAATGCTGATATTTGGGCGGAGTTTTTTGATACTATTAATTATGATATTTTAGTTAAGCTTAGCCCTACGATTGCTAGAAGAGTAGTGGAGTGATTGTTTAAATTTTTAGATTTAGATTATTTAATTTTTTGGACTAAGCAAATTTAGATTAACCAAAATTTGGTTGATAAATTTCAGATTATTAAATTCAAATCAATTTTTTAGATTAAGTGATTTTAGGTTAATAAAATTCTGTTATTTAAATTCAGATTTTAGATGATTGAATTTCTTCGGTTATTTGATTTTTAATTTTGAATCCCATAATGGCTCAGCCGACGCATTGTCGGCTAGAGTTGTTATACATATCCTTGATCGATCATCGCATCAGCGACTTTTCTAAATCCTGCGATATTTGCTCCTAGAACAAGGTTGCCCGGTACGCCAAATTCAACAGAAGTTTCATAACTAGCTTCAAAGATATTTGTCATAATGCGGTGAAGTTTGCTATCTACTTCATCGAAAGTCCATTTTTGCATACTTGCGTTTTGTGCCATTTCTAATCCGCTAGTTGCCACGCCACCAGCATTTGCAGCCTTAGCAGGACCAAATAAGAAATCTTTTTTGCTAAGCATAAAGTCAATAGCCTCAAGTGTGCTAGGCATATTTGCACCTTCACAAACTAATCTACAACCATTATTATAAAGAGTTTTGATATCTTCTAAATTTAGCTCATTTTGTGTAGCACTTGGGAATGCAGCATCACATGGAACGCTCCAAATTCCATTTGTACCAGCTTTATACTCGCTAACAGGAGTGAATTTCGCACTAGGTTTAGCCGCTGCGTATTCGCTAAGGCCTTTTCTCTCAACTTCTTTAATGCGTTTTAATAGCTCTACATCGATACCTTCACTATCATAGATAAATCCTGTTGAATCACTAACTGTTATAGGAAGTGCGCCAAGTTGATATAGTTTTTGAGCTGTATATATAGCCACATTGCCAGCACCGCTTATTGAGCATTTTTTGCCTTCTAGGCTGCTATTTTGTTTTTTAAGCATCTCTTGAGCGAAATATACTGAGCCATAACCAGTAGCTTCTACCCTTACTAAGCTACCACCCCAGTCTAGTCCTTTACCAGTCAAAGCACCATCAAAGCGATTTGTTAGTTTTTTATATTGACCAAACATATAGCCAATTTCACGACCACCAACACCGATATCGCCAGCTGGGACATCTTTTACATCGCCGATTAATTTGTATAATTCATTCATAAAAGCTTGACAAAATCTCATAATCTCGCCATCGCTTTTGCCTTTTGGATCGAAATTTGCGCCGCCTTTACCGCCGCCCATATTAAGGCCTGTGAGTGAGTTTTTAAAGATTTGCTCAAAGCCTAAAAATTTGATGATATCAAGGCATACTGATGGGTGAAATCTCAAACCACCTTTATATGGTCCAAGAGCAGAGTTAAATTCTACACGATATCCGAAGTGTGAACAAGGTTCGTTTTTGTCATTCATATAAGTCACTCTAAACATCGTAGTTCTTTCAGGCATTACAATACGATCTATGATTTTGTGATCTAGATACTTTTTCTCTTTTTCTAAAAGTGGTTCTAAAGTATGTAAAACCTCTGTAGTGGCTTGTAAAAATGTTGTTTGACCTGGACTTGACTTTTTGATATTTTCAAGTGTTTGGTTGATATACTCATGTACTGACATTGTAACTCCTATTGTGAAAATGTTTGTAGTTGGATTATATTTAATTTTTCTTAAATTTAATCTTAATATAGAAAAATTTAGGATAATTTTTGGTTATATTGTTACAAATTTACTCACTTTATGGGTGAAAATTATGCTTTTTTGATAGTGAAATAAATTTTTTTAGGGCTAATTTTTCCCTGTTTTTGATACCATAGCTAATATGCTCTAGATACCATAAAATCATATTTGGATGGATATTTCTACTTTTTGAATATTCATTGAGTATGTATTTTGGTATCTTTATTTTTTGCTTTAAGAATTGATTAATAATTTTTTTATACAAATTTTGATTTTTATTACAGCAAAATAGTCCAAAAACAAAAGGTAGCCCCGTTTTTTGATACCAAATTTCACCCATATCATAAAATTTATCCCCACCATCTTTTATATATTGTCTTAATGCTTCATCTCCTATTATTATCTCTCCATTAAGCGACAAAATTTTACCAAGCATATTTGAACTCTTAGATGCGGGGTCTAGTTTTTTGGGGCTATTTTTACGCACTAAGACTGATTTTACCGCACCTTTGGCGCATATTCCTAAATTTAGTTTTGTGTATTTTGGATTTCTACTCTCTATGCTTGAGATGATGGCGGCATCGATTCGCCTTTTGCTTAGATCTTCGCATAATTTTGCTGGGGTGCCTTTTTTGAATTCAATAGATTTTTTAGTTTGATTGCTTAGTGGGTAGCGCTTTAAAAATACATGAAATGGAAGCAAATTTAGATAATCAATCTTGCCAAATAGCATATTTAAACCCTTTATTAGTGTGTTATCTTCAGCGTCTTTAAGGGCTGAGATTTATAGCCTTTATGGCTTAAAATTTGGATTAAATATATGGATTATACCCCAAATTTGCTTAATTTTTGAGCCTTAGCGCAAGGGATTATATCTAAAATAATCAAAATATATTAAGCTATTTTTCTTATCGCCGATTTATGGATTATATTTCAAATAAAAAGAGATTTTATGAAAAAGTTTGCTTTAGCAACTATTTTTTTAGTTTCTGCTCTTTTTTTCAGCAGATAATTTTATCTTTTATTTTAATAATGACAAACTTATAGTTGCTGATATTAGGGCATATTAATTAACTTTGGGCGATTAATTCGCCTAAAGCTCAACGCAAGAAAGGTTTAAAATGAATATTAGCTTGCTATCATCAAATACATTTCAAATTCAAATTAATCAAAAATTGCCAAAAATAGAGCTAAATTTCGCTCAAACAGAGCAAATAAAACAAGATGAAAACACTGATAGATTTGGTAGAAAAATAGAGTATTATGATTATTATGCAGGATCTTACGGAGACATAAATATAGTCCAAAAATATGGAACAACAACACAAACCAAAGAAGAAGCATTAGATGAATTTATCGCTAGACAAACAAAGAGTATTTTAGGTGGTGCTTTTTATAATTCAACATTTGGTGCGTCAGATATAAGAGGTATATCAGAAGTAAGAGAACATACTATTACCATAGAGGATTTTGAGTATCCAACATTTGATAGTGGATATTTTTTTCATAATAATTATTATCAATATGGCAAAATCCCGCAAGAGTACTACCTAAATTCCTACGCAAACTCAAATTTAATTAATACTAAATTTGGTAAAGCGGAGCTATTTTTAGATTTAGCTGGAGATAATGATAGATTAGGAGTTGGAAGCTTTAGCTCAAATTCGCAGCTTTTTAGATTTGATAGTGATGGAAATGGATTTGTAGATAAAAATGACACCTACTTTGATAAATTAAAAATAAGAGCTTATGATAAAGATGGAAATGAGATTATCAAAAAACTTAGCGAAGTAGTTGATAGTATAAATTTAAAAGATTTCATAGATAGCAAGAGCAATGCCTTGAAAAAACTTGAAGCTCAAAAAGATAATTATGGAACAATAGAAGCTTATGAAAACTCATTACAATCGCTAAAAGATTATAATCCATACTCTATTTTTAAGCCTGAAGTAAGATATGAAAGTATGAATGAGAATGATATAAAAGAGCTCTCAAAACTAGCCGATGAAGATGGCTGGATAGATATAAATTTAAAATTAGGAACTTTTGATTTAGGATTACTTGGGATTGCTTATGCTAAGCAAGGAGTTGATGGGAGTTATAGATTAGAAGAGTTATCTAGCTGGATTGAAGGCTATACGACAAATTTCGGTGCTAAAAATGAATATGACCCAATTACTAAAAAAGTTTCTTGGCGAGATAGCGATAAAAACTCTTATCAAAATCAACAATACACGAGATTTATGAATTTATATAATGATTATATGAGCGAGCTTAAAAATAGAGATGATTATATAAATAAATTTGATGATGAAACAAAGGCAAAGTATCAAAATGTAAAATCTAGCGTTATGCTATCTATAGAGCGTGAATTTAGCTCTGCGACCGGACTTAACTTCACCTTAGAAAATCTACAAAAAGTCAAAGATAGCTTTGAAAAAGATAGAGCAAATACCGCAAATATGCTTAAAGATACAGACGCATTAACAGCTATAAGAATTAATAAAAATGGCACATTTACCCTTAAATTTAACAGCGGAAGGGAGATAATCGTAAATGAGCTTTATAAAGATAGCGGTAAGGCTTTTGATATAGAGCTAAATTTAAATGCTAAATTCGCCACTCAAATAGAGCTAAATCAAGATATAGATTTGGTGGTGAGCGCAGCTAAAATCCAAGATAAAATCACAGGGCAAATCGAGATAAAATCCCTAAAAGATCTAGGCGTGGAGATAATCAAAAAGCTATCAAATAACAAATTCGCACTCCAAACAAAAGATGGTAAAACCATAATCATAGATCAAATTTACACTAGATTTATGCCAAATAATCAAAATGATATAAATTTAATAGATGATAAGGATAAATTTTACCCAAAACCGCTTAGAATTTGGGTTTAAACGAGTGTATAGTTTGAAACTATAACATTATTTAAAGAGTGTAAAATAAATCAAAATATATTAAGTTATTTTTCTTATCGCCGATTTATGGATTATATTTCAAATAAAAAGAGATTTTATGAAAAAGTTTGCTTTAGCAACTATTTTTTTAGTTTCTGCTCTTTTTTCAGCAGATAATTTTATCTTTTATTTTAATAATGGCAAACTTATAGTTGCTGATATTAGGGCATATTAATCTTGTAAGCCTTATGTAATTTATATAAGGCTTTATAATCTTAAAGTTAAGGAAATATAATGAAAATAAATTCATCTATAAATTTAAATATAACTTCTAACCAATCAAATTTTTCATTTATGCAAAATGTTAGCAATGTATTTGAATATAATCCAAATCAAGCAATAAAAATGCAAAGAGACCCTAATCAAGCTTCATATTTTTATGGTGATATGCCAACTTTTCTTGTACCACACGATGCCCAAAAATCATTAATTAAATTAGATAATAAAGATTATATTTCTTACTTTAAAACCACACTTCATTATGTTGTAGATGAAGAAACTTATAAAAATTTAACGTCTAAGTTAAACTCAAGTACCTTAAATTATCTTTTATTTAAAGAAGGAAATTTAGACTTAAACACACAGGTTATAGATGAAAAGCAGATATTTAAAATAATGATTGATGATATGATAATAGAGCAAACACAAAATATTTTAGGCGTAACAAGCAGACATGAATATTCTATGTATTCTTTTGGAAATGATGTGCGTTTAAACTACAGCTACGCAAATAAATTTAGTCCAAATGCTGGGAATTATAAGGCTGATAACTACTCAAACCAAAACCCCTTAATTCCAAACTCCTACTACCTAAACTCCTACGCAAACTCAAATTTAATTAATACTAAATTTGGTAAAGCGGAGCTATTTTTAGATTTAGCTGGAGATAATGATAGATTAGGAGTTGGAAGCTTTAGCTCAAATTCGCAGCTTTTTAGATTTGATAGTGATGGAAATGGATTTGTAGATAAAAATGACACCTACTTTGATAAATTAAAAATAAGAGCTTATGATAAAGATGGAAATGAGATTATCAAAAAACTTAGCGAAGTAGTTGATAGTATAAATTTAAAAGATTTCATAGATAGCAAGAGCAATGCCTTGAAAAAACTTGAAGCTCAAAAAGATAATTATGGAACAATAGAAGCTTATGAAAACTCATTACAATCGCTAAAAGATTATAATCCATACTCTATTTTTAAGCCTGAAGTAAGATATGAAAGTATGAATGAGAATGATATAAAAGAGCTCTCAAAACTAGCCGATGAAGATGGCTGGATAGATGCTTCAAAACTGCAAGAACTAGCAAATTTAGCTTATGCTAAGCAAGGAGTTGATGGGAGTTATAGATTAGAAGAGCTAAGTTATTTGGGGGCAAATAGCCAAACAAATTCATACGCAAACGAACAATACTCTAAATTTAACTCTTTATATGAAGATTATATGGCAGAATTTGAAGCATTGAATGGCTTTTTTGATAGTTATAAGCAAACGGCAAGTGATGAGATTATGGCTGAATTTGGAGAGATGATAGAAAATCCAGAGTTTAAATCAACTAGAATGCTAAAGATAGAAAGCGAATTTACAGCCATAACCGGACTTAACTTCACCTTAGAAAATCTACAAAAAGTCAAAGATAGCTTTGAAAAAGATAGAGCAAATACCGCAAATATGCTTAAAGATACAGACGCATTAACAGCTATAAGAATTAATAAAAATGGCACATTTACCCTTAAATTTAACAGCGGAAGGGAGATAATCGTAAATGAGCTTTATAAAGATAGCGGTAAGGCTTTTGATATAGAGCTAAATTTAAATGCTAAATTCGCCACTCAAATAGAGCTAAATCAAGATATAGATTTGGTGGTGAGCGCAGCTAAAATCCAAGATAAAATCACAGGGCAAATCGAGATAAAATCCCTAAAAGATCTAGGCGTGGAGATAATCAAAAAGTTATCAAATAACAAATTCGCACTCCAAACAAACGATGGTAAAACCATAATCATAGATCAAATTTACACTAGATTTATGCCAAATAATCAAAATGATATAAATTTAATAGACGATAAGGATAAATTTTACCCAAAACCGCTTAGAATTTGGGTTTAAAATAGCTTTAGTATCTGTTTATTATAAAAAAGTATTATTATAAAGATATAAAAGGAAAAATAGTGAAAAAGTATATTTTTGCTCTTGCTTTGGCTCTACCTTTGTTTGCTCAAGAGAGATTAATCCATGTTTATAAGTCGCCATCATGTGGTTGTTGTGGGCTTTGGGAAAGTTATATGGAGAAAAATGGCTATAAAATCAGCTCTCATGCTAGTGATGATTTTATAAAAATTAAAGAAAAATTAAATATCAAAGATGAGTATCAAAGCTGTCACACAGGGCTTATCGATGGTTACGCTATTGAAGGGCATGTGCCTAGTAGCGCTGTGGATTGGTTATTAGCAAATAAGCCTAATGGCGTGATAGGAATTTCAGCCCCTGGTATGCCTATGGGAAGCCCTGGGATGGAGCAAGGAATAGAGGAGAAATATCCTGTAATTTTGATGAAAAAGGATGGCTCAAGCGAGATTTTTGGATATTATAAAGGCGATAAAAAGATTTAATTAGTATTAAATAAATTTGAGTTAAGAAAAAATTTATATAAAATATTAATGAAATTTAATTTTGATAGTGATAACCGCATGAGTATAAGCAGTTATCACTAAATTTATAAGTTAAAATAAATTTTTTAGCCTTTGCACATAAGCACTCTCATCAAACTCTTTTACCAGTGCCACTCCATCTTCTACAGCTGCTTTTGCTACAGCTGGAGCTACTACTAAAAGAACTCTTGGGTCAAATGGTTTTGGGATTATATAATCTTTACCAAATTTAATCTCATCTACGCCATAAGCTTTGCAAACCTCGCTAGGGACGCTCTCTTTGGCTAATTTTGCTAGAGCTTGTGCGGCGGCTATTTTCATATTTTCGGTGATTTTTGTCGCTCTTACATCGAGCGCACCACGAAATATAAATGGAAATCCTAAGACATTATTTACCTGATTTGGATAGTCGCTTCTGCCTGTACCTATGATGATATCATCTCTAATCTCATGAGCGATCTCTGGTCTGATCTCTGGCTCTGGATTGGCTAGAGCGAAGATTATAGGATTATTTGCCATGCTTTTTACCATATCAGGCGTTAGAAGTTTGGCTTTAGAAAGGCCTAAAAACATATCAGCACCCCTTAAAGCATCGCCCAAAGTTCTATCATCTGTATCTATGGCAAATTCCATTTTTTGCTCGGTTAAATCATCCCTTTTTGAGTGGATAACTCCCTTGCTATCGCACATAATTATATTTTTAACCCCGACACTTTGATACATTTTCGCACATGCTATTCCGGCTGCTCCGCTACCGCTTACTACGACTTTAATTTTGCTAATATCTTTACCATTAATCTCTAAAGCGTTTAATAATCCCGCCGTTGTGATAATAGCTGTGCCGTGCTGATCATCGTGCATTACAGGGATATTTACACTTTCTTGAAGTTTTTTCTCTATGTAAAAGCATTTTGGTGCGGCGATATCTTCTAAGTTTATACCACCAAAAGTTGGGGCTAGAGCTTTACAAATTTCAACTATCTTATCTGGGTCTTTCTCATCAAGTTCGATATCAAAGGCATCTACATTGGCAAATTTTTTAAATAAAACAGATTTGCCCTCCATAACAGGTTTTCCAGCGATAGCACCGATATCACCAAGGCCTAAAACCGCCGTGCTATCTGTGATTACGGCTACTAGATTGCCTTTGTTTGTGTATTTGTAGGCTAATTCGTTGTTTGCACTTATCTCCATACAAGGTTCAGCAACTCCTGGGCTATATGCTAGACTTAAATCTTCAGCACTCACACAAGGTTTTTTGACATTGATTTCTATCTTGCCATCTATGTGATAATCAAGAGCTTTTTGTTTTAAACTCATATTCTTTCCTTAAATTTAACTTTAAATTTTAAAATAATATAGAATTATAACTTAAATTTATTTCATTATAGGTAAATATTTAAATAATAGATAAAATTTATTATTTATGTGTTACTTTTTGTAAATTAAATGGTAAATTTAAGCTATACTTAATAAAACAAAAGCCAGAGCCTTAAGCTCTAGCTAAGTTTTATAAAGATTTTAGGAAGTTTTGGATTCTTGATTTTAACTCATCAAGACCGATAAATTCTATAACTTCAAAGATACTTGGGCTTACCGCACTACCTGTGATTGCTATTCTAATTGGTTGGGCTAGATCTTTTAGCTTTTTGCCTTTTTGAGTTAGAAATTCATTTGTCATCTCCTCAACTGCCTTAGCATCCATATTGGCATTACCAAGAGAGTTGGCAAATTCGCTTAAAAGTAGCTTATTATCATCATTTATAAATTTTTTCACAGCATTTTGGTCATAATTTGTTGGTTGATTGATGATAGCAAGAGCCGAAGCTTTTAGTTCTAAGAGAGTTTTTGAACGCTCTCTTAATAGATCTAGTAGCATTTGGCCTTTATTTATTGCCCTAAAATCTAATCCAAAATATAGCATATCATCAGCTAATCTTTCAAATGGTAAAGTTTTTATGTAGTGAGCATTTAGCCATTCTAGTTTTGATGGATTATATGTAGAGGCTGATTTGCTTAAATTATATGGATCAAATAGCTCTAACATTTGATGCATACTAAATATCTCATCATCTCCATGGCTCCAGCCAAGACGCACTAAGAAATTTAGCAATGCCTCAGGTAGATAGCCCATATTTTTATACTCCATTACATCTGTTGCGCCGTGTCTTTTACTAAGTTTTGCTCCATCGCTTCCATTTATCATAGCTACATGAAAAAATTCTGGAATTTTAAATCCAAGTGCTTCATATAGTATAATCTGTTTTGGCGTGTTGCTTAGGTGATCATCGCCTCTAATGATATGTGTAACTCCCATCAATGCATCATCTATCACAACACAAAAATTATATGTAGGCGACCCATCACTTCTAGCGATAATAAAATCATCTAAGATATCCTCGCAGTTAAATTTAATATACCCTTTTACTCCATCGGTAAATTCAATTACTCCATCAAGTGGAGCTTTTATACGAATTACAGGCTCAATGCCTTGTGGTGGTGTGCCTGTAAAATCTCTATATCTGCCATCATATTTTGGTCTTTGCTTATTGGCTTCAGCCTCGGCTCTCATTTGAGCTAGCTCTTCTTGAGTAGTGTAGCATTTATAGGCTTTGCCATCTTTTAGTAGTTGATCAATATATTTTTTATAAATATCAAATCTTTTTGATTGATACTCTACTTCACCATCATAATCTAACCCACACCAATTAAAGGCTTCTCTAATAGCAATTGTAGCCTCTTGTGAGTTTCTTTTAAGATCGGTATCTTCTATGCGAAGTAGAAATTTACCGCCATTTTTGCGAGCATAAAGATAGCTATATAGTGCAGTTCTAAGCCCACCAATGTGTAAAAATCCAGTTGGAGATGGAGCAAATCTTGTAGTTAGCATTATAATTATCCTATTATTTATTTAAATTTGGATATAATTTTAGCTCAAATTTGCTTTAATAAAGGTTTTATATGATAAAAAATTTAATTTTTACAGCACTATTTTTGGCTATTTGTGCCAATGCTAGATTTGTAGGTGGTTTAGTTGCGACTGTAGATAATGAACCTATTACGACTTATGAGCTAAACACTACGATGACTAAGATGAATCTAAACAAAGAGGCTGCACTAAATCTACTAATAAAAGATAAACTTGAGCTTGCTCAAATAAAAAAGCTAAATATAACTGCAAGTCAATTAGAAATAGAACAAAAGATCGCCCAGTTAGCCAGTGCAAATAAAATGAGCGTTGAAACATTTAAATCAGTTATAAAATCTCGTGGTACAAGTGAAACACAAATGCGTGAAAATATGGAAATATCGATTAAAAAAGAGAAGCTTTATGCTGGAATTTTAAATACTCCAAACCAAAATATCACTCCACAAAATGCTAAAAGATTTTATGAAAATAATTCTGGAATGTTTTTGCAATTTGATAAGGTTAGCCTAATTCGTTATACTTCAAATGATCCACAGGCTTTAAATTTGCAAACTAAAGATTATAAAGCAAAAATAAACGGAGTGCAAAAAGAGAATTTAAGTCTAAGTTCATCTGAGATTGCTCCTGGGTTAGTTTATATCTTTAATACTACCCCAAATGGTGAATTTACACCGATTTTAGAAGGACCAATGGGGTTAGAAAGATTTTATATAGTAGCTAAAAGTGGCTCAGTTTTACCGCCATTTGAAGTAGTAGAACAAGCTGTAGTAAATGCAATGGTAGAACAAGAAAGAGAGATTGCTATAATGGATTATTTTAATAAATTAAAGGTAAAAGCAAATATAAAATATATAAAATAATCTAAATTTGACTCTTTATTACATTTATTTTAGAGCTATTTTTAAGCTTTGCATCATCTTTGAAAATAGCTCTAACCTTATCCATACCGATATAAAACTCCTTCATCAAGCTAAGCCATAAATATCTACCAAATTGAGTTGATTCTATATGGTTGTTTTGAATTTTTATCGCACCAACAAGCCTTAAGAGATTGAGTTCTAAATTTAGAGTTTTATATAGATTTATATTGTTTGTTTGATTAAATTTATCAATATCTATAAATCCACTAAAAATTTCGGTCAAAAATAGATATTTTACCCGCTCTTTTGAGCTAAATTTGCAATTTGCAATTACTGAACTTTGTTGGTTTTGAATTTTTTCATTATATTTATTTAGATTAAACGCATTGATAAAAAGCTCCCCACCAAGAAAACTAAATCCACCACTTCCAATTCCTAAATACTCATGTTTTGAGCTTACATATTCATCATTTAGGCTAGATTTTTCTTTAGCGTATGACCAGGCGTTATTTTTATGATAATCTTTGAAATTCTCCTCTATAATAGAGTAAAACTCATACTCGTTATCTTTGTAACTATTGCCTAAAGTAGAAGCAATTTTGTCTTTGGTTAAATTTGATTTCATCAACGGATAAAATGTAATTTGCTGCGCTTCAATACTTTTGGCTAGATTTATATCATTTAGTAGCATATCTTTGGTTTGATTTGGAAAGTTAAAGATTAGGTCTATACTTGTAACCGGTAAGATATTAATTGCATTTTTTAGTTTATTTACTAAATCAACACTTGAGCCAAATTTCTCATATCTGCCAACACGCTTTAAAATATCATCATTAAAGCTTTGCACACCAATACTTAGCCGACTAATTAATCCTTTAAAGCGTTTAAGATTTGCAGGTTTTATATGGCTTGGGTCGCTCTCGCATGATATCTCATCTATATTAAAAAGCTTTTTGGCTAGCTCTAAGGTTTTTATCAGCTCATCTTCATTTATAAGAGTTGTGCCACCGCCAACATACATTGAGTTAAATTTATATCCTAATGTATGGATTTGTTTCATTTCTTGGCGAAGATTTTTAAAATACTCTTTAGCAAGGTTTTCATCATAGGCATATTTATGAAATGAACAATATGGACAAAATGTATGACAAAATGGTATATGCGCATATAGCATATAATTTATATTTGGATCTGGAAGTTTGGTTTTACTATTTTGTAATATATCTAAATTTAGTTGAGTTTTTAAAGATCTATTTAACGAATATTTTGCATATTTGAGTGCTAAATTTTGGACTATGGAGAGAGGTTTCATCTGCTATAACTCTTTAAAATTGATTTAAATCGCAAATTATAGCAGATATTTTAAATTAAATATTAAATTTAACTTTATTTTAATTTTATAAGCTCAGATATTACCTCTACTAGTTCTTCTTGGCTATTTATGTGTTCAATATTGATAAGGTATTTACCATTTACTATAAATCCAGGAGTACCGCTAATTTTAGCTACCTCTAAAGCTTGGTTAGTTAATTTAGCATACTCTTTACCCTCATTTGAATCTGCGTAATCTAAGATAGATTGTATGCTAGCATTTTGCACTCCATTTGCTTTTAAAATGCTTACAGCTCTTTGGTAGAATTCTTCGCCATTTTTATATGTTTTTTTATTTACAAAAGCATCTTCAAAAAAGCCTTTTAATACTTGATGAAAATTCGATTTTGCACTTAGGCTATTTATTCTATTTTTCTCATCTATGCTCTTAGCATAGCCTAAAACCTCGCTCATCACAAAACCAAATTCGCCCATTTGACGCACTTGCCACTCATCATATTTAAGATCTGGCAGGATTTCAGATACAAACTTTAGTGTTCCAGCCCTAAAGTGATTATAGCAGTGAATACATCCATAGCTAAAGATCTCTATAACGCTATTTTGAGCATCTTTAAACTGCGCATTAGATGGTAGTTTGATATACTCTTTACCTTCAGTGATAGCATTTGCCCCTACTGCTAGTAAAAGCAAAAATGCTGTGATAAATTTTTTAAATTTCATTTTAACCTCTTTATTTTAGATTTTTAAAGCTTAGTGGTAGTTCTAAATTTAAACCTTTTACTAGCTTTATTGTATTTTGAAGCTCATCAATTGACTTGCTTACTACTCTTACTTCATCGCCTCTAATTGATGCATTTACCTTGATTTTAGCCTCTTTTATCGCTTTTGTAATTTTTTTAGCATTATCGCTATCAAGGGTATCATTTAGTTTTAGTATGCATTTTGTATTACCGCCACTTGCATTTTCTCTGCTTTTTTCACTAAGTGCAACTGGTGGTATTTCTCGTTTGATTAATTTGCTTATTACTATATCTTTTAGCGCATCTATTTTAGAGTCGCTAGAGCTTAAAAGAGTAATGGTTTTATCTTTTTCATTTAGTTCAATTTCAGCCTTTAACCCTTTAAAATCAAACCTATTTGTAACTTCTTTTTTAGCTACTTCTAGAGCGTTTTTGACCTCCATCATATCGACACTTGCACTTATATCAAAGCTATGTTCATCAGCCATTTTTACCCCTTTATGAAATCTTCTATATTTTTAGCACTTAGCTCAATTAGTTTTTTTCTAGCCTCTACGCTTGCCCACGCAATATGCGGAGTAATCATTAATCTATCTTTATTTTTTACTTTTAATAAAGGATGATCGGCTCTAATTGGCTCTTTTTCAAGCACATCAGTAACAAAATAAATTTCACGCTCATCTATAATTTGGGCGATTTTTTCTTCATCTATTATACCGCCACGACCGCTATTTACAAGCATTGCGCCATCTTTTAGCTGGTTTAGGGCATTAGCATCAAATAGATTTTTTGTATTTTCATTTAATGGGGCGTGAATGCTTATTATATCGCACTGTAAAGCCTCTTTAAAGCTTACTCTTTTAAATTTGCTATTTGAGTTGTTTCCACTTGTTGAGTAGTAGCAAACATCGCAACCAAAAGCTTGAGCGATTTTAGCTATTTCAAGACCGATTGTGCCAAGACCAACTACGCAAAATCTTTTACCGCTAAGTTCGAAAATTGGTCTATCTAAATTTACAAATATTGGACTTTTTGCCCAACCATCGCTATTTTTGCCATAGTTTTCATAGTAGCTTGTACTATTTCTAAGAGCTAAAATATTGGCAAAAGTTTGTTGAGCTACGCTATTAGTGGAGTAGCCAGCTACATTTTTAACTGGAATATTAGCCTCTTTTGCAGCTTCTAAATCGATATTATTAACGCCAGTTGCAGTTACGCAGATTAATTTTAAATTTGTTTGAGCAATAACATCTTTTGTAATTAATACTTTATTTGTTAATACTATATCTGCATTTTGAAGTCTTTGAACTGTTTGATTAGCCTCAGTCATATTATAGCTAACAAACTCACCAAATTTGCCAAATACAGCATCTAAATCTACATCATTACCTAATGTATCAGCATCTAGACATACTATTTTCATATTTTTCCTTTTATAAGTAATGGCTTTAATATTAACATTTTTTTATTAATTTTGAGCGCTAAATTTGCAAATATTTACAAATTTTGCCGATCTATTTGGTAGAATATATAAAAATAAAAGGTAAAATCATGGCAATAGGTCCAGTAGCAAGTATGGTATATGTAAATCAAAATGCTCCAGTTGCAGCATCAGTGCAAAGCGATTTTCAATCTAAGTTAGATATGCAAATGGCAATGAATGCTGCAGCGTCAGCTGAAAAGAAAAAAGAGATCGAAGAAACTCGCCCAACTGAGGAGAGCTACAGAATTGATCCAGAAAATGAGCATGAAAAACAGACGCAAAAAGAGGATTTAAATGGGCAAAATCACAAGCCAAAGCACAATGATAAAGAAAGCGATGAATTTGAGCTTGATGAGAGTAATGATGGCGAATTTGATGAAATGGATGGGATTGAGTTTAAAAGATTAGATATAGTGGTGTAATATGAGATATATATTTTTAGCGCTTTTTTGTATAGCATTACAAGCTGGAGATATTAACAAAATAGACATTGTAGTAGCTAAGCGAGGAATGCTTGGGGCATATATTTATGGAGCTGGCACAAGTAATGTTATAGTAAGTTTTGATGGAGAGAGGATAGAGAGCTGTCGCATTGATGGAGTTAGCAGTTTGCTAGATAGAGTAGTAAGGCAGTGGGCTTTGCAATGTAAGCTACCAAATAGGGCTGGAAAGGTTGAGATAAAATATTTTGATACATATAATAAGCGTCAAACAGTAGCCAAATTCATCAACTAAATTTGGTTAAATTTTAGCTAAATTTGGGTAAAATCACAGCTTTTAAGGATTGTTGATGAAAAAGAGAATTTTTGTTGGGGTCGCTTTGTTTGCGGCGTTTTTGGCAGTTGTGGTGCTAGATATTTTTTGGCTAAATTTTGCTATTTTTGGCGTACTTTTGGCTATTGCTGTGCTAGAGAGTCTAAAGCTTTATGGACTTAAGGAAAAGTCGCTTGCAGTGATTGCAGTGGCATTTTTTACACTACTACCTTTTATTGGTGGAATTCAAGATATTTTTAAGATAATACTTCTAAATTTGATTGTAGTAGCTAGTGTTTTAGCATATACTAAAAATGAGAATTTAAAGATAATTTTGCCATTCATATATCCAACTGCACCAATGTTTATGCTCTTTGCAATTTATCAAAGTTATGGAATTGCGGCACTATTTTGGCTTATTTTTAGCGTGGTGGCTAGTGATAGTGGAGCCTATTTTATAGGAAAATTTTTTGGCAAAAGAAATTTTAGTGCTTCAAGCCCAAATAAGACTCTTGAAGGTGTTGTAGGCGGATTTGTGATTGGGTCTGTATTTGGTGTGGCTGCTGGGTTATTTTTGATGGATATAGACTTTTTAATTGTTATTTTATGTTCAGTTAGTGTGGTAATTTTTGGGATATTTGGAGATCTATTTGAGAGTTATTTAAAGCGTTTAGCAGGCGTTAAAGATAGTGGTGTAATACTAGGTGAACAGGGTGGATTATTAGATAGAATGGATGGATATCTATTTGGCGTCTTGGCGATGTATATGGTGCTTGTATGATAATTCTTGGTAGCAGTGGAAGTATCGGTCTAAATGCATTAAATTTAGCCAAAGAGTATAACTTAAAAGTCGATGCTTTAGCATGTAAAAGTAGCCTTAAAGTATTAAATGCACAAATAGAGGAATTTTCTCCAAAATTAGTATATATAGATGATGATAGCTTAAAACCTTTGGTAAATCACAAATTTGTTTTTAGCAAAAAAGATGGAATAGAGAAATTTTTAATAGCATGTGATGAGCAAAGTCATGGCTCAAAACTTATAAATGCTTTTGTAGGATTTGATGGATTAGTGCCTAGTGTGATGGCTTTAAAGTTGGGATTTGATCTGGCTTTGGCAAATAAAGAGAGTCTTGTAGCTGGTGGGCAATTCTTAGATTGTTCAAAGATTACGCCAATTGATAGTGAGCATTTTGGACTGAAATTTTTGCTAAAAGATCGCCCAAAGCTACATAGATTGATTATTACAGCAAGTGGTGGTGCCTTTTATGGGCGTGATATTTCTAGTTTAAAAGATGCTAGTGTAGAAGATGCATTAAAACATCCTAATTGGAATATGGGGGCAAAGATTACTATTGATAGCGCTACAATGGTAAATAAGCTATTTGAGATTATTGAAGCGTTTTGGCTATATGGATGCCAAAATATAGAAGCATATATAGAAAGAAAGTCTTTAATTCACGCACTTATCGAATTTAAAGATGGCTCTACAACTGCGCATATATCAAAGCCAGATATGAGATTAGCTATTGCTCATGCCATAGGTCTTAATAATCAAAGAATTATTGAAAATTTAGATATTGCAAAATTACAAAACATAACTCTTGAGCCAATTGATTTAGAGCGATATAGGGCTTTTAGTTTAAAAGATAATCTCTTGCAAAATCCACAAATTGGTGCAATTATAAATGCTGCAAATGATGAAATAGTAGCAGGATTTTTAAGTAAGAAGGTTAAATTTAACTCCATTAGTAGTGCAATTTTTGATGCTTTGGATAGATTTTTTTGTTTTAAACTAGATAGCTTAGAGTCTGTAATCGAGATAAATCAAAAAGTAAGAGAGTATATAAAACATAGATATATTAGTTAAATTTTATCAATTTTTAACAAAAAATTATTAAAATATGAGAAATTAAAGGAATTATATTGCGTAAAATTATTGCATTTTTAACTATTTTTATATTTGCTAGTTATGCTTATGGCGAGTTTTCTTTAATAAAACTTGGCATTGATAATAACAATACTGTACTTGTAACTGGCGGAATTCAAGGCGATGAACCAGGTGGATTTATGTCTGCTAATTTATTAGCTCGTGGATATGAGATTATATCAGGATCGCTATATGTAGTGCCAAATTTAAATATGCCAAGCATTATTAAAAAATCTCGTGGCATAAATGGAGATATGAATCGCAAATTTGATACACTTTCAGATAAAGACCCTGAAAAAGATATAGTAGAACAGATTAAATCTTTGGTTTTACAACCTAATATTACTATGCTTATAAATTTGCACGATGGAAGTGGTTTTTATCGTCCAAAATATATAAATAAAATGATGAATCCAAATCGTTGGGGAAATATTGCTATTATTGACCAAGCAACTCTGCCAAATGTTATATATGGCGATTTAGAAGTTACTGCAAATAAGGTAGTAAAAGAGTTAAATAAGCACCTTTTAGATCCAAAGCATAAGTACCATTTACGCAACACGCATACAGCCAAAGGTGATAAAGAGATGTTAAAGAGCCTTTCATATTTTGCGATAAAAAATGGTAAGGCAGCATATGCAAATGAAGCGAGTAAAACCTTGCCGGTGCATGAGAGAGTTTATTATCACTTAATTGCAGTAGAAGAATATTTAAAGCTAGCTGGGATCGAATTTAAGCGTAAATTTGAGCTAACACCGCAAGGCGTTAAAAAGGCGCTTGATGAGGATTTATCTGTTTTAGTGTGCGGAAAGTTTATGTTTTATTCGCCAAAATCTCGCTTAGGTTATATTCCGCTTTCAAATGATGGCGAGCTAGAGTTTGATTGTGATAATGCTTTAGTTGCTCTTACTAAAAATAAAGATGAATATAATATCCATTATGGCAATAAGATTGTAACAAGATTTACGCCGCAGTTTTTTGAGTATTCAAATTTGATTAATGAAATTGAAATTCGCATAGATGAAGGAGAGCCTAAATTTGTAATTTTAGGACAAAAAATCAGTGCTAAAAATAGCTTTGAGATAATCAAAAGAGATGGGGTGAGAACCAATATAATAGGCTATGGCACAACCCCAGTAGATGAAAGCGGTATAAAAATTAGTAAAGATATGATAAAATCACGCTTTTCTATGGATAAAGATGAGTCAATTTATAGGGTTGAATTTTATGAAGAGACAGACTCAAAAGATAAATTTATTGGTATGATTTTGGTGGAGTTTGTAAAGTGATTTTAGGGATTGAGAGTAGTTGTGATGATAGTTCAGTAGCACTTTTGGGTTTAGATTTAGAGCTAAAATATCATAAAAAAATTAGCCAAGAATTAGAACATAGTAAATATGGCGGTGTTGTGCCTGAGCTAGCTGCAAGACTTCATACTGCAGCATTACCAAATTTGATTAAAGAGATTCAGCCATATTTTAAGGATATTAAAGCAATTGCAGTAACAAATCAACCCGGTCTTAGTGTAAGTCTTGTTGGTGGAGTAAGTGTAGCAAAAGCACTTGCTATTGGATTAAATTTACCATTAATTGAGGTAAACCACCTAGTAGGACATATTTTTTCGCTATTTTTAGAAGAATCTGAACAGCTGCCTCTTGGTGTTTTATTAGTTAGTGGCGGTCATACTATGATTTTATATGTTGATGAAAATGGAGATATTACCACACTAGCTTCGACTAGCGATGATAGCTTTGGCGAGAGTTTTGATAAGGTTGCTAAAATGATGGGACTAGGTTATCCTGGCGGAGTGGCAATTGAGAATTTAGCCAAACAATCAAATAGTCATAGATATAAATTTACTATTCCATTAAAGGGTGATAAAAGATTAGAATATAGCTTTTCAGGGCTTAAAAATCAAGTTAGATTAGAAATAGAAAAGAGTGTAGCAAATAACAGCCAAGATATTGATTTTGCCGATATCGCAGCTGGATTTGAAAGGGCTGCATGTGAACATATTATAGATAAGCTTAATAGGATTTGTATAGAATATAAATTTAAAAATCTAGGCGTAGTAGGCGGAGCAAGCGCAAATATATATCTACGCAGTATGCTTCTTAAGTTGTGTGATAAATTTGATATAAATTTACTAGTAGCACCAATGGAATTTTGTAGTGATAATGCTGCTATGATAGCAAGAGCTGGATTGGCAAAATTTAAAAAAAATAAATTTACTCAATCAAAAGAGCTAAAAATTAGCCCTCGTTCAAGCTTAAGCTCAATTTACTTGTGATATAATAAGCATATGAGATGTGTAATTTTTTTCCTGTTTTTTTGTGTTAGTTTGCATGCTTTTACATTAAGTATAAATGCTGGTAAGTATCATAGTGATTCATACTATATAATCCATCTTCAAGATGATAAGGATATAATTTGCGAAGAACGCAATAATGAAGAGAATAAAGTATATAGTTGTAAGGTTTTTGCTAAATTTGAAAAGAATTTAAAAAATCAAGATTTACCATTTGCTAGAATTAGTTTCCATCCTGTAAGCGATGGATTTACAGTGGTTATTCAGCCCAAAATGTCCTCTAGAATCTTTAATGCAAATAATAAACTATTTGATTCGCATAATGCTAAAGCTGATAAAGATAGCCATTCAAAACATTTTACTATTAATATAAATAAACACCTTAATGAATTAGATACTAGCTATATTAATGGGATAAATTTTCCTATAAAATATCCAAATTTAATACATCCAAGCGTAGGTGCTTTAGATTTAAATAAAGAACCAATTACATATAACGAAAATGGCGATATGGGTATATATCTCTCGATTAAAAAGAGCTATGAGCGTAAAGGTTATAGAGAGGTTATTCATGAAAGTCAAAAAGCGATGAATATGCACCCAGATAGTATATTCTTAGGAGAGTTTTTGCTATATCAAATTCGTGCTATGGATAAGCTAGTAATCCAAGAAGCAGAGTACCAATCTACTCAAAAAATTAATCAAACTATTATAGATTCAGCCAAATTATGGATGAGATTTAATGGTTCTGATAGAAATTATCCTGAGGTTTTATACATCAATATGATGGCACATTTAAATAGCGATTTGCGTGAAGATGCAGAGTATATACTAGATATGTTAATGACTGAATATAGTGAAGATCAATGGACCAAGCGAGCAATTATGGGTTATGCTGACTATTTAGTAGCCCAAGGCAAACTAGGCGATGGAATGAGATTTTATGAAGATGTTTTATATAGCTCAAATGATCCAGATATTGCTAGTGAAGCCTCGCTAAAGCTAGTTAAAATTTATCTTTCGCAGCAAAGATTTACTGAAGCAGCGCATTATATCGATAGAGTTGTTACGGCAAATTCAAAATATATTTTAGATAATAAAGATTATAGTATAGAGGTTGCTGATGAATTACGTGCTAATGGTCTATTTGATACAGCCTCCAAGCTTTATAGAGTGATATTTGAAGATTCAACCTTACATGATGGACATTATGAAATTAGCCTTCGTCGCTTAGGTACTACACTAGTTCGTGGAAGCGACCCTGTGAGCGCTCATGAATATTTAAAAAGATATAAAAAAGAGTATCCTGATAATGAATTTACTAGCGAAATAGATAAGGCTATAGATACGCTATTTTTTGATTTGCCAAATACAAGCAGCGAAGAAAAACACGCTCACTATGCTGATTTGCTAGAGCGTTATCCTGGACAAGAGTTAGCTAAAATGGCTCTTAAGGCTGAAGTTGATTTAAGCTTTAAAGAGAAAAAATATGGCGATATTTTAAAATTGCGTGGTCTTATAGCTGATTTAAATGAGAGTAAGGTTGCTGATGTAATGAATGCTGCAGCATTAAATTTAGCCAATAACCGCAATCAAAACTCAGATTGTATAGATCTTATAGCTTTAATAGATGAATATGGATTAGAAGATAAAATTTCTGATAAACTAAAATTATTTAACTGCTATGATAGAATGAGGCGCTATACTCAAGCATATAATTTAGCCGAACAACATCTTAATGAGCCAAATTTAAATAATCGTGTTGTTTGGTTAAATAATTTTACTAAAATAAATTATAAAATTACTCGTTATACTAATGCTATCGATACTAGCTTTAAGGCTGTTGAGCTAGCTAGCAAAGTGCCATATAGTGATCCAAGTGAGGCGATTATATATAGATTTTATTCACTTTTAAAGCTTAATAGATTTGATGAGGCTATATCTGCGCTTAAAACCTTAGATGGGAAAAGAGGTATTGATTTGATGTTGATTGAGGCTTATGATACTGCTATGCATTATGCTAATCAACAAGGAAATCAAATCGCAGTAGATTATGCTATAAAAGTGTTAAATTTACAAAAAAAGCTAAATATCAATACATTTAGCCCAGAAGCAAATTTTATATATATAGATAGTTTAGTTGCAAGGTCAAAACTTCAAGAGGCAAAAAATGAGCTTGAGGAGCTTTTTGCGCTAAATTTAAAACCGTATAACCGTGCTAGAGCCTTGCACGAAATAGCTCAAATTGAAATCTCGCAAAATAATTTAAAAGAAGCAGCTAAATATATAAATGAATGCTTAGAGATTGCAGGTGATAGCCAGTGGCGTGGGCTTTGCGCTGAGCAAAAGTTATTAGTTGATGGAATTTAGCGATTTGATTTGAGTTAAAATCACACTTAAATCTAGATTTTTTCCATCAAGTTTTATACTATCAAAGCCTTTATTAAATGTTCTTTGACGTTTAGCTAGCTGAGTGGTATGAATAATTATTAGATTTTCTAGTTCATTTAGATTAATCTTGCCATTTAAATACTCTTTACACTCTTTTAGGCCAATGGAATTAAGTGGTTTTAAAGAGTTATTATAGTGTTTAAATAGATACTCAGCCTCATCTATTAGGCCATTTTGTAGCATATTTTTGGTGCGGATTTTTATGCGTTCTATTAGTTCTATTTTATCCCAAACTAATTCAAAAATTGGTAAGTTTTTAATCACCGGTTGGCTTGTGTTATCTCGTAGCCATTGCGATGGAATGGCACTGGTTTGGGTGTAAATTTGATACCATTTGTGTAGGCGAAATTTATCATTTTTGCTAAATTTAGAGCAAAATTCGCTATCAATTTTTACTGCTAAATTCCAAATTTCATCATCACTTATATCTATTTTGATTGGCTTTGTTTTAGGCGCTAGGCCACTTAGCATAGCTTTTAGATAAAACCCACTTCCACCAGTAATTATTAATGGAATATCTAGATTTTTTGCATATGCTAAAGCTTGCTTATATTCAGCGATAAAATCCCCTACGCAAAACTCATCATTAGGACTAGCTATATCAATTCCAAAATGCTTAACAAGAGCTAATTCATTGCTACTTGGCTTAGCACTAGCGATATTAATTTCTTTATATAAGCATAATGAATCAAGACTTAAAATCACTCCATTAAGCTCTCTTGCAACCTTAATAGCTAAGTCGCTTTTTCCACTTGCAGTAGTGCCAATAATTGCAAATTCATAAAACATTTTAGACTCTTTATTTTTGTATATTTTATCTAAACCATCACCTTAAATTGCTTAAAATAGCTATTTATCAATCAAAATTTAGATAAATTTTGCTAAAATAATAACTTAAAGGAAAAATATGGCGAAATTTATACAAATTTTAAAAGATATTAATGAATTAATTGTATTTAAACATTCTGTTTTTGCCTTGCCATTTATCTTTGTAGCGATGATTGTAGCTTCAAAAAGTGCAAATGGTTCGGTTTGGTTTGGTTTTGAATTGTTGATTTTGGGGTTATTTTGTGCAGTTAGTGCTAGAAATTTTGCTATGGGAGCAAATCGTTATCTAGATAGAGATATTGACAAAGATAATCCACGTTGCGCTTCTCGTCCAAGTGTAGATGGTAGAATTGGCAGTAAAAATTTATTAATCTTTATTTGGTTAAACGCATTAATTTTTGTAGTTGTAGCATATTTTATAAATTCACTTGCATTTTGGTTAAGCTTTCCGATTTTAGCAATTCTAGGAGCATATTCGTACTTTAAAAGATTTTCTAGCCTTGCACATGTAGTTCTTGGGATATGTCTTGGGCTCTCACCAATTGCTGGGGCTATTGCAGTGCTTGCTGATATACCTTTGTGGGTAATTTTGTTATCTTGTGGGGTTGTTTTTTGGGTGGCCGGATTTGATATTTTATACTCTTTGCAAGATATGGATTATGATAAAAAAAAGGGATTATTTAGTATTCCTAGTATTTATGGGGCGCAGGCTTCGATGTTTATTTGCGCTCTTTTTCATTTTCTTACAATACTTTTTTGGCTACTTTTTGCTATTAGTGCAAAGCTTGGAATAATAGGATTTATAGGTGTAGCAGTTAGTGGAATTATTTTATATCTTGAACATAGAATTGTTAGACGAGATTTTAGTAAGATTGATAGAGCATTTTTTACTTTAAATGGCTATTTAGGGATTATATTTTTTATCTTTGTATTGGTGAGTTTATGGTAGATTTTAGATTGATTAGTAGTAGGGTTGAGATTGAGTTTGAACCTGATATGGATGGGGCACACGAGAGTGAGTTTAATCAAAGTAGGAGCAATATCGATGAGTGGCTAAGCATCGAGATGGCTAGGGGTGAAGGTGAGAATAGCGATCCGCTAACTATAAAGCTTTTAGTTGAACTATATAAAAAAGTAGAAGAGTTATCAAATATCATTAAAAATCAGCACACTCCACCAAAGTCACTTAAATTTTGCCTTGATACTAGTAAAATCGGATATGAGGGATTTGAATTTGATAAAGATTGTTTAGAAATTGGGACTAGTTATTTTGCTAGGGTAAATTTGCCATTATTTATCAAGCGTGAAGTTATGGTATATTTTAAAGCAATTACACCAAATTGTGCTAAGATTTTAAAAATTTCAAGAGGTAATGAGCGTGAGTGGAACGCTTTTGTAGCTGAGAGCGAGAGATTAGAGATAAGGAAGGTTAAAAATAGTGAGCAATGAGTTATTACTTTATGTAGCCTTTGTGCTATTATTAGGTGTGTTTGGAGCGATATTTTGGCTAAGAGATAAGCAAGTAAATCTAAAATTTGCTAAATTTGAATTAGCAATAGAGGGTCTAATAAAAGAGAATTATCAGCTCAAAAAACAACTAACAGAATTAGCACAAACTCCGCCACCAGTGCTACAAAATCCAGTTGATATGAGTCAGATAGAGCATCAAATTGATATTAAAATTAGCGAAGGATTAAGTCATAAAATCGCTCCAATAATAGAAAATGTTCGCATAATAGAACAATCTGTAAATGAGATAAAAGATGATCAATTAGATAGGCTATACAACCTTGAAGAACGAACTAAAAGTATAAGCAAAATTACACCGCCAAGTTTTGAAGTAAGCAATGAGAGCAAGGTAGTTGAGATGTATAGGGCTGGAAAAAGTCCTGAGATGATTGCTAAAGATCTTCAACTAGGCGTAGGACAAGTTACGATGATTTTGAAATTTAAAAAAGAGATGTAATGCTAGTTGATAAATTTGGCAGAGTGATTGATTATTTAAGAATTTCTGTAACTGAGCTATGTAATTTTAAATGTAGATATTGTATGCCAGAAGATAATCAATTCAATAACATTGGTAGGGATAATATCTTAAGCTACGAAGAGATGTTTGAATTTGTTAAAATTTGCCTTGATAATGGAGTAAAAAAGGTTAGACTCACAGGTGGTGAGCCGCTAGTAAGAAAAGATATTCAAAAATTTGTTAAAATGATAAATGATTATAAGCCAGGTCTTGATTTGGCGATGACGACAAATGGATATTATTTAAAGCAAAAAGCTAAAGAGTTAAGAGAGGCTGGATTAAAAAGATTAAATATATCGCTTGATACTTTAGATGCTAAAAAGGCCAATTTTCTAGCTAGAAAGGAAGTTTTAAGTTATGTTTTAGCTGGAATTGATGAGGCAGTAAATGAAGGATTTGTAATAAAGCTAAATACTGTTGCTTTGCGTGGAGTAAATGATGGAGAGTTAATAGAACTTTTAGAGTTTGCAAAAAGCAAAAATGCTCAAATTCGTTATATCGAATTTATGGAAAATACCCACGCTGCTAGTGATTTAAAGGGACTTAAAAAGGATGATATTTTAGAAATATTATCTAAAAAGTATAGCATAAAAGAGATTACAAAAAGCCCAAACAGCCCTTCAAGCCTATTTGTAACCAGCGATGGGTATAAATTTGGAATAATTGATCCACATAAGCATGATTTTTGTGCTAGTTGTAACCGCTTACGCCTAAGTGCTGATGGGCTTTTAATTCCATGTTTATACTATGAAGATGGTCAAAGCATAAAAGAAGCTATGAGAGCTAGAGATTATACAAAAGCTAGAGAGATTTTAAAAGCTGTCTTAGATGCAAAACCTGAGAAGAACAAATGGGAAAATGACGGTAAAGGCGAGATCTCAAGTAGAGCATTTTATCAAACTGGTGGATAATATGGTTGAGATTGTTGAGTATTTTAGTTCGATTCAGGGCGAGGGAAAATTTCAAGGTAAAAATGCATTTTTTATCCGTCTTGGTGGATGTAATCTTAAATGTGTTGGGTTTGGTTGCTCTCTTCGCTCACCAAAAACTGGAGAGATGTTATTAGGGTGTGATACTATTAGAGCCGCACAATCATCGCATTTTGAGTATGAAAAATTTGACTCTCAGCGTTTAATTAGCTTACTTCTTGGGTTAAAACATAAACCTTTAATCATTATCACTGGTGGCGAGCCGCTTATCTATTATAGCGACCGTGATTTGCTTAAGTTTCTTGAATATGCTATTAGTGTGGGATTTAGCGTACAGTTTGAGACAAATGGAACAATTGATGTTGATTTTGCTAAATTTCCAATATATAAAAAATGCACTTTTGCTGTAAGTGTAAAATTAGCCCTAAGTGGTGAACCAGCCCATAAAAGAATTAATAAAAAAGCGTTAAAATCACTATTTAGCAATGCTAGTTGTTTTTATAAATTTGTAACTACTGGTGAGCAGATTGATGAAATTAAAGAAATTTTAGCTTTACAAAATGGCGAGGTTTGGTGTATGCCTTTAGCAAGAGACCAAAATGAGCTAGAATACAACGCTAAAAATGTAGTAAATTTATGTATGGAAAATGGATTTAATTATAGCGATAGATTGCATATTCGAATTTGGAATGATTTAAATGGAGTTTAATGTATGATAATTAGAAAAATTTATGATTTTGAAAATGCACATATCGTAAGATTTTGTAGTTCTAAGCGTTGCAAGGAGAGTATTCATGGTCATAGCTATAGATGTGAGGTGTTATTAAAGTCTGATTATCTTGATGCTGCTGGAATGGTGTATGATTTTGGGCTTATGAAACAGCACATTAGAATGATTATTGATAGTTTTGATCACACGACCACATTATATGCAAAAGATAGCGATGAGTATAAAAATGATATGAAAAAGCATTCTAAACGCTGGATAGAGCTTCCATACAACCCAAGTGCTGAACATTTTAGCCGTATATTTTTTGTATTAATTGATAAGCTACTTAGTCAGTGTGTTATGCAAAATGGTGAAAAAGGTGTAGAGCTTTATAGTATTATTGTGCATGAAACAGCTACTGGTTATGCGCAGTGTTTTAAAGAGGATGCATATAGCACAAAAATGGGGCTTATAAATTTAGATGAGATAATCTTTAGCGATGAGATTAAAAATGAGTGGAATGATTTTGATTTTTACGAACAGCTTAAAAATGGCAATAAATTTATAAATCCAAAGGAGTGTTAATGAGAAAATTATCCTTGATAATTTTATTAATTGTTAGCTTTTGTGGTTGTGAGGATAAAGCATCACAAACTAATAAAAATGACGCTATAGAAATTCCGCCACCGGATGTGCCAATTGCCAAAAGCGATGGTAATGCAACAATTGATAGTGACTTTCCACCAATGCCGGTAGCAGAATGATTGAGACATATGCGCTTAGTGCTAGCTTGCACCTTGGGTTTATAAAGATACTTTTAGCTTTGCTTGTAGTTCATCTAGGGCTTGTGTTTATCGGTGATACAGCTAAATTTGGTTATATTAAAAGACTTATGCTTTTCTTACCGACTTATTATGTTTTTATGGCATTTATATTTTTTACTGGAATGCTAAATTTGGCTATTTTACACTTTAGTATGAGTTTATCGATTTGGGTAATGATTGTATGCTGGATAGGATTAATTCCGCTTGGTGCGATTGGGTTTAAGCGGTTAAAAGCAGTAAGGGCTAATAAGGAATTTGGTAAATTTAAGAAATTTATGGCTATAAAAATATTTTGTGAAATAGCTATTGTTGGATTTGGGACATTTATAGGGATTGCTTTATGAAATTTATCTATCATGCTGGTGCTGGAAGCGAGAATATAGATATTGATGGCGATAGCTTTAGCCATTTAAAAGCTCTTAGATTGACTCAAGGTAAAAGAGTAGATATAAGAAATTTAAAAGATGGATATAGCTATATTTATGAGATTATTAGTATGGATAGAAGGCGAGCTAGCTTGGAATTAGTGTTTAAATCATTAATCCCTTTTGTAGAGCATAAATTTGAGCTAGCGTGGGCAGTAGTTGATCCTAGCGTAATAGAAAAGAGCTTGCCAAGTCTAAACGAGCTTGGTGTAGGGCGTTTAAATTTAGTATATTGTGAGTTTTCCCAGCGAAATATTAAGATAAATTTAGAGCGATTAGAGCGGATTTTAATTAGTAGCTCTCAGCAGTGTGGTAGAAATTCTATCATGGAGATTGTGGTTTTTAATAGTATTGATGAGCTTTTAGCTTATAAAAGCGATGTAGCGCTTATTGATTTTGGTGGGGCGAGTTTATCTGGATATGAGGGCAAAGAGATGCTTTTTATCGGGCCAGAAGGTGGATTTAGTCAAAATGAAAGAGATAAAATAGGGATTAAATTTGCTCTAAATTCTCCATATATACTTCGTTCAAATAGTGCCATTATCGGCGTTGCTAGTAAGATTTTGATATAGATTATGGAAGTTATAGTAATTTTAATGATATGTTTAGCGCGTGCAATTATATGTGCGTTACCTGGATTTATTCTTGGATTTTTTTATGATTTACAAGAGCGTAAAAAGTATATATTTTTAGCTTGTGCTTTTATGTTTAGTTTATATTTAGCATTTACAAGGCCTGAAGGGATAGGTTTTTGGGGAATTTTAATTGGATTTATAGAGGATTTTGGCGGAATTTATATAGGGGCTTTTATCTTTATAGGACTTAGAAATATGGCTAAAAAATTCGGCCTTTGTAAGATTTGTGATAAATTTAGGAGAAAGCGTGAAAACTCTAACGATAATTGATACTTTTGGATTTTTTTTCCGCCTTTACTATGCGATGAGTGGACTTAAAAATAAAGATGGCAAACCAAGCGGAATGATACATGGATTTGCTAATTTTATAGCAAATTTAAAGCAAGAATTTCATAGTGATTATATTGTTTTTGCCCTTGATAGCGGAGGTAAAACTTTTAGAAATGATATAGATCCAAATTATAAAGCTAACCGCTCAGAAGCTCCAAAGGAGCTAAAAGAGCAGCTTCCAATATGTATTGATATGATTGAGAGAATGGGCTTATGTAGCCTAAGAGTTGAAGGATATGAGGCTGATGATATTATTGCAAGTTTTATCAAAAATAATCCACAAGATGATTTATTAATTAAAGTAGTTACTCATGATAAGGATCTATATCAGTTAATCAATGATAGAGTAAGCATTTATAGTCCAGCTAAAAAGGAGTTATATGATAGGGATGGTTGTTATGAAAAATATGGCATATATCCTGAGCAGGTTAGAGATTTTTTAGCATTAACTGGTGATAGTGCCGATAATATCCCAGGTGTTAAGGGTATTGGTGATAAAGGAGCTAAAAAGCTCTTAGATGAGTTTGGAACTATTGAGAATTTGTATGAGAATTTAAATCAAGTCAGAAATGAGCGAACTAAAAATTTGCTTTTTGAGGGCAAAGAGAGTGCTTTTATATCTAAGAGACTCGCAAGTTTATATGATGGGCTTAAAACACCTGATTTACAAAATGCCAAATTTCCTCAACACAATCCACTTATAAATATACAAGATATTCTAAAAGAGTACTCATTAAATCGCCTTTTAGCTAATCTTAGAAGTGATGAGCCAGTAAAGGAGCTAAGTTTTGAGCCGGTTTTGATTACTGATGAGTATGAGCTAGAAAGGATTTTAGGGGGTATTAGTAGTGATACGCTAATTGCTTTTGATACTGAAACAACTAGCATAGAGGCTAGAGAAGCTAAAATTGTAGGATTTAGCTTTTGTTTTAATGAACAAAAGAGTTACTATGTTCCTATAAATCATAGCTATCTTGGTGTACCTAATATGGTTAGCTATAAAGTGGCAGCTTGGGCAATTGAGCAGATTTTTTCAGCTTTTGTAATTGGGCAGAATTTAAAATATGATTTTAAAATTATACTAAATAATTTTGGCATAAAACCACCGAAAAATTATGCTGATACGATGATAATGGCATGGCTAGATAATCCAAGCACAAGTGTAGGAATGGATGCACTAGCTAAAAAACTTTATGATTATGATACGATTAAATTTGAAAGCGTTGTAAAAAAGGGTGAAACCTTTGCTAGTGTAGAACTAGAGAGCGCAGCAAAATATGCAGCTGAAGATGCGTGGATAACGCTTAGATTTTATAACAGTTTTTGTAAGAAACTTGAGCCTAATATGCTAAAAATTGCAAAAGAGATTGAATTTGATTTTATATTAACTTTACTTGATATGGAAGATAATGGAATTAAAGTAAATCAATCTAAGCTTAGGGAGTTAATTGATAAAAATAATATCCAGTTAGAAAGCTTAAAGGTTCAAATTTATGAGCTATGTGGAATAAAATTTAATATAAACTCTACTAAACAGTTAGGTGAAGTGCTGTTTGATGAGCTAAAGCTTCCTAGCAAAAAAAAGACAAAAACTGGTTATAGCACCGATGAGAGTGTGCTTAGTGAGTTAGTAGAGCTTCATCCATGTGTCGCTAAAATCTTAGAGTATAGAGAGCTTTATAAGCTACAAAGTACATATTGTGAGCCGATTTTAAATTTAGCCCAAAAGGATGCTGATAGCAGGGTTTATACCAGTTTTATTCATACTGGTACAGCAACTGGTAGGTTAGCTAGCAAAAATCCAAATTTGCAAAATATCCCAGCTCGTGGAAGTTATGCTAAGCCGTTTAGAGCAGTATTTGAAGCAAAAGATGGTTATAGTCTTTTAAGTCTTGATTACTCCCAAATTGAGCTTAGATTGCTAGCGCATTTTAGTAAGGATGTAGCACTTGTAGAGGCATTTAAAAGCGGTAAAGATATTCATGCTCAATCAGCTATAAATATCTTTGGTGAGTCAAATAAGCAAAATAGAGCAATTGCAAAATCTATAAATTTTGGATTAATATATGGTATGGGAGTGAATAAACTTAGTGCCAATTTAGATATTGACAAAAAGGCAGCTAAAGAGTATATTACTAGATATTTTAATGCATTTAGTAGCGTTCAAGATTATCTTCAAAGTATAAAAGATAGTGCCAAAAGAGATGGATTTGTAGAGACTTTACTTAGTAGGCGTAGGTATTTTGATTTTTCTAATGCCTCAGCTATGCAGATTGCAATGTATGAAAGAGAAGCAGTAAATAGCAAATTTCAAGGCAGTGCTGCAGATATTATTAAGCTTGCAATGCTTAAAATTCGCCCAATGTTAGGCGATGCAAAGATGTTGCTTCAAATTCATGATGAGTTGATTTTTGAAGTTAGTGATGATATGGCACAGGAGTTTGGAGCACAAGTGGCTAATGTTATGAGCAGTGTTGTAAATTTAAATGTTCCATTGGTCGTGAACTATAATATAGCAAAAAATTGGGCTAATCTAAAGTAATTTGGTAAAATTCAGTTAAATTTTTGTTAAATTATGTAATAATTAAATAATTTTTAAAATGGGGTCTTTATGGATATTTCTACTATTTTAGGGATGGTTTTTTCCATCGCAAGTATCTCGGTTGGAGATATTTTAGAAGGTGGTAATCCTTTGCATGTTTTGCATCTTAGTTCTGTACTCATTGTTGTACCTACAGCGATGTTCTCATCTATGACTGCTACAAACAAAAAATATATCAAGGCTACTTTTCAAGAGCTAAAGATTGTATTTAAAGGCTCTGGTGTAGATATGAGTGCTAGGATTGCAGAGCTAGTAGAGTATAGTACGCTAGCTAGAAAAAATGGAATTTTGTCTTTAGAACAAAAGGCTATGGCGGTTGAAGATGAATTTTTGCAAACCGGGCTTAATATGTTAGTTGATGGTCAACCTATAAATGAAGTCAAAGAGCATCTAGAGTTATCTATTCAGACAACTGAAGAATATTATCACGAGTGTGCGCATTATTGGATTAGAACTGGTGAGAGCTGTCCGACATTTGGACTAGTTGGGGCGGTTATGGGTCTTATGCTTGCATTACAACTACTTGATAATCCTGCTGCGATGGCTGCTGGTATTGCTTCGGCATTTACAGCGACTGTTACTGGTATTATGGGTTCGTATGCTATTTTTGCTCCGTGGGGTAATAAAATGCTAAACAATGCAAAAGACATCATAAAAGAAAAAGAGATGATCCTAGAAGCATTAATCGGTATTGCTGAAGGAGCAAATCCAAGAAGCTTGGAAGCAAAATTATTTAACTTCCTAGATAAAAATGAACCAAGAAATTCACAATTTAACTAAGGTAGAATATGGCAAAAAAGAAAAAAGCACAAGAGTGTCCAGCAGGTGAGAAATGGGCTGTTCCATATGCGGATTTTCTCTCTTTGCTTTTGGCACTTTTTATTGCACTTTATGCGATTTCAGCAATTAATAAAGCCAAAATAGAGGCATTAAAGACTGAATTTATAAAGATTTTTGATTTTCCTGATACTCACTCATTAAAAGATACTAAAAAACCATCAAGAAGTGATAAGGAATTTGATAGTCCTAGTATTACAATGCAAGTACAAAATGATGCGCCAACAAATGTAAATGTAAATAATGAAAGATATAAAGTTACACTAGATCAAGCAGAAAATCAAGTGGCGATCGATTTACCAGCAAACATTAAATTTGATCATCAAAGTTCAAAAATTTATAATCCAGATGTAATAAACTTTATCAATATTCTATCTATGATTATAAATAAAATTCCAGCTTCTGTAGCTGTGGATATTAGAGGTTATGCTGATGATTTTGGCGATTATGCTGCTGATTATAGGCTAGGAATCGAGCGTGCTTATAGTGTGTTTGCAATGCTGGCAAACAACGGTGTAGATACTAAAAGAATGCGTATAACATCATTTGGTGATAGTGTAAATATTATAAATAGTGATTTAAAAATTGCTAAAATATATTTTAAGATTGATGTTAAAGATAAAGCGCTTCAAAAATCAGTTTTAGATATACTTAGTGAGCTTAAATAAAAATCATTATCATTTTATATTAAGTTATATATAAGTTTAAATTTGATAACCTACGGGTTAAATTTAATTTAAGGAGTATAAAATGGCAGTAAAAATTACTGATATATGCATTAGTTGCGGTTCTTGTATTGATGAGTGTCCAGTTGGCGCAATTGTGGATGACGTAGATAATCCAACTGGTGAAGATACTTATTATGTTTATGCTGATAAATGTGTTGAATGCGTAGGTCATAATGATGAACCAGCCTGTGCTAACGCCTGTCCAACTGATGGATGTATTGTATGGAGTGATATAGTAGAAGGTCAGCCAAGCAGAGATGACATTGGTGCCAATTTAAGAGATGGTACAAACCCTGTAGTAGCTTAATCTAACTATAATTAAAAAAGATTACTATTTTTTTAAGCTTAGTTTTGATATAATCACGATTTTTAAAACCTGATTAATAGGAGATCGATATGGAACAAACTCTATCAATAATTAAACCAGATGCGACAAAAAAGGGCGTAATCGGTAAAATTATCGATAGATTCGAAAGCAATGGGCTTAGAATCGCAGCAGCTAAAAAAGTACAATTAAGCGTTGAAGATGCTAAAAAATTTTATGAGGTACATGCTAGTAGGCCATTTTACAATGATTTAGTCGAATTTATGATTAGTGGCCCAGTGGTAGTAATGGTGCTTGAAGGTCAAAATGCAGTGCTTAAAAATAGAGAATTAATGGGCGCTACAAATCCTAAAGAAGCTGCGCCAGGAACTATTAGAGCTGATTTCGCTGAGAGCATTGATGCAAACGCAGTCCATGGTAGCGATAGTTTAGAAAATGCTAAAATTGAGATTGCATTTTTCTTTGCTAGTAGAGAGATCTGCTAAGGTTATTTAATTGAAAATTCGCTTCGATAAGCTAACTACTACACCAGTTAATTTTGAAAGTAGTATTGATGGAGTTAAATTTAGCGGTAGTATTAAAAAAACTACTCTAAATTTAGCCAAGTGCAGCGGTAGATTAATCGGTGAATTAGAGCATATTTGTGATAGTTGTGGCACTGATATAGTTTTAAGCCTAGATGAAGAACTAAATCTAATTTTAAGCGATGGTATCTATAAAGATAGCGATAATGAGCTAAGCAATACCATAGAATTTTTTGGTGGTATAATAGATACAGATGAGATCTTAATTGGTGAGTTAGAGGCCTTTAAAAGCGATTATTTTTATTGTGATAAGTGTAAAATTTTAGAAGGAGAGTAAAATGGCAGTACCTAAGCGTAGAGTGAGTCATACAAGAGCTGCAAAGCGTAGAACCCACTATAAAGTTACATTACCAATGCCGGTAAAAGATAAAGACGGCAGCTGGAAAATGCCTCACCGTGTAAATAGAACAACTGGCGAGTACTAATATAAACGATGATTAAAATAGCAATTGACGCTATGGGCGGGGATTTTGGTGCTGAGCCAATTATAGCTGGAGTTATTGAAGCTTTAAAACAAAGAGAGTTTCAAGCTTATTTAGTAGGTGATGAGAGTAAGCTAAAATCCCTTATTCCACATAAATACTCTAAATTTATTACTTTTGTTCAATCTAGCGAAGTGTTTGCTATGGATGAGAGTGCTACTGATGCGCTAAAACGTAAAGAAAGTACGATATTTAAAGCTGTCGAGCTAGTTCGTAGTGGAGATTGTAAAGCAGTAGTATCAGCCGGTCATAGTGGTGCTAGTATGAGTTTAGCAACTTTACGTCTTGGACGAGTAAAGGGTATTAGTAGGCCAGCAATTGCTACTTTAATGCCTACAACACAGGCTAATCAAAAAACATTGGTCTTAGATGTTGGTGCAAATGTTGATTGTAAGGCAGAAAATTTATTTGAATTTGCTATTATGGGCTATGCTTATGCTAAAGAGATTATGAGGATTGATAATCCTAGAATTGGTCTACTTAGCAACGGTGAAGAGGATTGCAAAGGTAATGAAATTACAAAAGATGCATTTGAAATGCTTAAAAAACTCGATAGTTTCATCGGAAATGTAGAGGGTAATCAAATTTTTGATGGAAGTGTTGATGTTATCATCTGCGATGGATTCGTTGGTAATATTTTATTAAAAACCAGCGAAGGTGTTGCTAGTGCAATTACTAAAATTATCAAACAAAGTGTTAAAAAATCACCACTTGCAATTTTAGGTGCGATTTTGATGAAGAGTGTATTTAGAGGACTTAAGAACCAGATTGATTATGATGAATATGGTGGTGCACCACTTCTTGGTGTAAAAGATTGTGTAATCATCAGCCATGGTAAATCAAGTCCAAAAGCTATCAAAAATGCAATATTCCAAGCTCTTAAATTCTCAGAATCTAGCATAAATGAGGTTATTTCAAATGAGCTTACAAAGTTTGCAAAATGACTAAAGCTTCGTTAATTTCAATTGGTGCTTATGCTCCTAAAGATATTCTTACAAATTATGATTTAGAAAAGATAGTTGATACTAGCGATGAATGGATAACTAAGCGTACTGGAATTAAAGAGCGTCGTATCGCTAAGGATGAATTTACAAGCGACTTAGGTTATAGGGCGGCTTTGCAAGCTTTGGAGCGCTCAGGATTAGATAAGAGTGATATCGATGCTGTAATATGTGCTACTATTACACCAGACTATTTTTGCATGCCTTCAACTGCTTGCGTGATCGCAAATAAACTAGGCCTAAAAGATGTAACAGCCTTTGATATTAGTGCGGCTTGTACAGGATTTATCTATCTTTTAGAGTTAGCTAAATCTATGATTGAAAGCGGCGCTAAGAGAAATATTTTAATTATTGGAGCTGAGAAAACTAGTGCGATTATGGACTGGAGTGATCGTAGTATTTGTGTGCTTTTTGGTGATGGAGCAGGTGCAGCCGTAGTTAGCGCAAGAGATAACAATCCAATTTTAGATGTACATACTTCAAGCGATGGAAGCAAAGGTGAGCTATTAATAACTCCGGGTTGTGCTATTGTAAATCCTGCAAATAAGGATACTATAGAAAATCGACTAAATTTTATGAAAATGTCTGGTAACGATGTTTTTAAAATCGCCGTAAATACTCTAACAAAAGATGTGGTTAATATTTTAGAGAAAAACCAAATTCCATCAGATAATATAGATCTTTTTATCCCGCATCAAGCAAATTTAAGAATTATAGAGGCCGTAAAACAAAGATTAAATTTTAGTGATTCTCAATGTGTTGTAACTGTGCAAAAGTATGGTAATACTAGCTCAGCATCTATTCCTATGGCGATGAATGATGCCTATGAAAGTAGCAGGCTTAAAAATGGCTCATTGGTATTGCTTGATGCTTTTGGCGGTGGATTTACTTGGGGTTCAGCGCTTCTTTATTTTGGTGGAAAGTAGTTGATATGAATGAGAATTTAATAGCCTATTTAATTGCTTATTTAATTGGTGCAGTGCCTTTTGGCTTACTTTTTGGCTTACTTTTTGGTGGAATAAATATTAAAAAAAGTGGCAGTAAAAGTATTGGTGCTACAAATGTGTTAAGAGTAATTAAACAAAGCAATCCTGCGCTTGCTAAAAAACTTGCTATTTTAACTGTTGTGTTTGATGCGCTTAAGGGTGTAATACCTATTTTGGTTGGTAAATTTATATTTGAACTTGACATAGCTACTCTTTGGGCGATGGGAGTTTTGGCTGTTGTAGGGCATTGTTTTTCACCATATTTGATGTTTGAAGGTGGCAAGGGAATTGCTACTGGAGCTGGCGTTTTGGCGTGTTTTTTACCATTTGAGTTGATTATTGCTGTTATTGTATGGTTTATTGCTGGTAAAGTGCTTAAGATTTCTAGTTTAGCTTCACTTATAGCGCTTCTTGCAATGGTTGTATCATCATTTATATTCCACTATGATATACCTGAAATTAATACGCATGCGCCAATTTTAATTATTGCATTCATTGTAGTTTATAAGCATATGCCAAATATTAAACGCCTATTAAGTGGTTCTGAGGGCAAGGTTATTTGATTAGTGTTTTTGTTGATAGCCTTGAGTTTGATACAATAATTGGTCTTTTAGATTTTGAACGAGTCGAAGCTCAAAGAGTTTGTATTGATATGGAATTTAGCGCTGATGAATTTATAGATTATGCTAAGGTCTGTGAAGTTACACAAAGTGAATTTAAAGAGCAAAAATTTTATAAAATAGAGGATGCACTAGAGTATTTTTCCATTAAATTCAAAGAAAACTACCCAAGTCTAAATAGTTTTTATATGAAAATTTCCAAAACTCAAATTATTAAAAATGCTACTGTAGGTGCAAAAATAATAAAGAATTATTAAAAATTGTTTAAATTTTCTTGAATTTTGGCTTAAATTTTGCTATAATCTCGCATTAAATTTTTTACTTTTAAGGAAAAGCTAATGAGAATTTTGATAGTAGAGGATGAGACTACGCTAGGCAAAACTATAGCCGAAGGTTTGCAAGAGTTTGGCTACCAAACAGATAATTCAGAAAACTTTAATGATGCAGAATATTTTATTGGTATTCGTAATTATGATCTTGTGCTTAGTGATCTTATGCTTCCAGATGGTGATGGAATTGATTTAATTAATGTTATCAAACAAAAATCTCCACGCACATCTGTAGTGATTATTTCAGCAAAAGATGATAAAGAAAGTGAAATAAAAGCTTTTAGAGCTGGTGCTGATGATTATATTAAAAAGCCATTTGATTTTGATATTTTAGTTGCTAGACTTGAGGCTAGACTTCGCTTTGGCGGTACAAATGTGATTAAAATTGATGATTTAACAATTGATCCAGATGAAGAAAAGATTACATATCAAGGCACAGAAATTGAATTAAAAGGTAAGCCATTTGAGGTTTTAACTCATCTAGCACGCCATAGCGACCAGATTGTAAGCAAAGAACAACTTTTAGATGCTATCTGGGAGGAGCCTGAGCTAGTTACGCCAAATGTAATTGAAGTTGCTATTAATCAAATTCGCCAAAAAATGGATAAACCACTTAATATTTCCACAATTGAAACAGTAAGACGCCGTGGATATAGATTTTGCTTCCCCAAAAAAGCTTAAGGGCTAAATTTGCCCTACAATTAGCATCGGCTTCTACGATGCTAATTATTATATTTTCGGTGATGTTATACCACTATATTAAGATTACAATCTTTGAAAATATAGTCCAAAGTCTAACTTTGGAGGCTAAGAATATCTCTGCAATGAATGAGAATGAGAGTCTTGAGTATAAAAATAGTAATTTTGATCTAATTAAAATAGTCTTAAATGACGATAATCTCACTCGGCCTGAATTTGTCTCAACTAAAGATATTAATGCTACATATTTAACGCTATATTATCCATATCAAAACCGTCTTTTAGTATTAACTAAAAATACTAGCGAATATAGTTTAATAGTAGATCAAATTTTAGTTGATATTTTAATCATTAATTCCACAGCAATATTTTTAATTTTATTTTATGCGCTATTTCTATCTAGAATGTTGCTAGCGCCTCTTCGTTCGTTTTGTCTAAAGCTTGGGCAGTTAAATGAGAGATTTCTTCAAGAAGTTGAGACAGATGAATTGCCGGTAGAATTTAAGCCTTTGGGTGATGGAGTAAATAGATTAATTGGTAGGATTTTGACATTTGTACAGTATCAAAAGGAGCTTTTTATTGGAGCTGCGCATGAGCTAAAAACACCACTGGCAGTAATGAAAACTAAAAACGAAGTTACCCTTATTAAAGAGCGTGATACTCAAAAATATATTGATACATTAAAAAACAATAATGAAGCTATAAATCAGATGAATAAAATGATTAGCTCAATTTTAGAGATTGGCAGACAAGAAGGCGCACAGTTTGAACAGCCAGTAATGACTGATATGATTGCTTATATAAATGAGATTGGTAATAATTTCTTAATTCTTGCAAAAGGCGATGATAAAAATATTAGAATGAATTTGCGTCCCCATAGTCTTAAGATTATGATCCAGCCAACTCTATTTTTACATGTATTGCAAAATTTTGTCCAAAATGCAATTAAATTCTCTCCAAAAGGTGCCACGATTGAGATAAATTCTACACTCGCAAACGGTGAATTTATCGTTCGTGTGATTGATGAAGGGATTGGAATTGATGAGAGCAAGGATCTTTTTGCTCCATTTAAGCGCTATGGAAATAGCAGCGGGGCTGGACTTGGATTGTTTTTAGCTAAGGGAGCAGCACAAGCACTTGGCGGAAGGATTGAACTGCGTAATCGCATAGATAGAAGTGGAACGATAGCAACGCTAACGCTACCTATACGAAATAGTAAATATAAAAAATAAATTTAAAAGAGATTTAATGTCAAAAAGAGTTGCAGTTATTGACCTTGGATCAAATTCGGCTAGAATGGCGATATTTGAACGAACTAGTAGGCTTGGGTTTTTTATTCTTCGTGAGTATAAGGTAAAGGTACGTCTTGGAGAGGGCGCTTATGAGCGTGGTGGAGTATTGCAGCCTCAAGCAATGGATAATGTTTTACATGCATTTAGTGAATTTAAGCATTTTTTGAGAATTTATAAGGTTAGTAAGGTTTTATGTACCGGTACTTCAGCTTTGCGTGATGCACCAAATTCGAATATCTTTATTAATATGGTAAAAAGAGAGCTAGGATTAAATTTGCGAGTGATAAGTGGAGATATGGAGGCTTTTTATGGAGGGCTTGCAGCACTAAATCTACTTAGCCCTCTAAATGAGGCTACTACGATTGACATTGGAGGCGGCTCGACTGAGCTGGCTAAAATCAAAGATGGCAAAATCGTAGATATCATTTCGCTTGATATTGGTACAGTTAGATTAAAAGAGCTATTTTTTGATAAGGGAGATATAGATGGAGCAATTAAATTTACTCAAGAGATAATTGCTCAAATTCCATCACACTTTATAAATGAAAATATAATAGCAATAGGTGGGAGTTTAAGGGCGATATCGGGTGCGATTATGCAGTTGCAAAATCATCCAATTAGATTAGTGCATAATTTTACTTATGAGTATAAAAATTATCTGAATTTAATTAGTAAAATTGCTACAGATAAGGAATTTGATTTAAAAAATATAGCCATTAAAAAAGATCGATTTGATACTATTAGGCAAGGTGCGATGATATTTAGTGCTGCGGCTAAAAATTTAAAAGCTAGGATGATTTATACTAGCGGTGTTGGGATTAGAGAGGGAGTATTTTTGGCTAATCTTCTAAGGCCAAATTTAAAATCCAAAGAGTTAATCCAAATGCCACAAAAGTATAAAATAGCCTTTCCAAAAGGCTTTAATCCAAGTCTTAGGAGCCTTCAAGATAGATTTGCTAAGCGTGATAATAGTATTACTACAAAGCATGTAAAGACTCTATTTGAGATTTTAGCACCACTTCATAAGCTTAACCCAAGCTATATAAATGAGCTTATAATCGCTTCTAAACTCTATAATATCGGTAGAAGTGTTGGTTTTTATTTGGAGAATTCTCATAGTGGATATCTTGTGAAAAATGCTCTAAATTACGGCTACACGCATCAGCAAAAAGCGTTAATCGCTGCTATGATTGAGTATCAGGGTAAGGCTATAAATAGTCTTGGTGAATTTGAAAAATTGCTTCCTAGTATTGATGTAGTTAGATGGCTTAGCTTTATTCTTGGACTTGCTGGAGCATTGAGTCTTAGTCCAAATATTAGTTTTGAATTTAGTTCAAATACTTTATATATTAAAGGTGCAAAGAATTTTTTTATGTTAAAAAATGAGATAAGAAAACTAATAAAGCCTGAGATTTTTGTGATTTCGTTTGAGTAGGTTGAATTTGATAGGTGTCAAATTCAACCAAATACCTTAAAATCTTCTACCAATTGTAAATTCAAAGCTGCTTGTGTCATCGCCTTTTTTATCATCTAGAGCTTGAGCGTAGAATAGTTGAAGTGGGCCAATTGGTGTAATCCACTCAATACCAGCTCCAGCACTAGAACGCTTAATCTCATTAATATCACTATGACCAATCATACCATAATCATAGAAAATCACTCCACGCATTTTAAGGCGATTAATAATTGGAAAGCTTAGTTCAAATGAGTTATTGAAGCTGATTTTACCGCCAGTTTCAATAATTTCACAGCCATTTATTACAGTGCCATTGCTATTTTTAGGATTGCAGATTTTTTTCTTTGGTGTAACTGATCTGCTATCATAACCTCTAATTGAGTTAATTCCACCTAAAAATAGCTTTTCATTAATAGGCAATTTTGAGCTATCATCATTATAAATATATCCAAATCCAGATTTATATCGTAAAATTAAATCCATATCTATATAGTCTTGTAAACCTTGATAAATATTAAATGTAGTTCGGTTTTTGATAAACTCCATATCGCCTCCAAGGCCAGCATACTCTAGGCTAGTTGATGCAATGATACCACTTCGTGGAACATAGTAATCATCGGTATTGTTAAATGATATACTAGGAGTTAATGCGCTTTTGATATTTACGCCATTTTGATATCCAGCATCTCTATAAAATGCATCTAGCCCATCTATCTCGCTACGCTCAATTTGGTAGCTTAAATATGCGTTTATATATCTGCCTAACTGTCTTCCGCCTATAATATTAGCTCCATAGTTTTGCTCATCATACTCATCCCAGCTATAATCATTAGCAAATAGCCCCCCGCCAAGACTATAAGCTGAGTCATTTACACGTGGATTGGTTAAATTTATATTCCCACTTAATGTATCATCGCTTTTATCAACCATAATGCTGCCTTTATATCCAGAGCCAAATACATTTGAGTCGCTTACTCCGGCATTTAATAGCAATCCATCGCTACTTCCATAGCCTATACCGCCTACAATACTACCAGTTGAGGTTTCTTTTACGGCTATTTCTAAGTCGATTTGGTCTTTATCTACACGTTTTTCGATTATCTGGACATCTTCAAAATATCCGCTTCTTTTTAATGCATTTTTAGAGTCTATAAGATCGGTTTTATTATATAAATTCCCTTCTGTTAAATATAGCTCACGCCTAATAATCCGGTCAGCCGTACGATCATTTCCGCTTATTATCACATCTCTTATATATACCTTTTCTTTAGGAATTACCTCATAGACTATATCAGCAGTATAATCGCTATTTTTTGTAATATTTGGATTAACTTTTACATAAGCAAAGCCCTTATTTGCTACTATATTTTCTAGAGTGCTAATGTCTAATTTCATCCATGATGAGTTTAATATATCACCTTTTTGCAGCTTAAAATCATCAATTATTTCAGCTGTATCAAGTTCTAAAAACTCAGGCGCTTTAATACTAATTTGATTAGCTTTATAAATTTCACCCTCACTGATATAATAGGTCAAATCAGCTTTGTAATTA
Organism: Campylobacter devanensis; assembly: GCF_002139915.1. Lineage (NCBI taxonomy): Bacteria > Pseudomonadati > Campylobacterota > Epsilonproteobacteria > Campylobacterales > Campylobacteraceae > Campylobacter > Campylobacter devanensis. The sequence goes on from NZ_CP018788.1 coordinate 305,678, forward strand.
TCAAAATGAGCGTTTAAATTTGGTGCTGAGACGCTAGCGTCTAAGTAGCCTTTTTTTAGATATTCATCTTGAATTTTGGCACTATCACCTGGGAGTTCATAAATTTTAGCTTTGCCATCATTTAATCCCCACATCCATCCCATAAATTCTCTACTTTTATTTGCTACGGCTGGTTCGATATCTGAATAATCTAATGCTTTAGCTCCTACCAAATTTACATTTTCGATTATGATATTTTCACCTCTATTTACTGTTAGAGTTATATGAAGTGAGTTTTTATTCTCATTTATTGGTACAATATCGGTAGTTACAACAGTATCAAAATAACCTCTAGCTTCATAGAATTGACGAATTCTAATTTTGGTATTATTTAGTGCAAACTCATCATACATTTGACCTTTTTTGATATCTATTATTTGTTCAATGGATTTTTGATCATTTGTAACAACACCATTAATATCAATTTTAGCAATTACTGGCTTTTCGACCAAATTTACTATTATATTGCCTGCATTTTCTTCGATAGTAATATTTTCAAAATACCCTTGTTTGTATAAATTTATAATAGCACGATTAGCGATCTCATCGCTAAAATTACTACCAACTTTTAGCCCGCTAATATCAGTTGCACTCTCATTAGAGAGATGTAAAAGACCGTTAAATGTAATACTCTGAATCTGAGTAGCCTCCAAAGCGGCTGCTACAATAAAGCTTGAAAGTACTGCTTTTTTCATAAAATTACCTAAAAATAAAATGGGTAAAATGGTATCATAAATATTTTTAACTTTTGATTAAGTAGCCTTTTGGACTAAATTTGATATAATCGCACGCTAAAAATTTCTAAGGAAACACTATGCATGTAGGGATTATTGGACTTGGGCTTATTGGCGGGTCTTTAGGTTTGGCACTAAAAGATATGAAGCTTATTGACAAGGTTAGTGGATACGATTTAGATAAAAATAATGAAAATGATGCACTAAATTTAGGGCTTGTTGATGATATTATAAGCTTTGAAGAGATGAAAAAAAGCTGTGATATGATATTTTTAGCAATTCCAGTTGAAGCCATTATTAAGGTTATGCAAAACTTAAAAGATATCCCAAGCAATACTACAATTGTTGATCTTGGTTCAACAAAGGAGCAGATTTTACGCTCATGCCCAACTGAAATTAGGAGCAATTTTGTTGCAGCTCATCCTATGGCTGGAACAGAAAATTCAGGACCAAAGGCTGCTTTTAAAACTTTGTTAAATGGCGCTGTAGTAGTAATTTGTGATGATAAAAGCGCTGGAGAATTTCATATTAAAAGAGTTGTTGAGATTTTAAGTCATGCTGGGATGAAGATTGTATTTATGGATTCAAAAAGTCACGACCATCATGTAGGAATTATCTCACATTTGCCACATGTAATTAGCTATAGTTTGGTAAATTCGACCTTAAAAGAGGAAGATAAACGAAATATTTTACTTTTAGCAGCTGGTAGCTTTAGTGGAATGGCAAGAATAGCAAAGTCTAATCCGCAAATGTGGAGTGATATTTTTAAACAAAATAAAGATAATCTTTTAGAAGCAATTACATCATTTAAAAATGAACTTGAAATTTGCGAAAATATGATAAAAAACGAGAAGTGGGATGAGTTAAAAGAGTGGATGGAGACTGCACGCGCTTTAAGAGAGATACTTTAATACTATTTATTGAATTTATTTAGATAGAATTTTGCGATTTAAATTTAGTAAAGGATAGTTGTGAGAGGTTCAAAGGTTAAAACTTTTATATTTGCATTGATTTTTATCGGACTTATTTTTGGTGTTGTTGGAGTATTAAACTCAAATTCAATGGATTCAGAACCACCAAAAATATCTATAAATAGTGAAATTTACTGGAATCAAAAGACTCCAATTGATCTAAATATTAGTGATAATGGTACACTACAATCATTTAAAGTTACATTAGTAGATGGACAAAGCGCTCATGTTATAATGGATGAAAAATTTAATGAACCACAAAATCAAGCACAGATAAATTTAAAATTTCCAAAAAGTCTAATTTTAGATAAAAATCGTGCATATGAGCTATTAATAGAAGCAAAGGATTCTAGTTTTTTAGGTGGAAATGTAGCTAGTAAAAAGGTAAATTTGATAATTGATAGTAAAAATCCTCAAATTCAACTTATAAACCAATCATATAAAATTACTAAAGGTGGCTCAGCTGTTGTAGTTTTTAAAGCAGTTGATGAGAATTTACAAAGTGTTTATATCCAAAACGGAGATCGAATTTTTAAACCAACTAAATTTGTAAAAGATGGTTACTGGGCTTCTTTGCTCGCATGGGATTTACAAAGCCCAAATTTTAAAGCTAGAATTGTGGCTGTAGATAAAGCCGGTAATAAGAGTTTCTCAAGTATTGGCTATTATTTGCAAGATCGTAAATATAAAGAGTCTAGAATTGCTTTGAGTGATAGATTTTTAGATGGTAAAATTGATGAGCTAGCCAACCAATATGCTCAAAATTATCCAGAGCTTGATAGACTTGCAAAGTTTAAATTTGTAAATGAAACTCTAAGGGATTCAAACGAAGATATGATTCATAAGATAACTTCAGCAGTGCCAGAGGAGATTATAGATAGCTTTTATATTGAACCATTCTATCCGCTTAGAAATGGTGCAGCAGTAGCAAGTTTTGGAGATCATAGATTTTATACCTATAATGGAGAAGATGTAAGTCAAAGCTGGCATATGGGGCTAGATCTTGCTAGTACAGCTATGGCATCAATTGATACGCAAAATGCAGCTTTTGTAGCATATAATGATTTAAATGGAATTTATGGTGAGAATATTATTTTATATCATGGATTTGGACTTTATACACTTTATGGGCATTGTAATGGTACTTTGGTTAAACCTGGTGAGCATATTGGAGCTAAGCATATAATTGGTAAAACTGGCACTAGCGGATTAGCGCTTGGCGATCATTTGCACTTTGGGGTGTTAATTCAAGGCGTTGAGGTTAGGCCTGAGGAGTGGATGGATAGAAAATGGATGAAAGATAATATCTATGATATTTTAAATTCAGCCAAAAAAGCTATAAAAGGCTGAAATTTTAAGATTTTTTAATCCTTTTATGATTATAATTTGCAAAATTTTAAGGAATATTGTGAAACAAAGAACTATAGGAAAACGAGTAGAAGGAGTCGGAATTGGTCTTCACAAAGGTGAGCCAATTAAGCTGATTTTAGAGCCTTTAGAAGCTGATAGCGGAGTAGTATTTTATAGAAGTGATATGGCTACAAGTTTTAAAGCTGAGCCAAGTAGTGTATTAAATACTCAGATGGCTACAGTAATTGGCAATGAAAAGGCTACAGTATCAACTATCGAACACCTAATGAGTGCGATAAATAGCTATGGAATTGATAATATCAGAGTTATTTTAGATGCAAATGAAGTACCAGTGATGGATGGAAGTGCTATTAGTTTTTGTATGATGCTCGATGAGGCTGGTATAGTCGAGCTAGAAGCCGATAAAAAGGTGATAGTAGTTAAGCGAGAAGTAGAGGTAAGAGAGGGCGATAAATATGTCAAATTAACTCCATCAACTAATCCAAAATTTAACTATACAATTAAATTTGAAAATCCAGTAATTGGCTTACAAAGTTATACTTTTGAATTTAGTAAAGAAAATTTTATAAACCAAATAGCAAGGGCTAGGACTTTTGGATTTTTAAAAGATGTACAAAAACTAAATTCAATGGGGCTAGCACTGGGCGGAAGCTTAGATAATGCTGTAGTAATAGATGGTGGTAAAATATTAAATCCTGAGGGGTTAAGATTTGAAAATGAATTTGTTCGTCATAAAATTTTAGACGCAATTGGCGATATAAGCTTACTTGGAGCACCTATGATTGGAGATTATGAAGCTTTTGCTGGAAGTCATGATTTAAATCATAAATTAACTGTAGCACTATTAAGCGATGAGAAAAATTATGAGATTATAACTCTAAGTGAAGCAACACAAAAAGAGTATGAAAAGGCATTTGCATAAAAAAGGTTGATATATTAGTAATTTGCCTTAGTTCACCTTTGCTTGTGGGTGTATATTTAGGTGGAAATTTAATTGAGCAGATTAAGAGCGATGAAAAAGCAAGCGAATCTTTAGGAGAGATTTTGGGTTTGCTAAGTGCTAAATTTGAGATTAGTAAAATTATTTATGCTAATGGGCCAGGAAGCTTTATGGGGCTAAAGGTTGCTTATTTGACACTTTGTACTTTTTGCGTGGCTCGTGGGTTGGAGTTTTATGGAGTTGATGGATTTGCTTTAAATGGGGCTAAGCCAATTAGAGCTAATAAAAATATGAGTTTTGTGCTAAAAAATGGGGCTATTAGTCTACAAAGAGTTGAACCGTATGAATTTGAGTTGCCAATAAGTTTAGATGGTTTGGAGTTGATAGCTGATGCATTGCCAAATTATGTTATAGATGCAGTTTAGGAGATTACAATGACAATATTTACACCAGCAACAAGTGCGAATTTGGGACCTGGATTTGACTCTTTGGGTCTAGCTTTAAAGCTTTATAATGAGGTTAGCATCACTGAACAAAAGATTAGCTCTATTAATATTATAGGTGAGGGAAGCGATAAAATTGCTTTGAAAAAAAATAATACATTTGTGAATATTTTTAATGAAACTATTGCTAGCTTAAATGGTAAGAGTTTAAATTATAAATTTAACTTTGTAAACAATATTCCCTTTTCAAGAGGATTAGGAAGCTCTAGTTCGGTTATAGTTGGCGCTATTGCCGCTGCTTATTATATTGCAGGATTTAAGGTTGAGCGTAGCGTAATTTTGAATAAAGCTTTACAGTATGAAAATCATCCTGATAATATTTCGCCAGCCGTTTGGGGTGGATTTACAGTGAATATTGTTAGTGGCGATTCAGTTTTTACTCAAAGAACAGATATTGATTCAAATTTAAAAGCTGTGGTTGTTATTCCAGATGAGCCGATGAATACCAAGCAAAGCCGTGGCAAACTCCCTGCAAACTATACAATGAGCGAGTGCGTAAGCAATCTTAGTCATGCTGCTTACTTAAGTAGCTGTTTTATTAAAAAAGATTATGATAATTTACGTCTTGCAAGTATTGATAAAATGCATGAAGAGTGCAGAATGAGTGCTTTACCAGAGCTTTTTAGGGTTAAAGAAGTAGCATATGCTAATGGTTCTTTAATGAGTACACTCTCAGGAAGCGGATCAAGCTTTTTGAATTTAACCTATGATGATAGAGCACAAGCTTTAGCGCAGGCTTTGCAGAGTGAGTTTAGTAAATTTAGAGTTGTAATTTTAGATATTGACAACGATGGATTTAATATAAAAAGCTAAAAATAAAGAAAACTAAGATATAATAGTGCGAAAATTTCATAAACCTATTAGAATGTGCGTGGTTTGCAAGAGTAGATTTTACCAAGATGAGCTTTATAAATTCCGATCAGTAAATGGTGAAATAGTATTAAATTTATGCAATGCTAGATCGTTTTATGTTTGTAAAATTTGCATAGAAAAAGATGCAAAAGAGCTAAGAAAACCACTTGCAAAATTTGGAAAAAATAGTATAAATTTAAAGGAGATAATAGTCAATGGCAAAGATTAGAATTCACGAAATAGCAAAGGAGCTAGGCTCATCGTCTAAAAAAATTTTAGAGAAAGCAAAAGAGCTAGGCTTTGCGGTGACTACTGTCTCAAGCGCTGTAAGTCCAGAAGATGCTGCAAAGCTTTATGATTATGTCCAATCTGGTATAACCCCAGAGGCTAAATCGGCTAAAAAGCCAGCAGTTAAACAGTCGCTAAAAGAGGAGTCAAAACCAACTATAAAAGATGAGTCACTCAAAACTCAGCTAGTACCTGAGTCAGTAAAAGTAATAGCTGTAGAGTCAAAACAGCAGCCAGAATCCAACCAAAAAGATGAATCAAAACCTGAGAGTCTAGCAAATTCAAGTATAAATAAAAGGCGTGGCTTAGTAATTGTTAAAAAGAAAAAAGACGAACAGCCAAAAGTAGAAAAATCTAGTAGTCCAACAATGATAAATAATAAAGCACTTGAATCTATGTTTGGTAGTGGTGAGGAGAGTTTTAAAAAGAAGAAAAAAGATAAAAAACAATTTCAAGCCACTAAAAAAGAGAGTTCATCAAAGCTTGATTTAATGGGTCTTAGTGAATTTGGTGACGATATTGTAATCGATGATGAAGATGTTGTAGTGCTACCAGACCTCACAGTAAAACCGATTGAAACTGAAAGGGTTCAAACTACTAAAAAACCTCTAAATATCTATAAACCTGCGCAAAATAATGGATTTAACTTTGAAGGCGGAATTCAAAGAAGTAGCCGCAAAAAGCATAAAAAAGTGGTCAAAGATAATCAAAATGAGAGCGTTGTAAGTGTAGATATACCAAAAGAGATTAGAGTATATGAATTTGCCGATAAGATCAAAAAATCCCCAAGTGAGATTATTGGTAAGCTTTTTATGCTTGGCAAGATGACTACCAAAAATGACTTCTTAGAAGAAGATGAGATTGAAATTTTAGGTGCTGAGTTTGGTATTGAGATTAATATTGTAGATACTCAAGAGGAATTTGACTATGTCAAAGCTTATGAGGGCGAAGATGACCAACACTCCGAGCCTAGAGCGCCTGTAGTTACGATAATGGGGCATGTCGATCATGGTAAGACAAGCTTATTAGATTATATCCAAAACTCTAGAGTAGCAAGTGGCGAAGCCGGTGGCATCACTCAACATGTTGGCGCATATATGGTAGAAAAAAATGGAAAAAATATCACATTTATCGATACACCAGGGCATGAGGCCTTCACTGCTATGAGAGCTAGGGGAGCTAGTGTTACTGATATTGTTATTATCGTAGTGGCTGCTGATGATGGTGTTAAACCTCAAACCAAGGAGGCGATAGCTCACGCTAAGGCAGCGGGCGTGCCAATTATTATAGCGATAAACAAAATGGATAAAGAGAGTGCTAATCCTGATTTGGTCAAAAGTGGTTTGGCAGAACTTGATATCATGCCTACAGAGTGGGGTGGGTCTTATGAGTTTGTTCCAGTATCAGCAAAAACGGGGATGGGGATAGAAGATTTATTAGAAATAGTGCTTTTACAAGCTGAAATTTTAGAGCTAAAAGCCAATCCAAATAGAGAGGCCAAAGCTACAATTATAGAGAGTTCATTGCAAAAAGGCCGTGGCCCAGTAGCTACTATAATAGTAGAAAACGGTACATTAAAAGTAGGTGATACCATAGTTGCAGGTGTGGCGTATGGTAAAGTAAGGGCTTTAAGCGATGATAAGGGTCGAAGTTTAAGGGCTATTAAGCCAGGAGAGTGTGGGGTATTAATAGGTCTAAGCGAAGTGCCTGAAGCTGGCGAGACTTTAATTAGCGTAAAAAGTGATAAAGAAGCCCGTGAATACGCACAGAAAAAATATGAGTATCTACGCCAAAAAGAGTTAAGCAAATCTACAAAAGTTACAATAGATGAGTTAAGTGCCAAAATCGCAGAAGGCGAGTTGAAAAACCTACCTGTAATAATCAAAGCTGATGTCCAAGGCTCATTAGAGGCTATTAAAGCTAGTCTTGAGAAGCTTAGAAATGATGAGATTAAAGTTAGCATTATCCACTCTGGTGTAGGCGGTATCACTCAAAGCGATATTTCACTAGCTAGTGCTAGTCAAAATTGCGTGATATTAGGATTTAATATCAGACCAACTGGTGATATCAAAGAAAAAGCCAAAGAAAAAGCTGTCGAGATCAAAACCTATAATGTAATTTACAATCTTTTAGATGATGTTAAGGCTTTATTAAGTGGCCTTATGAGTCCAGTTATCACTGAAGAGGATCTTGGTCAAGCAGTGATTAGACAAGTTATAAATGTACCAAAAGTCGGTCAAATCGCTGGCTGTATGGTGACTGAAGGTATCATTAGCAGGGGTGCGAAAATTCGTGTTATTCGTGATGGCGTGGTGGTATTTGAAGGCAATATCAGCTCACTTAAACGCTTTAAAGATGATGCTAAAGAGGTAGCAAAGGGCTATGAGTGTGGCGTAGGGATTGAAGGCTATAATGATATGAGAGAGGGCGATTATATTGAGAGTTATAAAGAAGTAGAGAATAAGGCTGAGATATGAACCCCGCTGAGTTAAAAAGACTTCGCACCCAAAGCATATTAAAAGAGCTAATTCCAGAAGCCCTAAGCACTCTTGAAGATGAATATTTAAAGGGACTTTGTGTTACTGATGTTGAGTGTAAAAAGGGTAGATATGATGCCTTTGTATATTTAGATAAGATGAATTTTGATGAGAAGGAACAAGCCTATATATTATCTCATCTTAAAAAGATTAGTCGCCATATCCAAAATCATTGTATGGCAGCCGAGGGGTGGTATAGGGCTCCAAATTTTCATTTTATCTTTGATGATAGATTAAAGTATCAAAATCATATAGACGCTCTATTTGCTAAGGTTGCTGATGAGTTACAAAAGGGTAAAAAGTGAATTTAGAAGAGTTAGAAAAGTTATTAAATGATTGCGGTGTGGCTCTGTATGATACAGAGATAGCCAACGAAAATGACCGCCAAATTTATAGAGTTTATATAACCAAAAGTGGCGGTGTGAGCTTGGATGATTGCGAGATTGTTAGTAAGCTTTTATCGCCTATTTATGATGTTATGCCGCCAGTTAGTGGGGATTGGGTTTTAGAAGTTTCTAGTCCAGGGCTTGAGCGAAAACTTAGCAAACCAGAACATTTTGCTAAGAGTATATCTGAGATGGCAAAGATTATATTAAGCGATAAAAGTGAGATAATTGGCACAATAGTAAGTGTAAATGGTGATGATATCGTAATCAATGATGGCACACAAAATATAAATTTAAATTTTAATAATATAAAAAAAGCTAAAACCTTTATCCAGTGGTAAATATGAGTGATGAGTTTTATCTATCTTTAGCTATTAATAAAGCGTGGGATTATCAGCTTTTGACCTATCCTAATCCTGCAGTTGGGGCTGTGATTTTAGATGAAAATGGCAAGATTTTATCTATTTGTGCTCATCAAAAAGCTGGAGAGGCTCACGCTGAATTAAATGCGACAAAAGAGGCCTTAGAGAGCAAAGATAGCAGTTTAAAAAGTATATTTGCTGCCGCTAAAAATCCAAATGAGCTATATAATCTCATAATCCAAAATCACCGAAATTTGCTTAAAAACTCCACCTATTATGTGACGCTAGAGCCATGCGCTCATCAAGGGAAGACGCCACCTTGTGCGAGTTTGATTCTTGCTATGGGTGCAAAGCGTGTAGTAATTGGCTCAAGAGATTATGGAGAACACGCCAAAGGCGGGGCTGAGTTTTTAACTCAAAATGGTGTTGAGGTAAAGCTTGATGTGTGTAAGACTAGATGTGATGAACTACTAGAGCCATTTTTAAGGTGGCAAAGCGGGAATTTTACATTTTTTAAAATTGCCTTAACGCAAAATGGGGTTGCAACTGGTGGAGTAATATCAAATTTAGCCAGTCGTACTCATACTCATCGTCTTAGAGCGCTTGCTGAACTGATGGTAGTTGGCGGAGCTACAGTTTGCACAGATAGACCAACGCTAGATGCTAGGCTAATTAGTGGGCGTGCACCAGATATTTTAATCTACTCATCTAAAACTGAATTTGATTTACAAATACCGCTTTTTAATATACCAAATCGTAAAATTGAAATCTCAAATTCGATAGAACCGGCTTTTAAAAAGAGATTTGTTATGATTGAAGGTGGTGAAAATTTCTTAAGAAATTTAGATTCTAGAGTAGATTGGATTCTAATTTATCGCTCAAATGAATTCAAAAGTGCTAATAATATAAATTTAGATATGAAGGTTAAAATCTTACATAGAAGTATTTTTGGCGATGGAGAGCTTTTGTGGTGCAAGAGACTAGATTTAGGAATTAATGCATGAAATATGTAACTATTTTTGGCTCAGCCAGATTAGATGCTAGCAGTGAACATTACCAAAAAGCATATAAAATCGCAAAAGCTTTGGCAGCTACTGGATATGGGGTTATCACTGGCGGAGGTGGCGGCATTATGGAAGCAGCAAACCGTGGAGCATTTGAAGCTAGAGGGGATAGTATAGGGATAAATGTTATATTGCCAAATGAGCAACAGCTCAATTCTTATTGCACCAAATCGCAGACATTAAATAGTTTAAGCGAGCGAAAAAACGCTTTAATAAAAGATAGTTTTGCTTTTATTATTTTTCCTGGTGGTTTTGGAACGCTTGATGAGGCTTTTGAGGTTATTACATTGGCGCAGGCAAGGCTTAGAGATCATAAGGTGATTTTTGTTCAAAGAGATTTTTGGGCGCCACTTTTTAACTTTTTAGATAATCTTGTGAATTTGGGTTTGGTTAATAAAAATAGCTATTATAGTGCTGATAATATAGATGAGATTATGGATATTTTACTTTTATAGCATAAATATAAAGCAGTGTTAGCTTATTGCTATATTATGTATGCTAAATGTCAATTTACTTAGATTATACAAGACAAATTTGGCTAAATGAGTTTTAAAAACTTGTATTTTTAAGATAAAATTATTAAGGTTTTGTATAAGATTAGATTTACTCAAACTAATTCTAAATTTATATAATATACTATTTAAATATATTATATAAATTTTTACTATCTCGTTTTATTATATTTAGAAATATTTTGTATAATCATCAAAAAATAGCGATAAAAGGATTATTTTGAAAGTATTAATAGCATTAAGCGGTGGTGTAGATAGCTCAATGAGTGCCAAATATTTACAAGATCAGGGTTATAGTGTAGTAGGTTGCTATATGAAGCTACACGGCAGAGAGGATTACCATAGACATAATATTGATAATGTCAAAAAAGTATGTGAGTTTTTAGGGATAGAGACTCATGTTTTAGATCTGCAAGAGACTTTTAAAAAAGAGGTTTATGATCTATTTGTTAATTCATACAAGGATGGAATTACGCCAAATCCATGCGCTCACTGTAATCGCTTGATTAAATTTGGTGCACTTTGGGAATTTGCTAAGAGTCTAGGCTGTGATAAAATCGCAACTGGTCATTATGCTAGAATAGAAAATGGTTTAATAAAATCTGCTATTGATGAGACTAAAGATCAAAGTTATTTCTTAGCCAATCTTGACCCGCAAATTTTACCTTACATCATCTTTCCGCTCGGAGATAAGCTCAAAGTCGATATAAAAGCCCAGGCTTCGCAAATACCACAGATTGCATCGTTGGCCTCACAAAAGGAAAGTAGTGAGATTTGTTTTGTTGAGACTACATATATTGATGTTTTAAAGCAGCACTATAATACCAATCTTCCAGGTATTGTTCGTAATTCAAATGGCGATGCTATCGGTACTCATGATGGCTATATGCATTATACAATTGGCAAGCGCAAAGGCTTTAAAATCAATGGTGCGCATGATCCTCATTATGTAACTAATATCAATGCTAGAGCTAATGAGATTACTGTAGGTAAAAAAGATGAATTAGAGTGCTATGAATTTAAAACACGTAATTTTAATAATTTTACTCAGTTGAGCGAATTTGAATCTTATGTAAAAATTAGGTATCGTTCAAAGCCTATTTTATGTGTTGTTCGTGTAAGCAATGGAGTAGCAACTGTAGAACTAAAGAGCAATGCTGGAGCTGTTGCTAGTGGTCAGTTAGCTGTATTTTATGATGAAAATCAAAGGGTTTTAGCTAGCGGATTTATAGAATAAATTTGCTAGTCAATTTATTCTTTTGAGTTTAGATATTATTATTGTCTTGTGCCTGCCGTGTATAGTAATTGTTTAAATTTATACTATGCTAAATTTGCAAAAGCAAGGCTAAATTTATCATTTTTATCACTTTTATATTAATTTTTATCGGTTTATTAATTAAATTTAGATAAAATATTGCCTAAAATTTTTTATAAAGAGGTTACAATGGCACTACCAGAAGCAGAACATATATGGTATGATGGCAAATTAGTCAAATGGCACGAGGCTACAACTCATGTTTTAACTCACTCATTACACTACGGCAATGCTGTATTTGAAGGCGTTAGAGCTTATATGACACCAAAGGGTTTAGCTATTCTTTGCCTTGAAGCACATACAAAAAGGCTATTTGAATCTGCTAAGGCTTGTGGGATTAAAATTCCATTTACCGCTGAACAGATCAATCAAGCACACATTGACCTATTAAAAAGCAACACCTACACAGATAATGTCTATATTCGTCCACTTGTATTTTTAGGCTATGGTAAAATGGGCGTTAGTCATATTGGATGCCCAGTAAATGTCGCTATTGCAGCGTGGCAGTGGGGTGCATATATGGGCGAAGAAGCTCTTCAAAATGGTATAAAAGTCAAAATCGCCTCTTGGATGAAGCCAGCACCATTTTCTATGATGTCAAAGGCAAAAGCAAGCGCTAATTACTTTAACTCTCAAATGGCAAATTTCGAAGCACACGAAGCAGGCTGCGATGAGGCTTTGCTGCTTGATCCGCAAGGATTTATCGCTGAAGGTAGCGGCGAGTGTTTCTTTATCGTAAAAGATGGAGTAATAATAACTCCACCAAATGACACTAGCTTAGAGAGTATTACTCAAAAAAATGTGATTCAAATAGCAAAAGATTTAGGCTATACAGTACTTCGCCAAAGAATTACTAGAGATGAAGCTTATAACGCTGATGAAGCATTTTTTACTGGAACAGCAGCAGAGGTTACGCCAATTAGTAGTATAGATAGTAGAGTAATTGGTAGCGGCAAAAGAGGTTCAGTATCGCATGAGCTTCAAGGTGCGTATTTTGATATAGTAATGGGTAAAAATCCAAAATACGAACATTTACTTACTTATATTAATTAAAGGACAAGAATTGCCTGCAGATTTAAATGACTATTTTAATAAAAAAAATGGCAACTCAAATAACAATGAGAGGAAGCCAAATTTTAATTTTAAAAAGCCAAATGTACCAAATTTGAGCGGAGGTTTAGGTAAATTTAGTGGTATTATATATGCTTTAATTGCTATAATTGTTATCTTGGTGGTAGCTAAGCCA